>NZ_CP033897.1:646631-969947 GCF_003813985.1 Corynebacterium gerontici
TGTGATGGCATCGGCGCTCAGGTGCGGAGCCGATAGAGCAGTGGCAACGCCTTCGAGCACTGCCACGGACTCCATCAGGTTTGAGTAGCGTTCGGGTTCAATCATGGTGACCCTCGCGCCGACGTTGCGGGCGAATGTTACCAATCCCTCGGCCTCAAGCTGGCGGATGGCTTCTCGGATAGGCACGGGGCTTACCGATAACTCATCGGCAATACTGCTCAGCACCAGCCGGTGGCCCGGGGCGAATTCGTGCGAGTGAATCCGCTCCTTAATCCACTCATAAGCCCGCTCAGTTTTACTCTGCTCGACTACTGCCATAATCCGGTACCGGGTTCTGCTTGAGGTACTCCTCCCACTGCTGTTTCCACTCGCCTGTGGGTGGGAAAAGTCCGCCGACGGGGTTGCCTTCCGCCACGCGTTCGGCAACCCATTCGTCCTGATGTTCCTTCTTAATGGCCGCGTCGACGACTTCCTCGACGATGTCGCGAGGAATCACGATTACGCCGTCGTCATCGCCAACGATCACATCGCCGGGCACCACGGTGGCGTTGCCGCAAGCGATCGGCAGATCCATGTCCCAAGGCACATGCTTGCGGCCGAGCACCGCAGGGTGTGCGCCTTGAGTGAACACTGGGAGGCCAACTTCCTGCACTGCGGCGTAGTCGCGCACCCCACCATCGGTGACGATGCCTGCAGCGCCAAGATCCTTCGCGCGGATGGCGAGCACGTCGCCTAGGGTGCCGGATCCAGGTTCTTGACGTGCCTCAATCACGAGCACTTCGCCGGGCTTGAGCGCATCGAATGCACGCTTTTGGGTGTTGTAGCCACCGCCGTGGGACTTGAATAGATCCTCGCGGCCGGGCACAAAGCGCAGTGTTTTGGCCACGCCCACCATCTTGGTACCGGGGGTTTGAGGATAAACGCCCTCGATGACTACTTGGTTGAGTCCGCGGCTGCGAAGCTGTGCGGAGAGCCCGGCAGTGGGGGTTGCTTCGAGCTTGGCTTTCAGGGACTCGGAGAGACCATCGCTGAGCCCTGCGGCTTCGCGTGAACCGTATGCATCTTCACGCTGCTTGTCATCGACCTTCGGCAGCATGCCCACGGACTCGTCGAAATCGCCGGGGCCTTCAACTACCTCGGTGCGCAACTTGCCGGAGGATTGGCCATTGCCGTCAACTTCAATCTCCATGACGTCGCCGGGTTGCACCACCGTGGAGCCGGCAGGGGTGCCGGTCAAGATGATGTCGCCGGGGTAGAGCGTCATGTGTTGAGAAAGGTCGGCAACAAACTGTGGCAGCGGGAAGATGAGGTCTTCCTCGCTGGTGGTGCCCTCTTGAGCAAGCTCTCCATTGACCCAGGTGCGAATGCGGAGTTGGTCGGGGGCGACCTCGCGGGCGTCGATAAGCTCCGGGCCTACGGGGGTGTAACCATCGCGGGACTTGGAGCGGGTATTCGAGCCCTTGTCCTGTGCGCGGTAGTCGTATATGCCCAGGTCATTGGAGGCGGTGACGGCTGTAACGTAATCCCAGGCCTGATCGAGGGGGATATTTTTGCCTTCGCGTCCAATGATGAGGGCAATTTCACCCTCAAAAGCTAAAAGCTCACATCCGGCCGGGCGAACGACCTGTCCGGAGTCTGCAAGGGAACTGGTGGCCTTCATGAAATATGACGGCTGCTTCGGGCGACGTCCTCGCTGCGCGGCGCGTGATTCGAACGCCACGTGCACGGCGATGATTTTCCCCGGTGTAGCAGGCAACTTGCTCAGGATCTCCATGAAGCCTCCTTTCTGTGAGTTCTTGACGTTTGTGGCAAATCATATATGATGGCTTCTAACCCCGCAAGTAGTGTGGATCACAAAATTTGAAAAGTATGCTGGTGGGTCACAGGAAACTGTGACGCTAGGCACCTGCAATACTGGCAAAATCCACGTGCTTCACCGCGTAAAGTGTTTCAAACCACAACGTCGAAATGCGGGGTCGTGGATGAGATCAAATATTTTCAAGGAGGTTCGATGAGTTCGAACACAAACGGTGTGCTGCCCGGCGATGAGGTGCGTAGCACCAACGAGCAGCGTCGAGTAGCTCTGGCTACAACGGTGGGTACCGCCATCGAGTGGTACGACTTCTTCCTGTACGCCAGCGCAGCAGGCTTGGTGTTTAACAAGCTGTTCTTCGCTGGGCTCGGTGCGCAGGCCGCTACCGTCGTTAGCTTCCTTACCGTTGGACTGAGCTTCCTGTTCCGTCCTTTCGGCGCGTTCCTCGCCGGCTACTTCGGCGATAAGTTTGGTCGTCGCGTCGTACTGATGGTGACGCTCATGGGCATGGGTACAGCTACCGCAGTCATTGGTCTGCTGCCCACCTACGCCTCCATCGGTGTTGCCGCGCCGATTCTGCTCATTTTGCTTCGCGTCCTGCAGGGTATTTCTGCAGGTGGCGAATGGGGCGGCGCGGTCCTCATGGCAGTGGAGCACGCGCCAGATCACAAGCGTGGCTGGTATGGCTGCTCGCCCCAGATCGGCGTGCCGCTCGGACTCCTTCTTGCTTCCGGAATGCTGGCGCTGATGAGCCTGATTGCCCCCGGCGATGCCTTCCTCGACTGGGGTTGGCGCATCCCGTTCCTGGTGAGCGTGGTGCTCATTGGCCTGGGCTACTTCATCCGCCGTGGGGTGGATGAGTCCCCAGTGTTCAAAGAAATCGCCGAGCGTAAAGAACAAAACAGCAATCCCATCGGCTCCCTGCTGAAGAAGAACGGCATGCTGGTGTTCCTTGCAGCCCTCGTCTTTGCAGGTAACAATGCGGTGGGGTACATGACCACCGGCGGCTGGATCCAGAAGTACGCTTCGAATCCCGAAGGCCCCGTTGGCCTGACTCGTGACACTGTGCTGCTGGCAGTCACCGGCTCGGCCGCATCTTGGCTGGTGTTCACTCTGCTTTCGGGCAAGGTTTCTGACCTTATCGGCCGCAAGAAGACGTACATCTTGGGTTTCTTGCTGCAGCTCGGCGGCGTGTTCACGCTTTTCCCGCTGGTGAACCAGGGCAGTGGCATCTCGCTGTTCTTTGGCCTGGCGCTGCTGACCATCGGCACCGGCTTCACTTATGGCCCGCAGGCTGCCATGTATGCAGAGATCTTCCCGGCTTCGGTGCGCTTCTCCGGCGTATCCATCTCTTATGCCATCGGCGCGATCTTGGGCGGCGCTTTCGCCCCCACGATTGCAGAATCGCTTGTCGACGCCACGGGTGGCACCCAAGCAGTGACCTACTACTTGGTGTTTATGACCGTCGTTGGCTTGCTGGCAACGATCGCACTCCGCGACAAAACAAACGTCCCACTTGGGCCTCTACACGAAGAAGAGCAGCGCGAGCGCCCCTTCGTTTGGAGTACCGCATAACCAAACCCTTGCGGTGTAGTTCGCTACAACGCACACGACACTTCTAGGAGACGTCATGCAATTCCACCACCACGGCTATGTTTCTACCAATCCCCGGGTTCTGCCTGCGGCGGGTCTCGGACTCGACCGTAGCGATGAGCTGCCGGACGAAATGGACGTGCTCATCGTTGGCGCAGGTCCTGCAGGCATGATCACGGCAGCGCAACTATCGATGTTCCCGAATGTGCACACCCGCATCATCGATCGCCGCCCCCATCGTCTGGAAATCGGCCAGGCGGACGGTATCCAGGCACGTTCGGTAGAAACCTTCCAGGCATTCGGCTTTGCCAAAGAAATCACCGACGAGGCGTATCGCATCACAGAGATGGCTTTCTGGAAGCCCAAGGCAGACGCTCCTGAAGAAATTCACCGCACCGCTCGCACTCTTGACGATGAGCACGGCGTGTCCGAATTCCCACACTTGATCGTCAACCAGGCTCGCGTGCTGGATTACTTCGCAGAATTCATGGATCGTTCGCCTTCGCGGATGAAGCCAAACTTCGGCTTCGAGTTCCTTGGCCTGGAGGTTGGCGAGGGCGAGTACCCAGTGAAGGTACAGCTTCGTGACGTGGACTCGGGTGAAGAGCGCACCGTGCACACCAAGTATGTGGTGGGCTGTGACGGCGCTCGTTCTGGCGTTCGCAAGGCCATAGGCGGTCGACTCGAAGGCAAGGCGGCAAACCACGCCTGGGGCGTCATGGACGTCATCGCAGAGACTGACTTCCCGGACATCCGTCTCAAGTGCGCGATTAACTCCAAGCACGGCTCTATCCTGCATATCCCCCGCGAAGGTGGCTACCTCTTCCGCATGTATGTGGACTTGGGTGAGGTGGATGAAAACGACAATGGCCAAGTGCGTAACACCACCATTGAAGAGATCATCGAGCAGGCCAATAACATCCTGAGCCCCTATACCTTGGACGTGAAGGAAGTGTGCTGGCACTCGGTGTACGAGGTGGGACACCGCTTGGCCAACAAGTTCGATAACCTCTCCGATGCGTGCCCCGAACCGCGCGTGTTCATCACCGGCGATGCCTGCCACACGCACTCTGCTAAGGCGGGTCAAGGCATGAACGTGTCCATGCAAGATGGCTTCAATATCGGCTGGAAGCTGGGCTATGTGCTTGACGGACGTAGCCCCGAAACCCTGCTGCGCACCTACGGTGAGGAGCGCAAGGAAATTGCCAAGAACCTCATCGACTTTGACCGTGAGTGGTCCACGTTGATGGCTACCCCAACCGAAGAGCTGGAGAACCCCAGCTACCTGGAGGACTACTACGTTCGGACCGCTGAATTCCCAGCAGGTTTCATGACGGAGTACCGCGAATCTAGCCTCACTGGCAATAAAGATCATCAGGATCTGGCCAAGGGCTTCCCCGTGGGCAAGCGATTCAAGTCCGCCCAGGTTTGCCGCGTTGCGGACGCCAACCCCATCCACTTGGGTCACCATGCAAAGGCCGATGGCCGTTATCGCATCTACGTGTTTGCTGATGGCGTCGGGCAAGACACCAAGGCGCAACAGTGGGCGCAGTGGTTCGCCAATGATCCCGCTTCACCGCAGAATCGCTACACGCTGCCCGGCGATGAGGACGCAATGTTCGACACCAAGATCGTGTACCCGGCGTTGCACACCGAGGTGGATCTCAACGAGGTGCCGAAGGTGTTCTTCCCGAAGTGTGGTCCTTTCAAGGTGAGCAACTACGAGAAGGTGTACTCGCTGCTGCCTGATCACAACATCTTTGAAGAACGCGAAATTGCGACCGAAGGTGCGGTCGTGGTGGTGCGCCCGGATCAGTACGTGGCTGCGGTGCTGCCATTGGACGCTCCCGAGCTGCTGAGCGAAGTCTTTGAAGACGTGCTCATCGAGCGCTAAACCAGTCATTTCAAGGCGTCGGCGGACTCCGTCGGCGCCTTGAAGCGCATAATGGTCACCAGGAGGTTGCTATGAGTATTGGAATCGCTGAGTTTCGCAATGCGGTCAACAGCACGGTGGTGCCTTTGCTTATCGACGCCCCATCGCCGGAATCCTTCCAGGGGACCGTGCAGCGGCACGACGTGGGGAGAACCACGTTCGTGCATATTGCGGCGAGTGCCCATTCTGTGCGACGCACCGCGGAGCTGATCGCGGGGCCTTCCGAGGCTTATATCAAGTTGAGTCAGATTATCGATGGCCAGGGTGTGCTTCGCCAAGATGGGCGTTCGGTGCGTTTTAGCCAAGGCGACATCGTCATTTATGACACAACGCGTCCTTATTCTTTGGATTTTTGCTCTGATTGCACCCTGCTGGTGGTGATGGTGCCGAAGAAAGATTTCGGGCTCTCAGAAAAGGTGCTGGCGAATCTCACCGCCATCTCCCTGACCAAGGGTTTCGCCGTGAGCTCCGCAGTGAGCGCGTTTCTAAGCGAACTTGCTCATAATTTCAGTGAGTTGGGTACCCGTGCTGGGGCGCAGCTTGCAGAAATGGTGGTGGCGATGATTCGGCCCGTCCTGATGGCCGCGGCTGAGGACTCCGGCTTTGGCCTGGATTCTAAGGGTCGCCTGCTGCGAGATATCGAGCAATACATCGATACGCATCTGAGTGACCCTGATCTGAATCCGAAAACTATTGCGCAGGCACACTTCATCTCTGTGCGCTACCTTCACTCGCTCTACAGTGATCACGCCACCACGGTGGCCGCGACGATTAAGGCGCGGAGGTTGGATCAGGCTCATTCGATGTTAGTTGATCAATCCTGCGCATCCATGCCCATTAGTTCGATTGCCGCCGAATGTGGGATGCCGGATGCCGCGTATTTTTCTCGGGCGTTCAAGGAGCGCTTTGGTGAGAGTCCCAGTGCCGCGCGGAGACGCTGAGCACTATTGGCTAATTTCGGCGCACCAAAACACAAGATTGGGTGAGCTGGCTCACCTACACTCATGGTCTAGATCACCGAAACGAAGGGATGCAGCATGCAAACTCAGCAGTACATCAATGGTCAATGGGTCGATGGCGCAGCGGATGCCATCGAGTCCTACAACCCCGCCACCGGCGAAGTGATTGCTAACGTCGCCAGTGCAAATGAAGCCCAGGTGAATGAGGCAGTAGCCGCAGCTCGCTCTGCGCTGGCAGGGGAGTGGGCAAACCTGCTCCCAGTCCAACGCGCCGAGGTCTTGTTCAAGATCGCCGATCTCATTGAGGCGAACGCTGAGGAATTCGCTCAACTTGAGACCCTGGATCAGGGCCAGCCAATTGGTGTGGCACGCCAGGTTTCCGTCGCCGGTGCAGCAAATCACTTCCGCTACTTCGCCGGGTTCGTGACCAAGATTCAGGGCACCACAAACCCCGTCAGTTTCCCCGACACCTTGCACTACACCAAGCGTGAACCAGTGGGCGTCAATGCGCTGATCACCCCGTGGAACTTCCCGCTCATGATCCTGGCCTGGAAGCTCGCTCCCGCACTTGCCACCGGCAACACCGTCGTGATTAAGCCTTCGGAAGTTACCCCGCTGACCTCCATCAAGTTGGTGGAGATCTGCGAGCAGGCCGGTGTGCCCGCTGGCGTCGTGAATATCGTCACTGGTGCCGGCAACGTCGGTGCTCTGTTGAGTTCCCACATGGATGTGGATCACCTCTCCTACACAGGCTCCACGCCCACAGGCAAAGCCATTACCCACGCAGCAGCAGATTCCAACCTCAAGCGTCTGACCTTGGAACTGGGTGGCAAAGCTCCTTCCATCATCACCTCTTCTGCAGACATTGATGCTGCCGTGGCGGGCAATGTGGGTGGCGCGCTGTTGAACTCCGGCCAGGTGTGTGCCGCGTACACCCGTTTCTACGTGGACAGCAAGGTGCACGACGAGTTCGTCGAAAAGCTTGCTGGTGCCGCCTCCTCCATGAACGTAGGCCCCGGCGCCGATGAAAACTCGCAGCTCACCCCGGTCGTTTCTGAAAAGCACCTCGGCCACGTCACCAACCTCATTGAGGCGGGTCGCTCGGAAGGCGCCGAGCTAGTCACGGGCGGCAAGCGCATCGACCGCGACGGTTTCTTTGTTGAGCCCACCGTCTTCACCGGTGTTTCTGACGAAAACACGATCGCCAAGGAAGAAATCTTCGGCCCCGTGCTTTCAGTCATGCAATACGAAGGCCAAGACGGACTCGATGAAGTCATCGCTCGCGCTAACGACACCGAATATGGCCTCGCCGCTGCTGTGTGGACCAAGGACATTGCCGAAAGCCAGAAGATTGCCAACGGCCTTCGCTCCGGCGCGGTGTTCGTCAACATGCTGCCGATCCCAGACATGGCTGCACCCTGGGGCGGCTACAAGCAGTCCGGCTGGGGCCGCGAGATGGGCCCGCAGGCCATCGAGTGCTACACCGAAACCAAGGCAGTTTGGCTCCACTACGGTAGCTAGAAGCATTCGCTGACTCGCCCTACGACGGCACCGGGAAGATTCACCTCCCGGTGCCGTCGTTATGCGTTTCAGATCCCTTGGGTTTGGATAGCCCAGCCCCGAGAAAATGCGTTGAATAGCTCGGCGTGCGCAACAGTGGTCTAGCGCCTTGAGGAAAGTCGCCGCCGTTTCATATTTCGGAAGATATGCTGTGACCGCTTGATCATGCTTGAGGTCTCGCAGCCACGCTGTAAACGTGAATCAGGGCCGCTCGATTGTGAGAAAGAGTGCAGAGGGGTTTGGTCTGGTGGGGCGTCGAAAAGCTTGCTGCTGGTTATCGGCAATAGCTGGAATGTGTGCTTGAGTCACGATCGCTGCGCCCTTGCCTAAAAGAAGGGCAAAAAAATTGCCCCGCCGTAGCGGGGCTTGGGGGTTAGGAGTGTAACTCGTCGATTTCTCGAGCGGCTCGGAAGCCAGTCTCAATCGCGCCATCCACGAAGGAGTTCCAACCGGCTGCCCAGTCGGAACCGGCGAAAATCAAGTTGCCGTGGCGCAGCTTCTCGGGGTGGCCGTGGAGGAATTGGCCGGTGCGAGGTGTGGCCCAGGTCTGGCCGGTGAATTCATCCTCGACCCAATCGTGGCTGAAGGTGTCAACCACTTCTAGGTCAGCCTCCCACGCATCGAGTGCCTTCTGGACTTCCTCGACGCTGTTGAGATCGATGGCAGCGTGGTCGGGGCCAAAGCCGACGCAGATGGTGGTGTCGTCGTCCAAGAAGTACTCGGAGCGAAGCAGGGCGAGCGGGTGGCCGTCGGGGGCGTAGGCCAGCACTTTGCGGTGTCCCTTGATCTTCACCCAGACTTTATGGCCGGTGCAGTTCCATCCTTCGACCATGGCCTCCTTGGCGTGCTTGGGCAGATCGCCGGTGAAGTCGATGGTTCGTAGTGCGCCGATGGGGAGGGTGACCACGAGCTGGTCAAAGTGGCGGGTGGTGCCGTCTTCCAGTGTGATGTCGACGCCCTTGCCTGCGTCAAGATCGTCGACCTTGGTCACGCGCGAGTTCAGGTGCACCTCGCCGCGGATGTCTTCGCGGATCTTGGTGTAGATGCGCTTCATGCCGCCGACGAGCTTGTAGCGAAGCGTTTGATCATCCAGCAGCGAAAGGCGATGGTCTGAAAGCGAAGCCCAGTGCGCCGCCATGATTGGCGAAGCGGTGCGGGATTCGCCGTTGTATCCGGCATTCCAGTATGCGTTAGCGAGTGCAACTTCCTCGTCGCTGAATTCGCCATTACGGACGCAGTCGAGCACAGTGCCGGTGTCTGCGGCCTCCACGGCATCGCGGTTGGTCCAGGGTGCGTGGGGTAGCGGGAAAAGCTCACGGGAACGCTCGAAAATCTTTGCTTGGACAGCGGCGAGCTTTTCGTCCACATCGGCTTCCTTACCGCGGTGTACCTTGTCGCCAACGATCCAGAATGCCTCGTCACACACGGGGGACGCCACAATTTCAGAGCCGTAACGGGTGATCTCTGCCCAGATGAATGGCTGCATCCAGTGGACCCAGGTGCCGCCGATTTCTAGCGTGTAGCCCATCCGCTCTTCGGTCCAGGTGCGACCGCCGATGCGGTCACGTGCTTCAAAAATTTCCACGTCATAGCCGAGGCGCTCGAGTTCGCGCGCAGAGATGAGTCCGGCGAAACCCGCGCCGATGATGCCGATGGAACCTTTGGAATGTGCCATGGGATGCTCCTTCTTGAGTTGCGGTGATGTGTCCCACTTCACCATGATCCGCATCACAAATCTTGGCGAGAGGTGCAGTGCTTTTGTGATCGGGCGCATAGCCATCACTGGAGTCTGTGATCAACACAGAATTCTCCTTAGAGTCGTCTGAGTCACCACGAAGTGTGGTTTGGAACACCTTAGACGTTAGGGAGATCATGGCAACAACAGACAAGGAACACGCCCTCCAGGGGCATTTGGGTGCCGGATCGCTGATGATGTTGATCATCGCAGCTTCAGCGCCACTGACCGCCGTCGCCGGTGGTGCGCCAACCAGTTATGCAGTCACAGGCATGGTGGAAGTGCCGATGGGGTACCTCGTGCTCGGCGTCGTGCTTCTGATCTTCGCTGTTGGCTACGCGGCCATGAGCAGCAACATCACCAATGCCGGTGCCCTGTATGCCTATATCGCCACTGGCTTGGGTAAGCGACACGGACTCGCCGCTGCTTGGCTGGCGTTGGTGAGTTATAACGCCATGCAGATCGGCCTCTACGGCATTGTGGGGGTGACGATTTCTGGAACGCTCTCGGCGCTACTTGGAATAGAAGTGAGCTGGTGGATCGCGGCGTTGGTGTGTTGGTTGGTGACGGCACTTCTTGGTGCGATGAACATTGATGCTTCTGCAAAAGTCATCGGAGTCTTGGTGTTGCTGGAATTCGCGGTCGTTGCATTCGTGGATTTCATCGGCCTGGCCAACCCGGCGGAAGGTTTGAGCGCGCAAGCTTTCGATCCCGCTGGATTTGCTGGGCCTGGCGTTGGTGCGGCATTGGCATTCGGCATGGCAGCATTCATGGGTTTTGAATCCGCCACGATCTACGCAGAGGAAGCAAAAGACCCCAAGCGTTCCGTGCCACGGGCAACGTATGGTGCATTGATGTTGATCGCTGGCTTTTACGCCTTCTCGGCTTGGGCTATTGGCCAAGGAGTTGGCGACTCTCAAATCGTCGACCGCGCACGTGAGCTTGGTCCTGAGCTCATTTTCGTTTTTCTCGAAGAAGGTGGCCACGGTGGGTTAGCAACTGTTGGCCGCATCATCTTTGTAACCTCGCTGCTCGCGGCGCTGTTTGCATTCCATAACGCTGTGGCGCGTTACGCACTTGTGCTCGGCCGTGAAGGCGTTCTGCCGGAAAAGCTCGGACGCACTCATCCGAAAACCCACGCCCCGATCTATGCTTCCCTCGCGCAGTCGGCACTCGCACTGCTGTTCATTGTAGGTTTCGCCGCCTACGGTGAGGCCACCAATGCGGGACCGGAATTCCCGGTTCTCACCATGTTCTCCTGGCTGACCAACGCTGGTGCGTTCGGCATTGTGTTCCTGCTGCTGATCACCTCAATCGCGGTTGTGATGTTCTTCAGGGGAGACCGCGAGCACAATGTCTTCGTGCGGGTGATCGCGCCTGTGCTGGCGATGATTGGCCTGGCCGTGATCTTCATCGAAATCTTGATTCACTTTGATGTGATGGTGGGGCAAGAGGGTTTCCATCCGCTGGTCGTAGGTATGCCCTCGGTGATTCTTCTTACCGGCGTTGCTGGCTATATTCGTGGCGAAATGCTGCGACGCAGCAATCCTGAGCTGTATGAATGCATTGGAACGGGCGTGGGCGTTGCAGCTTAACGACGCGCCACGGTGGCCGTAGCAACGGCCACGAAAGCTCCGAACAGTAATGACCATTCCTGGTCAATGACCTGGGACAGCAGCGATAGTATCCACGGGGCAAAAAACCCGAGGTACGTGGCGGAATAGTAGATGGCCGTATGTTGTCCCAGGTCATCTTTATGCGCTGCATTCTGCACTAGGAATAGCCCCGACACCATGAGGGTGCCGTAAGCTGCTCCCAGAACGGGCGCGGTAAGAAGCATTGCGAAAACTGAGTGGCTATGTGCGATCCAGGCGCCGAGCACCATCCCCACGGCAGCCAAGAAAAGCCCGACGCCTACCGGAGCGCGCCCAGTGTTGAGGATCCTGCGATTCACAGCCTGTTGCACGGCCACCCCGCTGAGCATCGTCATCGAGGCGATCAAGCCGGCAAAGGCAATGTCTGCCTCGGTGCTGAGGAATGTGGGGAGAGTTGCAAAAGCAGTGGTGGCTGCCCCGAACACCCAGGGTGCCCACAATAGAATCCTGAAGGAAGGTAGGCTCCATCCTCGCGGAGAAACTTCGCATGGAGGGGCGGTCTCGGGGACGTTCCACACTGCCATGCCAGAGACGATAATAAGCAGCAGGTGGGCCGCTAATGGGGTGTATAGCGGTGCGGGTAACCATTGGGCCATGGCGCCACTGACGGCGGGGCCTAACCCGAAGCCAGCGGATGTTGCCACGGTTGCGCGCTTTGCGCCCAACGCTATGGATCCGCCATTAGCTGCAGTGAGCTCTTTCAACCACGCTGCTCCGGCTGCCAGCATGAGCCCCACTGCGATTCCGGTGACTAGACGTCCCGCAGCCACGACGATCTCAAAACGTTCGGGAAAGAACATCAACAACAGGGTGCCAAAAAGGGAAATCACCGCTGCGGGGCGCATGACGGCTCTGCGGCCAAGGTAGTCGGAACGAGTGCCGCCGAGGACGAGTGCGGGTACGAGGCCGAGAATGTAGATGGCTAAAAGAAGGGTCACTTTGGACTGGGTGAGTGAAAGTTCTGCCCGATAAACGGGTAGGAGTGGA
Organism: Corynebacterium gerontici; assembly: GCF_003813985.1. Lineage (NCBI taxonomy): Bacteria > Bacillati > Actinomycetota > Actinomycetes > Mycobacteriales > Corynebacteriaceae > Corynebacterium > Corynebacterium gerontici. The sequence goes on from NZ_CP033897.1 coordinate 658,867, forward strand.
GCAAAGTGATTCGCGCCGAAACCTATTGCGAACATCGCCAGAGAGACCCTTTTCCAATCCTGCATATCAGTAGTGTAGTTCGGGTCACATTAGGGGGTATGGATGGGGGTGGGTCTGTAGAGAACCCCCTGCGCACAAGCTTTGGATTTAGGGTGCGCTAACTAAGGTTTGCCTATGCTAGTAATTTTTGTTTAGGTAGCCGGGATCCCCATCGAAGAAAGGCAATGATGAAACTCAAGTCTTTGACAGCAGCCATGCTCGCGATGAGCCTCGGCCTGGCCGCTTGTGGCGCGGAGGAACAGCAGTCTGCGTCGAAAAGCAATGAAATTACCGTGGAAGACAACTACGGGCAGGTCGCAATTCCCGTCCCGGTAGAGCGGGCAGCCTCGACCGACAATCGAACCTTCGAAATTCTCGCCGACTGGGATATCCCGCTGGTTGCCGCGCCGAAGACGTTGATTCCCGATACCATCGACGCCTACGAAGGCGACGACGTTGCAGATATGGGATCGCATCGCGAACCCAACCTGGAAGCGCTGGTTGAAGCCCAGCCGGATCTCATCATCTCTGGCCAGCGTTTCTCTCAACACTATGAAGACATGAAGAAGCTCAATCCGGAAGTGCCGATCGTGGACTTCGAACCTCGCAAAGATCATGACTTCTTTGAAGACATGAAGCGCGAAGTGATGGCAATGGGCAAGATCTTTGACAAAGAATCCGAAGCGAAAGAGCTCGTCGCGGACTTTGACAAGGCTGCCGAGCGAGCAAAAAAGGCCTACAACGGCAGCGATACCGTCATGGCAGTGAACGTCTCCGGCGGCGAAATCGGCTACATCGCCCCCAAAGTTGGCCGCACCTACGGCCAAATCTTCGAATTGCTCAACCTCAAGCCAGCGCTGGAGGTAGAAGGCGCGAGCAGCAACCACGAAGGTGACGACATTTCGGTCGAAGCAATCGCTGAGTCCAATCCGAACTGGATTTTCGTACTCGACCGTGACGGAGCAATCAATGCTGACAAGCCCGATTATCAAAAAGCTTCCAAGGTCATCGCTGACTCTCCAGCACTCAAGAACGTCAGCGCAATCAAGGATCAGCATTTGGTGTACGCACCGCAGGATACCTACATTAACGAATCCATCATTACCTACACGGAAATGCTCAACGACATCGCCGATGCATTCGAGCAGTCCAAGTAACGAGGAAAACTTTTCGTGATTCGTTCCCTGAACCCCCGCTTCGCCATGGCAACGATGGTGGTGGCGGGGTTGCTCTTTGCCTCTCTCATGGTGGGCGAGTACAACATTTTCTCGCCCGGTGGTTGGGAGATGATGATGATCACTCGCATCCCCCGCACCATTGCCCTGGTGCTCTCCGGTGCAGCACTCGCCATGAGCGGGTTGCTCATGCAGTTGCTCACGCAGAACCGATTCGTTGAGCCCACAACAACCGGCACTACGGAATGGGCGGGGCTCGGGCTGTTGATCAGCCTGATTTTCTTTCCCGAAGCTGGAGTCTTGCAAAGAATGGTCATGGCGGTGCTGTGCTCGTTCATTGGAACCATGGTGTTCTTCGCCTTTCTGAGAAAGGTCAGCCTGAAGCAATCGCTGGTGGTTCCCATCATGGGCATCATGCTCGGGGCAGTGGTTGGTGCGCTGAGCACGTTTCTGGCCCTCGAATTCGACGCATTGCAAAGTCTGGCAGTGTGGTTTCAGGGCAGTTTCACCTCCGTGTATCAGGGACAATACGAGGTGCTGTGGTTGGTGCTCTTGGTAGTGATCGCAGTGTTTTGGGGTGCTGACTACTTCACTGCCGTCGGATTGGGGCAAGACATCGCAACAAATCTTGGCGTGCCCTATCAACGTCTCGTGTTCTTCGGCACCGCGCTGATCGCGTTGGCAACTGGCGTGGTCACGGTGGTAGCGGGCAATCTCCCATTTCTGGGCCTCATCGTTCCAAATATTGTCTCCCGTTTTCGAGGCGATAACCTTCAAAGCAATCTCAGCTGGGTATGCCTTCTAGGTATCGGCATCGTCACAGCCTCTGACTTGCTTGCCCGCACGATCATTTCTCCATTCGAAATTCCAGTGTCGGTAGTGCTCGGAATCATCGGGGCCGTGTTTTTTGTCATCCTCATCGTGAGGAGCAGCAATGAACGCTAATACGCGCATACCTACGCGCACCTCGATGTTTGGGCACAACGCCGGCAGGCGTCGCTATTGGCTAATCCTGATAGTGGTGTATCTGATTGCTGCTTCCAGCGCAATCGGATTACTGGCGTATGGCAATCCAATGCCCTTTGGAAGCGAGGCCTTTTGGCTTATCGCGCAGCGACGCTTCAATGCCTTGATTGCCATTGCGGTGGTGGCAGTGGCGCAGGCGTGGGCGACCTTGGCGTTTCAAACCGTGGTGAATAACAGAATCGTGACTCCATCCATCATGGGTTTCGAAGCGTTATACCGAACCATTCACACCGCAACGGTGTTCGCTTTTGGGGTGACCACGCTCAGCCACAGTTTCGGGATGTTCCTGTTCCAACTGGTACTGATGGTGGCTTTTACATTGCTGCTATACACGTGGCTGATAGGTAGGGACATGCACGCGATGCTGTTGGTGGGCATCGTGATCGGGGGAGGCCTAGGCAGTTTGGCAACCTTTATGCAGCGTTTGCTCACCCCGAGCGAATTCGATGTCCTGAGCGCGCGTCTATTCGGATCCGTTGCGAACGCCCAATCCCAATATTTTCCCATTGCGATCCCGTTGGTGATCTTCGGCGCGGCGTATTTGATGAGTAAGTCTCAGGTGCTCAACGTCATGGCGTTGGGTAAAGAGTCGGCGTTGAATTTGGGGCTACGTTACCGCCGCGAGGCTTTGGTGCTGCTCAGCGTGGTATCGATTTTGATGGCCACGTCGACCGCCCTAGTGGGGCCGATGACTTTCCTGGGCTTTTTGGTCGTCACCATCACGTACCAGCTCGCCGGCACTGAAGATCACCGTTTTCTCCTGCCTCTTGCTGGCGGAATCGCGTTCGCTGTGCTCTGTGGTGCCTACTTCGTTCTTCACCATGTTTTCTATGCACAAGGAGTTGTTGGCATCATCATCGAACTTGTCGGCGGCCTGCTCTTTTTGGTGGTGCTCATGAGAAAGGGATCTCTATGATCAAGATTGCAAGCGCGGCCAAAACCTATGGGGAAACCGTGGTTGGCCCAATTGATCTCAGCATTCCCCGCGGTGGCATTACCGCGCTGGTTGGACCAAACGGTGCTGGGAAGTCTACGTTGCTCACGATGATCGGGAGGCTGCTCGGCATGGATCAGGGTGCAATTGAGGTGGCCGGACTCGACGTCGCGAGCGCGGATAGCAAAGAATTGGCGAAAGTTTTGTCTATTTTGCGCCAGGAAAACCACTTTGTAACCCGCCTCACCGTGCGCCAACTAGTTGCATTTGGTCGATTTCCCCATTCTCGCGGTCGCTTGACCGCCGAAGATGAAGCGGCGATCAGCAACACCTTGGAATTTCTTAACCTAGAGCAGCTTCAGCATCGTTATCTGGACCAGCTTTCGGGAGGTCAGCGTCAACGCGCTTACGTGGCCATGGTGTTGGCACAGGACACGGACTATGTGCTGCTTGACGAACCCCTCAACAATCTCGACATTGCACACTCAGTTGAAATGATGCGCCACCTCCGACAGGCTGCCATCGATTTGGGTAAGACCATCATCGTGGTGCTCCATGACATCAACTTTGCAGCTTGCTACGCGGATCGAATCTGCGCCATGCGGGACGGGAAGATATTCGCATTTGGCTCACCGCAGGAAATTGTTCGCGATGAGATCTTGAGCAACATCTTTGGAACTCCGATCACCGTCATCGATGGACCCCACGGGCCCCTGGCGGCTTACCTCTAGCTTTTCGACGTGTTGTGTGGTGGTTGTTTTGGTGTTGTGAGCTGGGGGTTTGTGTTGTTGGTGGGGGGTGTGTAACTTTATGTGGGTCGCCGCGACCGACAGCGCCCCCACAGTGGTTGTGGAGATGGCGGTCAGGAAAACGAGCGGTTGGCGAAATTTTTTTGATGTGATGCTGTCGCCTTGGTTGGTGGTGGTGTTGTGTTGTGTGAGAACTCAATAGTGTGCCAATACTTTTATTTTTGTTGTTGTGCTGCTTGTTGCGCATCGTTGGTGGTGTGTGGTGCCGGTTGTGTGCTGGTGTCATGGTGCTGCTTGTTGGTGGTGCGTGATGGTAGTGCTGGGGTGGTTGGTGTGTGTGGTTGGTTGTCTCGTCAAGACCCGCTGCGCGTTTGATGCACTGATTGCCCTGTTGTTTTTTTTGAATGATGATGTTGTGTCATCGTTTGTTTGGTTAGGTTTGGGCTTTTCACGAGCCTTTGGAACGAGTGTTTTGTGCTTGTTTTTTTGTGGAGAGTTTGATCCTGGCTCAGGACGAACGCTGGCGGCGTGCTTAACACATGCAAGTCGAACGGAAAGGCCTTGCTTGCAAGGTACTCGAGTGGCGAACGGGTGAGTAACACGTGGGTGACCTGCCCTGCACTTTGGGATAAGCCTGGGAAACTGGGTCTAATACCAGATAGGACCATGATGTAGTGATTGTGGTGGAAAGTTTTTTCGGTGTGGGATGGGCCCGCGGCCTATCAGCTTGTTGGTGGGGTAATGGCCTACCAAGGCGGCGACGGGTAGCCGGCCTGAGAGGGTGGACGGCCACATTGGGACTGAGATACGGCCCAGACTCCTACGGGAGGCAGCAGTGGGGAATATTGCACAATGGGCGCAAGCCTGATGCAGCGACGCCGCGTGGGGGATGACGGCCTTCGGGTTGTAAACCTCTTTCGCAAGGGACGAAGCGTTTTGTGACGGTACCTTGAGAAGAAGCACCGGCTAACTACGTGCCAGCAGCCGCGGTAATACGTAGGGTGCGAGCGTTGTCCGGAATTACTGGGCGTAAAGAGCTCGTAGGTGGTTTGTCGCGTCGTCTGTGAAATTCCGGGGCTTAACTCCGGGCGTGCAGGCGATACGGGCATAACTTGAGTGCTGTAGGGGAGACTGGAATTCCTGGTGTAGCGGTGGAATGCGCAGATATCAGGAGGAACACCGATGGCGAAGGCAGGTCTCTGGGCAGTAACTGACGCTGAGGAGCGAAAGCATGGGGAGCGAACAGGATTAGATACCCTGGTAGTCCATGCCGTAAACGGTGGGCGCTAGGTGTAGGGGTCTTCCACGACTTCTGTGCCGTAGCTAACGCATTAAGCGCCCCGCCTGGGGAGTACGGCCGCAAGGCTAAAACTCAAAGGAATTGACGGGGGCCCGCACAAGCGGCGGAGCATGTGGATTAATTCGATGCAACGCGAAGAACCTTACCTGGGCTTGACATACACCAGATCGCTGCAGAGATGTAGTTTCCCTTGTGGTTGGTGTACAGGTGGTGCATGGTTGTCGTCAGCTCGTGTCGTGAGATGTTGGGTTAAGTCCCGCAACGAGCGCAACCCTTGTCTTATGTTGCCAGCACGTGATGGTGGGGACTCATGAGAGACTGCCGGGGTGAACTCGGAGGAAGGTGGGGATGACGTCAAATCATCATGCCCCTTATGTCCAGGGCTTCACACATGCTACAATGGTCGGTACAACGCGCAGCGAACCTGTGAGGGTGAGCGAATCGCTGAAAGCCGGACTCAGTTCGGATTGGGGTCTGCAACTCGACCCCATGAAGTCGGAGTCGCTAGTAATCGCAGATCAGCAACGCTGCGGTGAATACGTTCCCGGGCCTTGTACACACCGCCCGTCACGTCATGAAAGTTGGTAACACCCGAAGCCCATGGCCCAACCACCGTGTGTGGGGGGAGTGGTCGAAGGTGGGATCGGCGATTGGGACGAAGTCGTAACAAGGTAGCCGTACCGGAAGGTGCGGCTGGATCACCTCCTTTCTAAGGAGCAGTATTTTATTTTTCTCTTTTTTGTTGAATGTGGTGCTCACAGGTTGATGCCCCGCGCGCCAGTAGTTGGTGTGTGGTGGTGTGGGTGCTACCCCGGGTGGAGATCACACATGGGCATGATCACCGCGTGTGCGCCGGATGTGCACGGATGTGGTGGTGATGGATCAGCGTGTGCGCAATGGGCAAGCAGTATGAGTAGAGCAACAAAAAGTTTTGTCGTCCCGCCGGTGTGGTTGGGGTGTGTGGGTATTGGTGCGCTGTTGGGTGTCTGGGGCAACACGATTGTCCTTGTTGGATCATGGCACACTGTGCTGGCTGCCTGTGTGGTGGTTGGTTGGTGTGTGGTGGTGTTGTGTGAGAACTGTATAGTGGACGCGAGTAATTCTTTATTCTGTGAATTAAGTATTGTTTGTTGTGCTATGACCATCACTGTGTGTGGTGGTTGTGGTGTGTGAAGGTTTGTTTGTTTGTGTGTGACCGCGCTTGCTGTGGCAGGTGTGGTTGATTCGTTGTGTCCGGTGCATGACTGGCTGCCGTTGTGGTGGTTGGTGTGTGTTGGAAGGGCACACGGTGGATGCCTGGCATTTCGAGCCGATGAAGGACGTGGAAGGCCGCGATAGGCCTCGGGGAGTTGTCAATCAAGCGTTGATCCGAGGGTGTCCGAATGGGGAAACCTGGCCACTGTGATTGGTGGTGACCCTAGTGTGAATGCATAGCGCTAGTGGGGGTAGACGTAGGGAAGTGAAACATCTCAGTACCTACAGGAAGAGAAAACAATTGTGATTCTGCTAGTAGTGGCGAACGAACGTGGATGAGGCTAAACCGTATGCGTGTGATACCTGTGCCAGGGTTGCGTGTGTGGTGTTGTGGGCGTGGCTGTTCGTGGTGGCATGACACGAGAGCATGATTGATGCTGTAAGCGGAAGTGGTGTGGAATCGCCTGCCGGAGAAGGTGAGAGTCCTGTACGTGAATGCAGTGTTGGTGGTGTTGGGCCATGTGTTATACCCCGAGTAGCAGCGGGCTCGTGGAATCTGCTGTGAATCTGCCGGGACCACCCGGTAAGCCTAAATACTCGAAATGACCGATAGCGGATGTAGTACCGTGAGGAATGGTGAAAAGTACCCGGGAGGAGTGAAAGAGTACCTGAAACCGTGTGCTTACAAACCGTCAGAGCCGTGCTTGCGTGCCCTGTTGTGGGGTGTGTGGGTGGTGATGGCGTGCCTTTTGAAGAATGAGCCTGCGAGTCAGCGGCATGTCGCGAGGTTAACCATGAGTGTGGGTAGCCGTAGCGAAAGCGAATCCTAACTAGGGTGAGTGTTAGTGGCATGTCCTGGACCCGAAGCGGAGTGATCTACCCATGGCCAGTGTGAAGCAGCTGTAAGAGGTTGTGGAGGCGCGAACCCACTTAGGTTGAAAACTGAGGGGATGAGCTGTGGGTAGGGGTGAAAGGCCAATCAAACTCCGTGATAGCTGGTTCTCCCCGAAATGCATTTAGGTGCAGCGTTGTATGGTGCTTCCTGGAGGTAGAGCGACTGGTTGGTTGAGCGGGACTACCATCTTAGCAATGTCAGCCAAACTCCGAATGCCAGTGAATGCTAGTACAGCAGTGAGACTGCGGGGGATAAGCTCCGTTGGTCGAAAGGGAAACAGCCCAGATCGCCGGTTAAGGCCCCTAAGGGTGTACTAAGTGGAAAAGGATGTGGGATCGCGAAGACAGCCAGGAGGTTGGCTTAGAAGCAGCCATCCTTGAAAGAGTGCGTAATAGCTCACTGGTCGAGTGGTTCTGCGCCGACAATGTAGTGGGGCTCAAGTACACCGCCGAAACCGCGGCAACACACCTGTTGTGGTGTGTTGGGTAGGGAGCGTCGTGCACTGCGTGGAAGCATCCGAGTGATCGTGGTGTGGAGTGTGCGCGAGTGAGAATGCAGGCATGAGTAACGAATGAGCAGTGAAAACCTGCTCCGCCGAATGACGAAGGGTTCCTGGGTCAAGCTAATCTTCCCAGGGTGAGTCGGGACCTAAGGCGAGGCCGACAGGCGTAGTCGATGGACAACCAGTTGATATTCTGGTACCTCACAACAGCCGTCCATGACGAAGCAGTGGTACTAACCACCCACCCCAACCCGCAACAACCACTTGTGGTTGTGTGGTGTTGGGTGTGCGTGGGACCTTCATTGGTAGTAGTCAAGCGATGGGGTGACACAGGTTGGTAGCCACGCCACGAGGTTGGTTTTCGTGGTGTAAGCGTGCAGCCCGCCTACTAGGCAAATCCGGTAGGCATCATGGGTCAGGCGTGATACGAATCCCACTATGGGTGGGGAAGGTGGTGATCCTGGACTGTCGAGAAAAGCCTCTAGCGAGGATGTTGTGAGCCCGTACCCCAAACCGACACAGGTCGTCAAGTAGAGTATACTCAGGCGAACGGGTGAACTGTGGTTAAGGAACTCGGCAAAATGCCCCCGTAACTTCGGGAGAAGGGGGGCCACCGAAGATCACCAGCCCATGCGGTTGGTTGGTGTTTGGTGGTCGCAGAGAATAGAGGGAAGCGACTGTTTATTAAAAACACAGGTCCGTGCGAAAACGTGGAAGTTGATGTATACGGACTGACGCCTGCCCGGTGCTGGAAGGTTAAGAGGACCTGTTAGAACCCCTGTGGGGTTCGAAGCGGAGAATTTAAGCCCCAGTAAACGGCGGTGGTAACTATAACCATCCTAAGGTAGCGAAATTCCTTGTCGGGTAAGTTCCGACCTGCACGAATGGCGTAACGACTTCCCTGCTGTCTCAACCACAGGCCCGGTGAAATTGCAGTACGAGTAAAGATGCTCGTTACGCGCGGCAGGACGAAAAGACCCCGGGACCTTCACTATAGCTTGGTATTGATATTCGGTTCGGTTTGTGTAGCATAGGTGGGAGACGTTATCAGCACACCACGCCAGTGGGAGTGTCAGTCACAGGTGAAATACCACTCTGATCGAATTGGGTATCTATCAACCTCGGCCCATGATCTGGGTCAGGGACAGTGCCTGGTGGGTAGTTTAACTGGGGCGGTTGCCTCCTAAACAGTAACGGAGGCGCCCAAAGGTTCCCTCAGCCTGGTTGGCAATCAGGTGGTGAGTGTAAGTGCACAAGGGAGCTTGACTGTGAGAGTGACAACTCAAGCAGGGACGAAAGTCGGGACTAGTGATCCGGCATCGACGAGTGGAAGTGGTGTCGCTCAACGGATAAAAGGTACCCCGGGGATAACAGGCTGATCTTCCCCAAGAGTCCATATCGACGGGATGGTTTGGCACCTCGATGTCGGCTCGTCGCATCCTGGGGCTGGAGTAGGTCCCAAGGGTTGGGCTGTTCGCCCATTAAAGCGGCACGCGAGCTGGGTTTAGAACGTCGTGAGACAGTTCGGTCTCTATCCGCCGCGCGCGTAGAAACTTGCAGAAGGCTGTCCCTAGTACGAGAGGACCGGGACGGACGTACCTCTAGTGCGCCAGTTGTCACGCCAGTGGCACGGCTGGTTGGCTACGTACGGAAGGGATAACCGCTGAAAGCATCTAAGCGGGAAGCCTGTTTTAAGATGAGGTTTCAATATCAGGTGCCCGGTAGACCACCGGGTTGATAGGCCAGAACTGGACATACCGCAAGGTCATGCAGGTGACTGGTACTAATCCACCGAACAACACACCAAACACAACCCGCAAAACAACCAAACCCCAAAAAACAACACACCCCGCAAAACAACACACAATCACCCGCGTCCACTATGCAGTCACTGACACAACACCGCCTGTGCATGCACACCCAACACACACAAGAACGTGTCGGTGGTTATAGCATCGGGGCAACGCCCGGACCCATTCCGAACCCGGAAGCTAAGCCCGACAGCGCTGATGGTACTGCACCCGGGAGGGTGTGGGAGAGTAAGACACCGCCGACCAACAACTTCAAGATGCTTAAAGCCCCCGCAAGGGGGCTTTAAGCATTTCTAGGATAGGCGCCGTATGGCTTCATCAATCACATGATCCTGCTTGCAAAACGCGAAGCGTATCTTGCTTCGCCATGGCTCCGGATGGTCACAGAAAACCTCCAAAGGAATAGCGGCCACACCGCGGTCTTTTACAAGCTCCATGCAGAAATCCATACCCGTGGTATTACTCAACGCCGCAAAGTCGGCCACCAGGTAGTACGTCCCGGGGCTGTAATGCACCCGGAAGCCTGCTTTCCTCAACGCCGCACTTAGCTTGTCGCGCTTCTTTTCTAAGGATCGCGACAAATCATCTGCCCAACTCTGCTCGTGGTTCAAGGCGTGTGCCACAGCCGGTTGAAACGGAGTGGCACCCACGAAGGTCAAGAATTGTTTAGCCTGCGCGATAGCTTCGAGCAGCGGTGGCGGAGCGATCGCCCAGCCAGTCTTCCATCCGGTGGCGTTGAAGGTCTTGGCGGCTGAAGACACCGTAACGGTTCTTTGCGCCATTCCCGGATAGGTACAGGTGGGGCGGTGACGTGTGGCGTCGAAAAGCAAATGCTCGTACACCTCGTCTGAGAGCACCAATAAATCATGCACGCAGGCGATCCTGCTAATTTCGCACATTGTCTCAGAACTGAAGACGCTGCCGGTGGGGTTATGGGGATTGTTAATCACAATCATCGCTGTCTTAGGTGTAATAGCAGCTTCAATTGCAGCGGGATCAAGTTCCCAGGTATCGCCCTTTGCTTGCAACGACACTGCAACTCTTGTGGCGCCCGCTAGCGCAACTGCTGCCGCATAAGCGTCGTAATAGGGCTCGATAAGGATTACTTCCTGGCCGGGCTCCACAAGACCCATAATTGTCGCAGTGATAGCTTCGGTAGCCCCAACGGTGACGAGCACCTCGGACTCAGCGACGTCGAGGTCGTAACGTCGTTGATGGGAGGCGATGGCTTGGCGCAGCACAGGCATCCCAGGACCTGGAGCGTACTGATTGTTCCCCTCAGCGATCTCACGCTGCGCAATCTGCAGCATGGAAGCGGGCCCGTCTTCATCGGGAAATCCCTGCCCCAGGTTCACCGCATCGCATTGTGCGGCTTTGGCACTCATGGTGGCAAAAATCGTTTGTTGGAATTCTTCGAGGCGCTGCACCATTAGCGAAGCTCCATCAGATCGAACTTCGTCTTGCGCACAGCTTCCAATTTGTCCATGTTCTTTTCCAACTTCTGCCATTGATCGTGCGGGATGGCCTTTTGAGCTCGCTTGACCACGGCGGGATCTGGCGTGCCCCAAGCAATAGGCATGGGGGTGATCTGATCCCAAGTGGAGGTGTTTCGTGCAGAACGCTGACCCGTTACCGCCACAGAAGGCACTTTTTCGCCAACGGTGCGCTCATGTTGCTCCAAGTTCGTCACGGTGCGGGCGGCCAGCCCCCAGCGCGGAGGAAGGGATCCATCCTGGTTCATGTTCACCAAAGCCAGCAGCACGATGTCGCGCGGATTCACCTTGGCGATTACGGCTGGGGCGAGCTCGTAGGCGTCGTAAAGCTGCTGAGGTTTGCCCACCTGCTTCGGGATAATCGGGATCATGGCAAAGCTAATGAGACCCAAAATTCCGAATACAAATAGGATAATCAGTCCCATTCCGCCTTGGAGCCAAAAGTAGAATCCAGCGCCAATCGCAAACTGCAAAATGCCAAAAATGAGTGCCGAAAGTTGGAGTCGCCTGGTGTCTTTGAGCAATTCATTGTTTTGCCGCGCGTATTCATTATCAACCTGGAAAGAGAAATTCATAGTGTTGAGCCTATCTTGGGAGATTTGAATTCAAGTCGTCTGCGTCCACGATCCGGTATGCATAACCTTGCTCAGCAAGGAAGCGCTGGCGATGTGCCGCGTACTCGGCATCAATGCTGTCGCGGCTGACGATGGAATAGAAATGCGCCTGGTTCGCCTTCGCCTTTGGGCGCAGCAAACGCCCCAATCGCTGAGCTTCTTCCTGCCGCGAACCGAAGGTACCCGACACCTGAATGGCCACCGAAGCTTCGGGCAAATCAATGGAGAAGTTTGCCACCTTACTCACCACCAAGGTGCGCAAGCTGCCTTCCCTGAACTGCTGGAACAGTTCCTCGCGCTGCTTATTGCTGGTTTTGCCCTCAATGACGGGCACGCCAAGGCGTCCGGCGATTTCTTCAAGCTGATCAATGTATGCGCCGATGATGAGCACCTGCTCGCCCTCATGGCGCTTGAGCAGTGTCGCTATTGAGCGCATTTTTGTATCCGCGCAGGCGGCGATGCGGTAGCGGTCTTTCGACTCTGCGGTGGCATAGAGCATTCGCTCAGATTCGGTCATGGTGGTGCGCACTTCCACGCACTCGGCAGTAGCAATGTAGCCCTGAGCCTCCAGGTCCTTCCACGGCGCGTCGTAGCGCTTGGGGCCGATGAGTGAGAACACATCCGACTCGTGCCCGTCTTCACGCACCAGCGTGGCGGTCAGCCCGAGTCGGCGGCGCGATTGCAAGTCGGAAGTCATGCGGAATACCGGCGCCGGTAGTAGATGGACCTCGTCGTAAACGATTAATCCCCAGTCGCGGGAGTCGAACAACTCCAGGGCGCGGTATTCACCCTTTGTCTTGCGGGTGACCACTTGGTACGTGGCGATGGTGACGGGCCTAATCTCCTTCTTCTCACCCGAGTACTCGCCGATCTCGTCTTCGGTGAGGGTGGTGCGGCGCAGGAGTTCATCACGCCACTGGCGCCCAGCCACGGTATTGGTGACAAGGATCAGCGTGGTTGCTTGGGCTTTGGCCATCGCGGCGGCACCAACCATAGTCTTGCCGGCGCCACAAGGCAGCACGACCACGCCCGAGCCACCTTCCCAGAAGCTTTCAGCGGCCATCTGCTGATAGTCGCGAAGCTCCCACTGTTCCTCGGCTTGAGACAGTGCGATCGGGTGCGCCTCGCCATCGACGTAGCCCGCGAGATCCTCCGCCGGCCAGTGCACCTTCACCAGTTCTTGTTTCAAACGTCCACGTTCAGAAGGATGCACCACGATCGTCTCGGCGTCGATCTGCGCGCCGAGCATTGGCTTGATCTTCTTGTGCCGCTGCAGCTCCGCGAGGATCGCTGGCTCTTGGCTTTCAAGCACCAAACCGTGGGCGGGGTGTTGGAGTAGGCGGACGCGACCGTAGCGAGACATTGTCTCTGCGAGGTCGATGAGCAGGGATTGTGGCACGGGGAACCGCGAGTAACGCTCCAGAACATCGACTAGTTGTTCGGCGTCGTGTCCGGCTGCACGTGCATTCCACAGCGCAAGTTCTGTGATGCGGTAGGTGTGCACGTGCTCGGGTGCGCGTTCGAGTTCAGCAAAGGGGGCGAGCGCCGCGCGCGCTTGCTGGGCGTCATTGTGGTCTATTTCTAGCAGCACAGTCTTGTCAGACTGCACGATCAAGGGGCCGTCGCCAAACGCCACTGAAGTTCTCCTTAGGGATTATGAGCCTAAAGATCCAAGTCTAATCACTGATCAATCGTGCCGACCTCAGCGATCCGATGCACCGGGAAATACTGCAGTTCATCTTCTGCAAGTGCCGTGAGCTTGCCACCAGAAACATCCACGGGCATCACGATTTGTCGCTTGACGCGCCCGGTGTTGTCCACGAATCCAAGCACCACCTTCTTTCCCGCCCGCACGGCCGCACGAAGATGCACCAGAGCCTGTTGAGGATTCGCGGTGCGCTGAGCGTGATGCGCCACCTGGTCTGCGGCGTCACCAGCGAAAATTGCCCCCAGTGCCGCCTCAATGTTGGCTTCTCGTTGCTCCGAGGGGCGTGGGGCTGGCTTTTCGACGCCGACACGTGCCGGAGCCGGACGCAAATCAAGGCTTAATCCCTGTTCATCTTCGGCGACGGGCATGAGGCCGGCAGCCTGCAATACCTTGAGCACTTGCGCAAGAGGGACTTGAGCCACAGCGACGGTTGGGGCGATTCGACGCAGGCCAAGGCTGTGTCGGGTATCAGCGCGAAGTGCCTCCTGGAGTAGTGCCTTATCTTCACTGCGAATGTAGCTCAGTGCTGCGCCACCTCTGATCGTGCCGTGCTGACGGGCAGCATCGTCAATGCAGAAGGTGATGGCCTGGGGGACCTCGCCGATCGTGTGTTGTTCGAGGAATTGCTGTATCTCTGCACCGCTCAGGCCGGAATCTAAAGCGCGCCGCACGCTGCTATCGCTAATTCGATAGGTGCTGGCAAGCCCTTGAGATTCCGCATCGGCTATGAGCTGCAATGTCTGAGCTACCGATGCATCAACGGGGCCGGGCGCCAGTACCGTCATATCACCTTGGGGAATGAAATGAGTCACTGGTGCTGGCGTGAGCTTCTCGCACACTGTGCGTAGCGTCCCATCCTTGAGTCCTTGCAGCACCTCGGTGGCGCTACCGTCTTGATTGAGCACGCCAAAGAAAACGCCGGCTTCAATGTGTGCGTCGATTTCCACTTCAGACATGTGTAGAGCCAGCAGCGGGTGGTGATACGAAAGCCCCGCCTTGAGGTCAGAGGGTGCGTAGCGCAGGGCCTGATTCAGTAGTGCTCGTCGGCGTTGGGGAAGTTCTGAGCGGTGATTTTCTGGATCGAGAATCTTCCGGGCCTCGGCGGTTACCTTCCAAAAGGCTTGTTGATCGTGGAACATCCACCCTTCAAGTACATCCGCCCATTGATCAGCAAGGGACAACTGCAGCCAACGATCAGCGTCCGTCGAGGGGCAGAGATAATCGCCACCATTGTCGTTGTCGGGCAGTGGCTGAGGTTCGCCCGTACCCAGCACTCCGCTTGCGATGCCTGCTCCGATGAGCATGGCGAGCGTGGCCTCGTCGCATTGCAATACTTTTTGCAGATGCTGGTTGGTTCTTTGCGCTAGCGCGCCCGATTTCACTAGGACGCCGGGTGTAGTGCCGAGCTCCTCGACGAGTACACGCAGCATACGAGTCGCTTCCAGCCCGGAGCCTATGCTCGCGTTGCTGCTGTGAATATTGGATCCGCGTTCCGGTGGCAGTAGGCGCTGCGGCGGTGGGGTAGTCCCTCGCAATACGGCTTTGAGTACCGCTGGTAGCCGGACTGTATGCGCGTTGACGCGAATGAGCATTCCCGATTGGATCAATCGTGGAATGGGTCGGGTGGGATCGGCGTCGGGCGCGGCGTCCCTAGTGGTGCCGGTGCCACCACCTTCTGCGAGTGTACGAAGGATCGCAACTTCTTTCTCGCCGAGCTGCTTGACTGCGTCGGTCAGTTCAGCAGGTGTCAGGGCGTAGGTGCTGGGCTCCAAACCCGGAGGAATGACGTTGAGCACACCCGCGGGAATCACGTAGCCCTGAGGAAAATCAAGCAGCATTCCCATTGCGCGGAGATGTTCGAAAGCGCCCTGAGCCAGAGTGCGCGCATCATCGACAGAGATGTCGGGCCGCTCTCCTTGCAGCGTAGGTAGGATCGCTTGCACTAGATCGGGGGCAACAATTGGGCTGAATTCTGCCCCCAGTTGTGATGCTATATGCAGCACGGCGATGTCCAGTGCGGTGAGTTTTTGTGTTGCTCGGCGCATCGAAGCGGGAAGTCGTAGACGTTCCGCGAGGGGCGAAATGCCCGGTGGAGGTGGGGCAATTGCATCGGGCCTGTGTGAAAGAAGCGTTGCCATGGTGTCGCGGTTCAGCGTCCGCAGCCACTGTTCTAGGCCATGGGGGGAAGTGGATTCGGGCATGATGTGCCCTATTCTACTGCGCGAGAAAGGTGACTTTTTCCGTGTGCTTTTGCAAGAATGGAACACATGGCAAACATGGAGAAAAAGGGATACGTTGATCCGGGCTGGCCGAAGCACGTCCCCGGTGATGGACACGCTGTTACCGAAATGGTGGCAAAGGTAGCGGGGGCAGATAGCCCCTTCGGCGATATCGAACTTCCGGTACCGCCAGAGCAGGTTGGTTACGTTCATCCTTACACGCGAATTAATCGCTAAATTCCACCTCGCATCGCCGTGCCATTCATGGTGATGCCTCTGCCTGCTTGAGGGCAAAAAGAAAATGCCATCGCATCGCGATGGCATTTTTGCGTTGTGCTGCTTAGAGGCGGAAGCCCAACACAGAGTTGATGAGCGCGGCATTGGCGTTATAGAAAGCCTCAACATTGCCGCGAAGAGCGTGGTAAGAAGCCACGAACTGAGCGGGAACCGGCACACCGAGTGCCTCCAACTGCGACTTCACCTGGTTGAAGATTTGGTCAGCGGTTGCCAGTGGGGCTAGCGCTGCGGAAGGTGCCGCTGCGGGGCGCGCAGGTGCGCTGGGTGCGGTGCGCGGGGTAGCGGGGGAGTTCAGGCCAAGGCCAGCGGAGCAGGCAGGCCATGCGCCCCAACCCTGGCTGGCGAGCACGCGCTCAGCTACAACGATCTGCTCCTCGCGGCTGGCAAGGTCAGCGCGGGGGGCGAACTCGCGGCCGCCGTGGCCTTCCCAGGTGCCCTGGGAGAACTGCAGGCCACCGTAGTAGCCGTTGCCGGTGTTGATGTGCCAGTTGCCGCCGGATTCGCACTGAGCCAGGCGATCCCAGTCAGCGTCAGACGCTGCGGAAGCGTTGGGTGCGAGCATGACGGCTGCTGCACCGACGGCAACCGTGGAAGTAGCGAGCTTAGCGAAGGAGCGATTGCTCTTGCGGGCATGTCGTGCCATGTGAGTTGGATTCCTCTCGTCGTTCTATCTCCCAGCCCAGAGCCTTGTGGGCGCAGTGGCTGGAAGTTATAAAAAATTGGCGAGCACGGTTGTCAGCATTTGAATTGGCTCGATCGTTTGTACTCTTGCGTATTGCAAGTCATCCATACTGCCAAGTGCTGCAGAAGATTTGCAACCTCAATACGCCTCCGGATGACTGACCACTCGAATGCTAGCGCTTTATAACGAAAGTGTCACGTTTTAAGCACTATTTTGTTGCGGATGTGACGCTGGTTTCAAAAATAATGTTCTGTGGCGGTTCCTTGGTGCGCCAACTTCCCCACTTGATTGGTGCGGTGTGATTTTTCTCGGGTGGCTACGATTGGGGAAGGAATGAAGCAGTGCGCAGTGTTATATATGAACGAATGCGCCCCGCAGCCCCATGCGGAAACAAAAAGATCGTGAACAAAAAGGAGCACTATGCCTACTGGAACAGTTCGTTGGTATGACTCGGAACGAGGTTTCGGGTTCTTAAGCAACCCCGGCAGTGACGATGTGTTCGTGGGCAAGGCTGTGTTGCCCGAAGGGGTAGAAGCACTCCACAAAGGGCAGCGCATTGACTTCGACTTCGCGGCTGGAAGGCGAGGCCCACAGGCGCTGCGTGTCCGCGTCCTAGAAGAGCCGAAGCGCGTACGTGAGCACCGTCCACGTACCAAGCGGAAGCCGGAGGAATTGAATTCCTTGGTGGCTGATTTGGTCACGACCCTGGAACAGCGCGTCATGCCGCCTCTGGCGGCGGGTCGCTATCCGGACCGTGCTGAAGGACGCCAAATTGCAAAGATCCTTCGCGCTTTGGCGAAGGATCTGGACGCTTAACTATTTCACCTCAGGGTGCACCGACCACGTCACCCGGTAGGGGGTTTCCTCACCCTGTTCATCGTGGCCAATCATCACTGAGGTAACCTCCACAACCACCAAATTGGCGTTCAGTTTCTCTGATTTCACCTGGGCGGGAACGCTTGCCTCGCTTGATTCGTGGGGGCCAAAGGCTTGCTCATCGTTGGCTTGGGGATCGTCGTAGATCTTGAGCAACGTCCAGTCATGGTCTGCGACATCTTCGGGAACCACAATCTTCAGGCTGTCGTCCTTGCCAAGTCTGATCGTGGGAATCTCATGATCTTCGGCTGGCTTTCCCGGCTCAACCACGGTGTAAGGGGAAACTTCGAGTTCTTGGTCTGGGGCGCTGACATTGATGGTGACTTCTTGCGGCTCTCGCATGTTGCGTTGATTCCACCAATGTTGAAAACCGAGGGTTGCGGCGAGCACCAGCAACACCGCGATCGCCAAAAAGCCGATCTGCTTGAGGTTTTTCTTACGGGTTTGAGCGCTGACCATAAGCACACATCCTAGTGGGTGTTGTCTGCAGTTGTATCAAAGCGAACGCGGTACATTTGCGGCCATCGCTTGCCCGTGATCCAAAATTCATCGCTGCCTGGGATGTTGGCAATCCCGTTGAGCACGTTGTTCGGGTCGGGTGCGGCGTTGTTGGGGATCGCTTGGGCGTCGATAAGCCCATCGAGGTGCCCGGAATCAAGGTTTATCCGATAGATGTCGGTGCTCAGGAAAACGTTGGCAAAAACTTTTCGACGCCCCTGCTGCTCAACACAAGCCAGCTCATTGAGCTTTGCGGATCGCCCATCAAGGCCTTCCACGCGAATACGTTCACGCTCCTGGAAAGTGAGAGGATCGAGAACGCGTAGTTCCTCGGTTCCGTTGGACATCACGATGGCGTCTTCAAAAGAGCACAGACCCCAGCCTTCTCCCTCGTAAGTGGTTCGGCCGATTTCCTCAAGGGTGCGTGCATCGCGTTTGAAGGCCGTGCCCGAGCGCCACGTGAGTTCCCATACCGTGTCGCCAACCCTCGTGCTGCCTTCGCCAAACAACTGCGGTTCGAGGCGTTGCTCCGCCTTGCGTTGAAGATTGTCCAGATAAAAAATGCTGCTCTCGCCGTATTGGCCGGTGCTCACCAGGAAGCCGTCATCGGTGACTTCAATCCCCTGGGTAAAAGCGGTGGCGTCAAAGGGGCGAGTTTCAAGCACTGTTGGGCGCAGGATCTCCGGTTCCTCCGGCTGGCTGCTGCAGGCGCTCAGCGCCAGAACTGCGATGAGAAAAGAGTTACGAATCGGCGAGGGCATAAGTTCGAGTGTAAAAGGATGATGGATAATAGGGGGGTGGCTAGCAAGCGTAGATCCCGGAGAAAAACCGTCAGCCCGCTCATTGATCAGCGGGCCGTCGCCGCTGCGCGAGAAGCGCTCGAGCTGCTCGATGAAGGTGAAGTTGGTGAGCACATCGGCGTCAAAGGCGTCAGCAAACACGCAGCCACGCACCGTTTCCGCGCTGAGGTAGAAGGCTACAGCGGCTGGGAATGGAACGCGGTGGTGGCGTGGGCGCCGGGCAACTCGGCGGTGACGATCAACGAAGTGGCACTGGTGCAAGGCGGCGAGGCGCTCAAGGCACCTGAGTGGGTGCCCTATCACGAACGTGTGCGCCCCGGGGATCTTGGCCCCGGAGACATTCTGCCTCCTCGAGAGGATGATCCTCGGCTGCGCGAGATAAACGGCGAGAAGAAGCTGAGCGCGAAGGGACAAAAGGCCGCGATGCAGAGGCTTAACGATAGCGATTTTGGGCCGGAGTCACTCTTTGCCCAGCGGGCACAGTTCCACTGCGACACCTGCGCGTTTTACCTGCCGTTGGATTCGTCGCTCGAAGTGAAAGCGGGTGTCTGCGTCAATGAATTCTCCGCTGACGGTCACATGGTTGCCGGGGACTTCGGGTGCGGTGCCCACTCAGCCACCCCGCCCGCACAACCTATGCACAGTAATGAGCAACAGGCCTTCGACGACGAAAAACCGGAAAGCTTTCGTGTGCGCTGATTCGTGCTCACGGGGGCGTCGAAAAGCAAAGAAATCCGGTGGGCTCTTTTCCAGAATGTTCGGCACCTCATGACAAGTCGCATAAAGAAGGGGTAAGTCGATGGGGGAGCACCGGGAGGTTTTTTGAAAGTGCAGGCGGCGGCGTGGGAATATCGTCTGCGGTAGATCACACTGCCTCCCCCTTATTTCAATGGAGTAGTTCATGCAGGCACAGGCCTCTTCGACGCCGAATTCGGCGCTTGATCGATATTTCAAAATCTCCGAACGTGGATCCACCGTCGCCGGTGAAATTCGTGCGGGTGTTGTGACCTTCTTCGCGATGGCGTACATCATCATCCTCAACCCCTTGATTCTGGGCACAGGCGCAGACGTCAACGGTAAGACGCTGGGTATCCCGCAGGTCGCGGCAGCTACGGCGCTTGCCGCCGGTGTCATGACCATCGCTTTTGGCTTGATCGCCCGCTATCCCTTCGGTATCGCCGCGGGTCTGGGTATCAATACGCTCGTCGCCGTCACCATGGTCTCTTCCGAAGGCTTGAGCTGGGAAGAAGCCATGGGTCTGGTGGTTCTTGACGGTATCGTCATCGTAATCCTGGCAATCTCTGGCTTCCGCACCGCCGTATTCGCCGCCATTCCCGCGTCAATGATTGCCGCCATGAGCGTGGGCATCGGCATGTTCATCTCGCTGATCGGGCTTGTCGACGCCGGCTTTGTGCGCCGCATCCCGGACGCGGCGCACACCACGGTTCCGGTCACCCTGGGCAGCGGTGGATCCATCGCGTCCTGGCCTACATTCGTGTTCATTATCGGTTTGATCATTTGCGGCTTCATGGTGATCCGCAACGTCCGAGGTGGCCTGTTCATTGGCATCTTGCTCACCACCATCATCGCCATGATCACCGAAGCCATCACCGGCGCAGGCTCGTCTGTGGACAACCCGACCGGAGGGTGGAACCTCGCTGTGCCCACCTTGCCGGAAGGCTTCGGTGGACTTCCCGACCTCTCCATCGTCGGTGACGTCTCTATCTTTGGTGCCTTCTCCCGCGTTGGTGCGCTGGCTGCCACGCTGCTCCTATTCACGCTCGTGCTGGCGAACTTCTTCGATGCCATGGGCACCATGACCGCCCTGGGCAAGCAGGCTGAGCTCGTGGACGATCAAGGCGTCCTGCCCGATATGAAGAAGGCCCTGATCGTTGAAGGCACCGGCGCGATCATTGGTGGTGGCGCTTCGGCTTCTTCCAACACCGTCTACGTTGATTCCGCGGCAGGCATTGCCGATGGCGCTCGCACGGGTCTTGCCAACGTGGTCACCGGCCTGCTGTTCCTTTTGGCAATGTTCCTCACGCCCTTGTATGAGGTAGTGCCGGTTGAGGCAGCGGCCCCCGTGCTGGTGATAGTGGGCGCGCTGATGATCGGCCAGGTGCGCGATATTGACTTCACCCAATTCCACATCGCCCTGCCCGCATTCTTGACCATCGTGGTCATGCCTTTCACCTATTCCATCGCAAATGGCATCGGTGTGGGCTTCATCGCCTTCACCCTCATGACGCTGTTTGCTGGTAAGGCGAAAGAGATTCACTGGATCATGTGGTTGATCTCCGGTTTGTTCGTGATCTACTTCGTGATGGATCCGCTGCTGGGTGCTTTGCACTAGATATCAATCAGCACTGCCCCGATGCCCACTCCACGAGGTTGGACATCGGGGCTTGTTCGTAGAAGCGCTAGCATGAAGCACAATGGTTACTCATATTGCTAATTCCAACGATCCCCGCCTTGATGACTTCCGCAACCTCAATCAATCTGATAACCGTCCTGATCTCCCAGGAGGTAAAGGTTTAGTCATTGCCGAAGGTCCGCTGGTGGTGGAGCGTCTGCTAGCCTCCCGGTTTCCCGTCCGGCGTGTTATTGGATTCCCCGCAAAATTGGAGTCATTCTTTGCCCAGCCAGGTATCGCGCAACTCATGGGAGGCGTCGAGGTTTATTCCCTGGATCGTCCAACCCTGGCGGAGGTAGCCGGATTTGATATGCATCGCGGGCTCTTGGCTTCTGCCGACCGTCCAGCGGCGCTGCCGATGGACGAGGTCATTGGCAACGCTCGCACCGTTGCAATCCTCGAGGGAGTGGGCGACCACGAGAATATCGGTTCCATGTTCCGCAACGCTGCGGGCATGGGGGTTGACGCTATCCTGTTCGGCAACGGTTGCGCCGATCCGCTGTACCGTCGCGTGGTGCGAGTGTCGATGGGGCATGTGCTCAGAACCCCATTTGCTCACTTCGGCGGTAAGAGTACAACGTGGCATAAGGAACTGGCGCTATTGCAAGAAGCCGGTTTCCATCTGGTGTCGCTCACCCCGGATCACCAGGCTGAACATCTCTCGGATGCGCTGGTTGATAGTAGTGGCAAGCCGTATGAGAAAGTGGCATTGCTCATCGGTGCTGAAGGCCCCGGATTGCGTGAGCGCACGATGCGCTCTACGAATATCCGCGCACGAATCCCGATGGCCGAAGGCACCGATTCTCTGAATTTGGCCACGGCTGCTGCCATTGCTTTCTACGAGCGGCAGCGCAGTTTGCGCTAGGGACGATCGCTGTGGCGCAGCTTTTCCTTGAGGTTGCTGCCAATGCGCTTGGCGCTCCGGAAAAGCTTCTGGCCCCAGCCCCTCGCGGTCCTGGTGCCTTTCGCCACAATTTCTTCAAGGTCACGCTCTGGTTCTTCGTGCTCCTCGTAGTCGTCGTAGTCGCTGCGTTGTTCTCCAAGCCCAAGTTTTGCTGATGCTCTTTGGGCAATCTGTCCCACGGTGGTAGGCCGCGGCGCCATTTTTGGCTCTGGGCGGCCATCGATGGCGTAGGCGACCACGTTAATGTCATTTGCCTCAGCCGGATTGAAGCCGAGCCAGGCGCACTGCGCCTCCTCGACCAGATCCACGGGCTCAAAGGGCAACGCAATGCCGCCGATCGCCTCGGCGCGTTCGCCTGCCCAAAAAGGCTGCTCGAAGGGCTCCGGGAGTCCGAGATCCTCGTAGACTCTCGCGCGGCGTGCGGCAAAAGAACGCTTGACCTTGCCGCCATTGAAGTGGGCAAAGCCGCCGTACCCGGTGGATTGGTTGCTTAGAAAGACGAAGACTTCTGCGGCGGGAATCGCCTTGAGCAAGTATTCAGGCAGCTCCGAAGGTTTGGTGATTTCCAGGGTGGTTTGGATGATGCTGACTCCTGGAAAACCCGCAATGTAGAACTCATTCACTGAGGCTTGGGCGGAGCGATTCAGCGCGAACTGTCCGATTGGCGTAATTGGCCAGGAGGGATTGAGCTGAGCGAGTAGCTTTCTGCCAAAGCCTCGATCGGCTTTGGGGCGCGCGGAAATAACTGCCTCGGGATCGGCCGTAGTGACATACCAGCAGGTGACAACGGCATCATGGTTTGGAGCAGCCACTTATGACCTCGGACGCTTGGTGTTGGTGCGAACGCCGAGCAGCACATCTTCCCAGCTGGGGGTCACAGCTTTTCTACGCCGCTTCTGCGCAGGCTCCGGATGCTGCAGGAAATCGCCCTCAACGGTGTTGTTATCTTCGGCCTGCTCCACCTGCTCGGAGTCTTGTTCCTCAGGCTCGTCATTGACTGCGCTGAGGCTGCGCACGGGCTTGGAAAAATTCGGGTCGATAAGGTCTGCGGCCACGGAATTACGTGCAACGGTGGTTTTGGCGCCCGCGCCGTGAAGCACGAAGTTCCACTCTGCTACCTGTTCGCTGAGCCCCGATTCCCAGGACACCTTCACCACCCATTGATTGGCGGTGTCGCGGTACGCATCCCACTTGGCATCCTGCAGTTCCATTCCGCGAGCGGCGAATGCGGTGGCCAGAATTTCCCACAGTGTGAGTTGCGCTGGGCCGTCGTCGCGCACGGGGTTGGACTGCTTTGCCATGTTGGCTATCCGGGAGCGCTCCAGGAGAACGGGATGGGCGAAGGGCTCGATGCGTGATTCGGTCACGCCGTTTTCCTCGGCAAGCTCGGCGATGGTGGCACCGCGACGCAGACGCTCCTGGATTTCCCGCGGCCGCATTTTCAAAGGATTTGCTAGGCGCGGATCCACTTCTTTCTGAGGCCGAGCTGGCTTGGGTTCCTCCTGAACTTCCTCAACCACTTCGGCTTCTTCGGCGGGTTCAGGCTTTTCGACGAGCGCCTCACGTAGTGCATCGTCGACCGCGAGAAAGAATTGCTCCTGTCCATCGTCTGATGCAAGCACCAACGATGTAGCGGATGACTCTTCGGGGATGAGGCGAAGTTCGCGCATCTCTCACTTCCATTTCTTCTCGCAATAGATGCCTTCCACTGTAACGTATGCAACCCGCGGCATCGTTGAAAAAAGACACGATGCGCGCGGGTTGCTTGAACCGAGAGTTAGGCCATCTGCTCGATGGTGTAGTCGATGGCCTTCGTCAAGGTCTCCACGTCGGAAGTCTCGATAGCCGGGAACATGCCGATGCGGAGCTGATTGCGTCCGAGCTTGCGATAGGGTTCAACGTCCAAGATGCCATTAGAACGCAGCGCTTTGGCGAGTGCCACGGCATCGATCGACTCATCAAAATCGACCGTGCCAACCACGAGGGAACGCTTGGCGGGATCCTGCACAAAGGCGCTGGCGTGCTCGTGCGCATCTGCCCAGTCATACAGCGTCTTGGCGTTCGCGCTGGTGCGCTCGACCATTCCATTCAGGCCGCCATTGGCGTTCATCCACTGCACCTGATTGTCCAACATCAGCAGGGTGCCAACCGCAGGGGTGTTGTAGGTCTGATTCTTCCGCGAATTCTCTACTGCGGTTTGCAGGTTCAGGAACGCGGGAATGAAACGGTCGGAGTCGTTGATCTTTTCAATCCGCTCCAAGGCGGCTGGGCTCATGGCGGCCAGCCACAGGCCGCCGTCGGACGCGAAGCACTTCTGAGGTGAGAAGTAGTAGACGTCAGCCTGCTGCATGTCCACGGGGAGACCGCCGGCGCCCGAGGTGGCGTCGATGGCCACGAGGGAACCTTCGCTGCCTTCGGGGCGCTGCACCGGAACCATTGCTCCGGTTGAAGTTTCGTTGTGCGCCCAAGCAATGACATCGCAGCCTTTCATGGCCTGTGGCTCAGGGGCGTCCCCGGGTTCCGCCGTCACGACGTTGGGGGTTTCAAGCCAAGGGGCCTTCTTTGAGGCTTGGGCGAACTTCGTGGAGAACTCACCAAAGGCGAGGTGCCCGGATCGTTGCTCAATGAGGCCAAAAGTCGCCGCATCCCAAAACGCTGTTGCGCCACCGAGGGAGAGCACAATCTCGTATCCCTCGGGCAGGGAGAAAAGGTTGGAGAGCCCCTCGCGGATCGACCCCACCAAGTTTTTTACCGCTGGTTGGCGATGCGAGGTGCCGATGATGTCAATGCCGTGGTCGACCACAGCTTGCAGCTGCTCTGGGCGAACCTTTGAAGGCCCACAACCAAAGCGTGCATCGGAGGGAATCAGTTCCTTGGGCAGTTTGGGAAAATCGCTCATGTTCTTTCCAAGTGAGGGCAGCAGTTCAGCAAGATCGGGCAGCGTGGGCGCTACCAGATGTGCTGATCGTACCGCGCCCCCACACATTCAGGGGTGAAAATTTGAAGAACGAGGGCGTCGAAAAGCGAAGATGTGCCGCCAAATATTTGCAGGCTCGCAGTGCAAATGGGGCAAATGCGGAATCATCCATGTCTGAGAGCTGGGTGTTTGTCTCTGTGAGCCTTGCAATGTCGGGTGAATCACAAACTTTGCTAAACTATGCGGTGATCCATTGCAGCGAGGCGCTGCAAGAACTTGCACGCACACATGCGATGTCAATGGAAAAATGGACAACGATGCGCGGTGTCCTTCGCCGGATGCCGCCAAAAATGAACAGGACCTCACCGCCTGTCCACACACGAGGCGGGGTCGAATAGAAAGGGAAGCTGTGGCTACTGACAACAACAAGGCCGTTCTCCAGTACCCCGGTGGCGAGTATGAGATGAACCTCATCGAGGCCACCGAGGGCAACAACGGCATCGTCCTGGACAAGCTGCTGAGCGAGACCGGCTTGGTCACCTTCGATCCTGGCTACGTCTCCACCGGTTCTTGCGAATCCAAAATCACCTACATTGATGGTGACCAGGGCATTTTGCGCCACCGTGGCTATGACATTGCGGATCTTGCTGAAAACGCCACCTTCAACGAGGTGTCCTACCTGCTGATCAAGGGGCACCTGCCCACTGTGGAGGAACTCCGCCACTTCAACGATGAAATCCGCCACCACACGCTGCTGGACGAGGATTTCAAGGCGCAGTTCAACATCTTCCCGCGCAACTCCCACCCAATGGCGGTGCTCGCGTCCTCGCTGAACATTCTGTCCACGTACTACCAGGATCAGCTCAACCCGCTGGACGAGGAGCAATTGGATAAGGCCACCGTGCGCCTGCTGGCAAAGGTGCCAATGCTTGCCGCCTATGCCTACCGCGCATCCAAGGGCCAGCCCTACATGTACCCGGACAACTCCCTGAATGCGCGCGAAAACTTCCTGCGCATGATGTTCGGCTACCCAACCGAGCCCTACGAGGTTGACCCGGTTGTAGCGAAGGCTCTGGACAAGCTGCTGATTCTGCACGCAGACCACGAGCAGAACTGCTCCACCTCAACCGTCCGCATGATCGGCTCTGCGCAGGCCAACATGTTCGTCGCTATCGCCGGTGGCATCAACGCACTGTCCGGCCCGCTGCACGGTGGCGCAAACCAGGCGGTGCTGGAGATGCTTGAAGAGATCAAGCAGAACGGCGGCGACGCCACCGACTTCATGAATCGCGTGAAGAACAAGGAAAAGGGCGTTCGCCTGATGGGCTTCGGCCACCGCGTATACAAGAACTACGATCCGCGTGCGGCGATTGTCAAGGAAACCGCTCACGAGATCCTCGAGCACCTTGGTGGCGACGATCTGCTGGATCTGGCTATGAAGCTGGAAGAGATCGCGCTGAACGACGATTACTTCGTCTCCCGCAAGCTCTACCCGAACGTCGACTTCTACACCGGCCTGATCTACCGCGCCATGGGCTTCCCCACGGACTTCTTCACCGTGCTGTTCGCCATTGGTCGCCTCCCAGGCTGGATTGCTCAGTACCGCGAGCAGCTTGCCACCACCACCAAGATCAACCGTCCTCGCCAGGTGTACACCGGCGAGTCCCTGCGTAAGGTCTCTCCTCGCGAGGAGCGCTAAGCCGCAGCAGTGGTGACCGCCCGGATTTCCGGGCGGTTTTCTTTTGCAACAGCGGCAGCGGATTTGATAAGCGATCGTGCATAGACTAACCCCTCTGACCTGCGTATTGTGACGTTTTGCCAGGTGAGTAGGTAGGATAATTGGAAAAGCCTGATGAAATCGTTGGAAAATACTCAAAGATTCTTCGGGCATTCACACAGACCCCTACCTAGGAGACTGAATCTTATGTCCATGGAAAAGCCTCAGATCGACGTACCGGAAGGCCCAGCACCGGAAGACATCGTCATCGTTGACCTCATCGAGGGTGACGGTGAAGAAGCTCAGCCCGGTGGCTTCGTCGAGGTGCACTACGTCGGTGTGGACTTTGAAACGGGTCAGGAATTCGACTCGTCGTGGGACCGTGGCCAGAGCATCGAATTCCCGCTGTCCGGCCTCATCGCTGGTTGGCAAGAAGGCATCCCCGGCATGAAGGTTGGCGGGCGTCGCCAGCTCACCATCCCGCCGGAGGCTGCATATGGTCCCGCAGGTGGAGGCCACCCGCTGTCCGGTCGCACGTTGGTCTTCGTGATCGACTTGCTCAACACCAAGTAACAGCAACGCTCGACGTTGAAAAGCTTATCGACGCCGAGCGTTTTCCTTTCACTGTTTTCAGCTCAGGCGATCTGCTAGAAGCTCATAGTGTCGCATTCGCTGTTCGCGGCCCACGCGCTGGGGAGCCGTTTCCAAATCCCACAGCGCTTTTTCTGTATGCGCAAGAACCGATTCCACCAAATCATCTTGCTCCGGCACGATCCGATCCACCACTCCAGCTTTCAACAACTGTGCGGCCTGCACCCCCTGTTTTTCCATCATCGCAGGGGCGTGCTCGGTATCGCGATAAATGATGGCGGAGGCGCCCTCGGGCGGCAGCGGACTGAGCCAACCATGCTCGGCGCACAGCACAATATCTGCAGGCAACATCGCCAAAGCGCCGCCACCGCAGCCCTGACCGAGGATGACCGACACAGTGGGCACGTCCACCGACACCAGCTCGCTGAGTGTGCGCGCGATTGACCCCGCCATCGCGTGTTCCTCGGCTTCCGCGCTCAGTTCCGCGCCGGGAGTATCCACGACAGAAATCAACGGAATTTGCAGCTCGTGGGCAAGCTGGATTCCCCTTCGCGCAACCCGAAGCGCCTCGGTGCCCATTTCTACTTCGCCAATTGGTGGCTGTTGGTGGCGATCCTGCCCGATGAGCACCACAGGCTTGTTGTGCAAGCGGGCCAAAGCGATGCGGATAGCGGTGGAGGTTCTGCCGTCACCGGAGCCTGAAAGTTCAATAACGTTATCCTCGCCGATGGCTGCGAGCACATGTGAAAAGCCTGGTCGATCGTGCTTACGGGTTTGCACGATGGACTCCCAAGCATTGGGGGCTTCGCCGCCTACAGTCTGCACCTCGGCGGTCGCCTCGAGCTCATGGGGGCCCGGCGCAGCAAGAATTCGCATCAGTTTTGATACTGAGACGCGAAGCTGCTCGGGTGGAATCACGCCGTCGATGACGCCCTTTTCGCTGAGATGCTCACCGCTTTGAATATGGGCAGGAATGCTGCGACCTGTGGTTAGCTCCACCACCCGAGGCCCTAAGAATCCCAAGAGGGCATCGGGTTCCGCGTAGGTGATGTGGCCGGCGGAACCCCATGACGCCATCACCCCACCCGTAGTGGGGTTGCGTAGGTACACCATGAACGGCAGGTGGGCATCCTTGTGGCGATACACTGCCGTGGTGATGGAGACCATGAGCGCAAACGCCGGGGTGCCCTCCTGCATGCGGGTGCCGCCTGAAGAGGGGGAGATGAGCAATGGCAAGCCTTCGTCGGTGGCGCGGTGAATCCCGTCGATGATGCGGCGCGCCGTGGCGGCACCGATGGAGCCGCCAAGGAAGGAAAACTCGCTCAGGACAACCGCTACACGCTTCCCATCGATGCTTCCCTCGCCAGTGACTACGGACTCATCTACCCCCGACTTTTCCCGTGCGCGTGCCAGCGAGGCACGATACTCCTCGGAGATGTTTCGGTATTGGGGTGTTTGATCCCACGATTGGAATGATCCGGGATCGAGGACATCAGCGATCAATTTTTTGGCGGAAGTGCGGGTCATACGCTCATGCTAATCATTGGATTGAAGCCTCATGGTGCTTTTCTTGGGGCGATTGCATGCATGGGGACACCCGAGCGCTTGGTGTGAAGGTGCCCCCAAACCGGGCATTGAGGGCTGAGAATCTTCGAGGTTTTGCTAGCGGGGTGCCAGCAGATTGTGAACAATGGGAATCATGAGTGACTCCCAGCTTCAGATCCCAACAATTACCCTCAACGATGGCACCGAGATGCCAGCACTTGGCTTCGGCACCTGGAACCTTGAAGGCGAAGACTGCGTCCGCGCAGTGCGAAGCGCCATCGAGGTGGGGTATCGACACATTGACACCGCAGCCATCTACAAAAACGAGGAGGCCGTTGGTCGCGCGGTGCGCGAAGCTATCTCCGCGGGGGATGTGACCCGAGAAGAGCTCTTCATTACCTCCAAGGTTTGGAACAATGAACAGGGCGACCAGGAGGTGCAGCAGGCATTTCAAAAGTCGCTCAAGCGCCTCGAAATGGAGTTCATTGACTGCATGATGATCCACTGGCCGTGGCCGCAGCGGGGCTTGTATCTGGAGTCGTACGAGGCGCTTGCGAAAATCCAAGGTCTGGGTCAAGTGCGCAGCATCGCGGTGGCGAATTTCTACCCCGAGCTCTTGCGCGAAATCACTGAGGCCACCGGTATCGCGCCTGTGCTCAACCAGGTAGAGCTGCACCCTGGTTTTTCTCAAGCGGATTTGCGAGAAGCCCACGACGAAATGGGTATTGTCACCGAAGCGTGGTCGCCACTGGGGCGCGGTGACTTGCTGGAACACGAGTTGATCCGAGGCATCGCTGAGGAGGTGGGCAAGACTCCCGCTCAAGTGATTCTGCGTTGGATTGTGCAGTTGGGATGCTCGGTGATCCCCAAATCTTCCAGCAGGAAGCGTCAACTGGAAAACGGCGATATTTTCAGCTTTGAGCTTTGCGACGAGCACATGCAAGCAATTACTGACCTGGACGCCTCCGGTGGACGGCTGTATCAGTCTCCGCTGGAATTCCCAGGTGAGGTGCGTTCATGAGTGCTTCGGTGATCGTTCACCAGGAAGGCATGCTGCTGCACCTGCGTTTGAATCGTCCGGAAAAGCGCAATGCTTTGGACGCTCGGACGTGCGCAGAGATGACCGTCGCCTTGGAATCTGCCGCGAAGGCGTATCGCCAGGACTGTAGTGTGCGGGCGGTGCTCATCAGCGGTGAGGGGAAGGCCTTTTGCGCTGGCGCTGACCTCGGCGATGGGGCCGGGGTGTACGGAGATGGGTTTCTGGAACGCCTCCATGAGATGTTGCAAAGCATCGTGCAGTTGCCGATCCCGGTGATCGCGAATATCCAAGGTCCTGCTGTGGGTGCGGGAACGCAGTTGGCGTTGGCCTGCGATTTAAGAGTGGTGGGGGAGTCGGGGTGGTTCATGGTGCCGGCGGCGAACCTGGGATTTGCGCTTGATGCGTGGACAATCCACCGCGCCCAAGATTTGCTCGGTGGTGCTGTTGCCCGGCAGATGCTGCTGGCTGCGCAGCGCGTGGATAAGCAGCAGGCGCAGGATTTGGGATTTGCGAATGCAGGAACAGACGCGGATGCTCACGAATTTGCCTTGGCAATGACAAAGCGCGCGCCGCTTGCAATGGAACAGCTGAAAACGGCGCTGAATGCCGATGATTCCAGCTATGGGCTCAATCCTCGTGCGCAAGACCTCTTCACCAGGTGCTGGGCGAGTGACGATGCGGATGAGGCTCGCAGGGCGAGGGCGGAGCGCCGGGAACCTCGCTTCCGAGGGCGCTAGGGGATCGTATATGTGAAGCCCCGAGGTGCTTTTTTGTGCAAAATAAGCCAAGCCCCTCGGGGTCTTTTTGTTAAGTGGGCATTAGCAAGATTTGCAAATGCTGAAATCTGGCGGAGGTAGGGGTGAATCGGTAGCAATAAAACCGCAGCTTACGCATCTTCGGGGGTGATGCGAAGCTTGTAAAGGGTGTATTGCCAAGGATTTACTTTCTATATAGGGGTGAGCCATGTAACTTTCAACGGGAACGTATTTATGTGATGCCGTCCACAGCCGAGCTGCGGAGCTGAACAAATACGAAGTGCAAGAACAGCCGATAGTAAGAAAGCGAGCTCCTCCCTCATGAGTGCAGCACCCCAGCGCCAGCGGCGGCAGCCAAGCGCGCAAGAGTTTCGCGAAATGCAGGCAAGCCCGCAGTTTGCTGATCTGAAAAAGACCTACAGGTCTTTTACTTTCCCAATGTCCATTGCCTTCTTCATCTGGTACCTGGTGTACGTCCTCTCTGCGATTTACGCCCCCGGCTTCATGGCGCAGAACGTATTTGGGCACGTGAACGTGGGTGTGATCTTCGGACTCCTGCAGTTCCTGACCACCTTTGTGATCACCTGGGTGTACGTGAAGTACGCAAACAAGAACATCGAGCCCAAAGCGGCCGCAATCCGCGAGCAGATGGAAGGCTAGGAGCGTTTGCATATGAATACCTCAATCCTCGCGGCAGAAGCGCCGCAAACTGGTAACCCGATTCTCAATATCTCTGTCTTCGTCGCCTTCATCGTGGTCACCATGGCCGTGGTACTGCGCGCCGGTAAGTCCACTAAGGAGGCCTCGGACTTCTACACCGGCGGCGGTTCCTTCTCCGGCCGTCAGAATGGCCTCGCAATTGCTGGCGACTATCTTTCGGCAGCATCCTTCCTCGGCATCGTCGGTGCCATCGCCTTGAACGGCTACGACGGCTTCCTGTACTCCGTCGGCTTCTTCGTTGCATGGCTCGTCGCGCTGCTGCTGGTTGCAGAACCACTGCGTAACGTCGGACGCTTCACCATGGCGGATGTGTTGTCCTTCCGCCTGAAGCAAAAGCCCGTGCGCGTGGCCGCAGCATTCGGCACCCTGTTCGTGTCCTTGTTCTACCTCATTGCGCAGATGGCAGGCGCTGGTTCGCTGGTGTCCGTGCTGCTGAACCTGCATGACAAGACCGCTCAATCCATCGTGGTAGCCATCGTGGGCGTGATCATGATCATCTACGTTTTGGTCGGCGGTATGAAGGGCACCACCTACGTGCAGATGATCAAAGCCGTGCTGCTGATTCTCTGCGTCGGCATCATGACGGTGCTCGTGTTCGTGAGCATCAAGGGCGGGCTCTCCGCGCTGTTTGACTCTGCAGTTTCTACCCACGCCGCTTCTGAAACGCTTGCGAAGAAGGGCTACGAGGCTCAGCAGTTGCTGGAGCCAGGCTTGAAGTACGGCAAGACCGCCACCACCAAGCTTGACTTCCTCTCGCTGGCACTGTCTCTCGTGCTGGGTACCGCTGGTCTGCCTCACGTGCTCATGCGCTTCTACACCGTGCCTACCGCTACCGAGGCGCGCCGTTCCGTCACTTGGGCCATCGTGCTCATCGGTGCGTTCTACCTGATGACTCTGGCTCTGGGCTTTGGTGCCGCTGCACTCGTTGGTCCAGACACGATTCTTGCTGCCCCCGGTGGCGCAAACGCTGCAGCGCCGCTGCTGGCACTGGAGCTGTGGGGCCCGCTGTTCATGGCTGCTATCTCCGCAGTGGCATTCGCGACGGTGCTCGCCGTGGTCGCCGGCCTGGCAATTACTGCCTCCGCATCCGTGGCGCACGATATTTACGACGCCGTGTTGCGCGATGGACAGTCCAGCGAGGAAGAGCAGGTTCGCGTCTCTCGCATCACCGTCGTGGTCATTGGCGTGGCCGCGATTGTGCTCGGCATCCTGGCAATGTCGCAGAACGTCGCCTTCCTGGTGTCGCTGGCCTTCGCAATCGCCGCGTCCGCAAACCTGCCCACGATCCTGTACTCCCTGTACTGGAAGCGCTTCAACACCACCGGCGCAGTGGCCTCCATGTACACCGGTCTGGTGGCCGCGCTGGTGCTCATCATCTTCTCCCCAGCGGTGTCGGGCACCGAAACCTCAATGTTCTCCAACGTCGACTTCCACTGGTTCCCGCTGACCAGCCCCGGTATCGTTTCGATTCCGCTGGCGTTCCTCGCCGGTGCTATCGGTGCCTTCGTTGGTAAGCCGGACAACCTGGATGACCTCCAAGCTGAGATGGAAGTTCGCTCGCTGACTGGCGTTGGCGTCGAAGCTGCCGTCGACCACTAAAGCATCTCACCCCAAGGGTGCTGGCCCCGCGTACGGAATTCTGATTCTGCACGCGGGGTTTTAATATGTCTACATGTCCAAAATTGCGTCACTTCGCTGGTGGCAGGTGGCTCCTCTCGTCTGTGCCGCCGCGGGAGTCGTCGCCATGCCATTCGCAGCGATGCGTGGCCCTGAGGCGCCTGAAGAAGCTCCAATGAACTTCACCGTCCCTTCCTCAGGCACCGCCTTTGATGAGTCCTGGAAGTTTGAGCCGAAGGCAGATCTGGGCACAAGCCAACTCACCTACCTCGATTTGCGCAATGGAACGCACAAGGGAAGCACCAATGAACGTTTTTCCCGCCCAAGTTTGAGCCTGAGCAAGCTGTACATCGCCCAGTACGTGTTCGAGCACGGTTCCGAGGATGAACAGGATCTGGCACAGCAAATGATCCAGACTTCAGACGACGAGATTGCCGACGAGCTCTTCGACGCCTACCCAAACAGCATTGACAAGATTGCTAAGCAGTACAAGCTGAAGTCCACTAGCCAACAGGGGCAGCGGTGGGGTTACTCAGTAACGTCTACCTACGACGTGGTGCAGTTCCTCCTGGCGATTCTGAGGGAGAACCCGCACTCTCCGGTGGTACAGGCGATGACCCAAACCACGCCAAAGGCCGCCGATGGAACCCGACAGGATTTCGGCACCGCGCAATTGCCTGGGGCGAAAGCTAATAAGTTTGGTTGGTCGAGCGACGGAAGCCTGCATTCATCCGCCACGATTGGCGATGACTACATCGTCGCCGCTGCCGTGTATGGCAGTGAAGACGACCTCAGCGAGTACGTCCAACGCCAACTGGGCGAGCGCCTTTAGGCTTTCTCTGCGCGCTCAGCCTGGAGCTTTCTCTCCCGCTCCTCGGGGTCTTCCTCCTCGTAGTCATCGGCGGGTTTCACGATGCTGCCAATGAGCGGGAAGAGCAACACGGTGATGGAGCCGGCGGCAACGAGCACTGAGGCCGTTTCGGAAGTCAGGAGCTTGGACGTCACGGCAACATCGGTGACCGCCACGATGATCGGCAGAGCAGTGGCCGCGTAGAAGCTCAACTGGATTGCCTCGCGCCACCCTTGAATCTCCGAACCGGTTTGGCCGAAGCGCTCACGCAATAGGATGGGGACACCGCGAGTGAAGTAAATGAGCGGGATGAGGAGCACCAGGAACCAGGGGTTATGTATCACCGCTTCGGGATCAATGGCCATGCCGGAACACACGAAGAACACGGGGATGAGCAAGCCATAGCCGACGATGTCGAGCCGCTGTTCCAGGGGTGTTCGGTACTTCTCCGGCATCATCTGCCGCAAAATGACGCCCGCGGCAAAAGCTCCGAGAACCACATCGAGTTCGAACACTGCGGCCACGGCCATTAACACGCCCAGAAGCAGCATCACCATGCGCACCATGGTTTGATTGGTTGAACCTGCACCGTGGATCATGGCGCGTCGCATCCACGGCGCGAAGATCCGCACAGTCTTAGGCACCGCGGCCACGAGGAAGGCTATGGCAAAGAACGCGAGGAGCACTGAAGCCGTGAGCCAGGTTGCACGCGTAGACAGCAACGTGGCCATCGCCAGAATGGGTGCAATTTCGCCGATGGCACCGTGCACCATGAGTGAACGCCCAACTGGCTTATCCAGCATGCGCTGTTCTTTCATGATCGGCAGGAGTGTGCCCACAGCGGTGGAGGTAAAGGCGATGGCCAACACGATTGCGGTGGTTGGCCGAGTGAATCCGAGCACAGCGTAGGCGCCAATAAAACTCGAAAGCATGCAGATCAGCCACGTGATGACGCCCTGCTTACCTTCACGCCCGCGAACGATACTGGGGTTGATTTCATAACCTGCCAGCAAAAAGAGCAAGCCGAGCCCCATCTCTTTCACCAGGTGTACGCCGCCGGCTTCGGACGCGAGCTGCAGGCCGTGTGGGCCGATGAGCACACCGAAGGCGATCAAGACCACCACGCCTGGTATCCGCTTGCCTGTTGCATAGGACAACAGCGGTCCAAGCAGTGCCACCGCCATGATCCATGCAAAGGAAACGAGTGGCTCAGGATCGGGGCCCGCTTCTGCGAGCAGCGTAGTGGCAAGGTCGTGCGTCATGCGGTTAGAGTACCCCGCCGGGTTGAGCTTTTCGACGCCACCGCGTGCAAATCAACAACGCTTCTGGGCAGTGCTAGCGCAATGCCCAGAATCGGGGAGTGGAGCACGCGCATCCGTGCGGGAGTGACCTTCAGGTACACCGGACGGAATTGTTGGCCTTTGAAATACTGTGCAAGAAAGCGCGCAAGCACCGGGTCCGAGTGTGCGGCGCGTTGTGTGCTCTTTGGCAGCTCAAAAGCGGCAGCGTAATTGCGTGGTGTGGATTCCACGAGTCCTGCTGGCCGTGGGCCGAATTGCCCCTTCACCGGACTCATGCGCATGGACAGTGGAGAGCCGAGCCGACCATCGATCGTGTGCAACACCAGGGGATAGTGTCGCTTGCCGGTATGGATCAGCACTTCGCGCTTTGGTGAGGCGTATGAGAATTCCTCGACGCTCAGCATCACCCCGTTGCTGAGTTCCCCGCGATAAGCAAAGGGGCTGGGTGCGGCGAGTGTGCGGGTACTGGAATCTTCGGAAGGGTTTTCAAGGCGGTGCCCTTCGAGGGGGAGACCGGTTGGGGTGAAAGACCAGTGGGCGTCGAAAAGCTGCTTATGCCAGTACCCATTGAGCCCCTTATGTTGCCCTTCCACACGCAGTTCTCGCTGCTTGGAGCCTTGGGCGGTGGAGTGGATCGAGATTCGGTCGGTGATGGCGCCGGGAATTTTGGGCTGTTGGTGCCAATCGTCGCTGGGGAGCGCAATTGGTGCTGTTGTTGGGTTGAGGCGGTGGCTGAGCGCGCCTGCTGCTGCCGGTCGGGGATCAAAGCCCCAGGTATAGCGGAATTGGGCGGGGTCAGCACCCTTGATATCGAAGTCGTCGAGTCGGGTGAACATGTCGCCGTAGCGATTCATCACAAAGATCTGCGAACCCGAAGCGGACAATGAGTGCACCTGGAAACGGCCGTTCAGCGGGGTTCCGACCTCGTAGGAATAATCGCGTGCGAGCCAAGGGTCTAGCGAGTAGATGCGGCTGCCGTCGGGTGAAAGAGCAAGGACCTGGGTGACCT
This sequence comes from Corynebacterium gerontici, assembly GCF_003813985.1. Taxonomy (NCBI): domain Bacteria; kingdom Bacillati; phylum Actinomycetota; class Actinomycetes; order Mycobacteriales; family Corynebacteriaceae; genus Corynebacterium; species Corynebacterium gerontici. Next base: position 695,057 of record NZ_CP033897.1, read on the forward strand.
TGGCTAAGGAGATGGGTTGCCGTTTGCCATCGGAGGTCTCATAAAAGCGATCCGTGTGATTGCCAATCAGGCTCAAACTCCATTTGCCGGGTGAAGTGTTGGGGCTTTGTTGGCCACGCCCGAACCAAAAAGGGCTACCCCATGCGCGGATCCAGCCCCAACGGCTGGGGCTTGAGAGAAGATTGCTCAAGGTATACATCCAGCCCGCAGTATCCACGGCAACGAGGGCGTCTTCATTGATAGAGATGCCGTGAATGTTGCCACTCAGACTTTCCGGAGTGGGGACACAGCGCCAAGTGGTATCACCAATGTTGCGCACGAAGAGCTCGCCGCCGCGAAGCGCTACCTCGATTTTTTGATTGAAACCTTCGGCATTGCTTCGGAACAGCACCTGGTCTGGAAGATCCTCGCGCCGTGCCACGGGAAGATCCGCGTAGCCCACGTTGCCGAAATCCGGTGCCACGAGGCCTAAGGGGAACTGCCCGTACCCCTTGATGGGATTGCCCACCAGCGGCACCCCGGCAGCAGGGCCGCTAGATTGGGGCAGTTCAGGTTGGGCGGAATCAGCAGGACTGCTAAGCGTCTTGAGGTTCTTGCGCCTCAACATGCCACGGCGCAACATTGTGGCAGACCCTGCGGCGATGAATGTGGCGAGGATACGCGATTCCAGTCGGTGAAACATGGGGATCTAGTACTCCTAGGCAATCAATGAGGTTGAAAACAGAATATGCCCCCAAGCCGTGCTTGGAGGCATAACGGAAGTGGTTGGAGGTTCTAGGAGGAACTGCCGAGCGAAACCCAAGTGTTGGGGTCTAAGAGGCGTTGGAAGAAGCCTTGGATATCAAATCCGAGCTTGCGCAGGAAAGACAGGAACGAGTCGAAGGAACTGGAGCCGCCCTCGTTCACATCGGCAACCAAGGTGGCAACCTCCGATTTCACGCCATCAAAACTTTCCGTGACGGCCACGCCGCGCTCTTGGCCTGCGGGCAAGAATCCCAAGTTGCAGGAGAACTCGCCGTTCTCGTCGGCTGTATCAACGCAGCGATTTCCGCCCGGGGCGAGAGCTTCCACCGTTGCGCCGGGAGTGGCTTTGCCGGTGATGATGGTTTGCGTGGCGTTGTTGAGCTGTTCCTCGGTGAAGCGGAGATCAGTGGGCTTCTTGGGTGCCGTACTAATTACTTTGGTACGCATTGGCGCGGAGGCAGATTCCGCGATGGTGTCATTGCCAGAGAAAGCAGCGGTGATGGAGGCTTCGCCCTTCTCAGCTGGTTGCCAATCGCAGGTTGCTAGCCCCTCATTGTTGATCGCGCTAGTGCAAATCTCGCGCCCATTGTTGGCGAAGGTGACAGTGCCGCCGTTGTGCGCTGCGCCCTCGGCCGTCACGCTCGCCACCAGAGGAATCTGTTGATCCTTAGCAACCCATTCAGGCAGCGGGCTCAACACGGTGGTGCTTGCTGCTTTCGAGTTGTCGTTTACGGTAATGGCGGGGCCACCGTTGAAGAGATTAGGGGCGTAAGTTTTGGTTCCAAACCAGCTCCCGTACTTGTACCAGAAGCCCGATTCCAACGTTTTACCAGCGCAGCTCGGTGCCAGACGGTAACTCAAGCTGAATGCGTGCGGCGCTGCTTGGGTGAAGGTCCAGTAGTTGCTTGGTGCGTTGATGGTGGTTTTGCCAGGAACGTGAACGACCTGCGAGTCAGCGATTTTCTCGCTATTCAGCGTTGCGGACCCCTGCACAAATTCGAGGCAGGTATCAACGTTGTTTGACCAAGAGTAGATGTAGTCCTTGCTGCTTGCCGACGTAGTGGTGAACGTCTGGCTGTAGGTGATCGTTTGCCCGACCGTCGCCTCAGTATCGCTGATTGTGCGGGTGTAGATGGAGTTTGAGTCCTGGTGAGAAGCCTCGGCGGTGGCTGCGCTGGCGGTGGGAACGACCAGGCTGCAGCCGACTGCGAATGTGCAGCAGGCAGCGGCGATCTTGTTCATCTTCATCTTAAAGTCTCCTTAGCGCTTTCCAAGAATGCCGAGTTGGGATGAACCTGTCTGCGGGCCGGTGGCGCCTTCCTCAAAGCCAGCGAAGACATGGGGCTGCTGCGTGTCGGTTGGGGTACACATGAGGAATGCTGCCGCGTTGAAATCTGTGCGGGCGCCCTGCGTTGGAGCGGGCAGGGGAGCGTCGAAAAGCACTTCCTCACCGGCTGGGATGGTGAACTTCTTGATCAAACCTGCGTGCCCCGCCAGGCGTGCCTTGGAGTATTCCTCGCCGATGTATTTGCGAATGCCGTTGGCCTGGCCGAGCAAGGGGCCGGAGCCCTGGAGTGCGCCCTGGGAAGATCCGAGGTCGATGGTTCCCAGGTTAATCGCACCGATGAGGGGGAGTGAGGGGCTCTTCACGGGGAGCTCCGGGGCAACGCGGTAAAGATTTGACTGGTAGTAGGCCACTGACTTGGCCACCAGATCTGCGGGGGCAACGTCGCCTGCGGTGTCGTCCTTGCCCTTGGCACCGGCGCACACGAACTCACGATCAGAGGTATTGGTGACCTTGCCGGTAATGGAGGTTGCTGCGGCATCGGCTGCGTTTACTTCCACCTTGAGCGCATCGCTATCGGTGATGACCACTTCGGCGGTGGTTTCAGCGCCGGGCACAACGTTGGCGGCCTGGGCGGTGTTTGTCCCGAAGGTGGCCAAGAGGGTGATGGCGGAGGCAACCGCGAGGGTGCCACGGTGAAGTGACTTCATGAGAAAACCTTTCAGAACTTCTTAGTTGCGGTTGCTGGAGCCTGTTGCGGGCTGGGCGGGAAGATGGGAGCTTAGGCCAGACCACATCGGGTTCACGCCGGGCTCGTAGCCTGCGAAAACGTAGGCCTGCTGATCCTGCACGTCGGTGCAATACAGCAGCGCTGCAGCGTCAAAATCGCTGCGTTCGCCATGTCCGGGAGCGCCCAGTTTGACCTCGAGTGTTTCGCTAGCGCCGGGCTGGAGCGTAAAGGGGGCGATCTCGCCGGTGTGGCCAGCGATGCGTGCGCGATCCCACTGGCGGGAAAGTTCCGCGCGGGCTGCTGTGTCGCTGCCCAGGAGATTGCCGGCACTGCCTTGGGGCACGTACTGCAGGAAAACATCGGTGGGGATCACCCCGAGCAGCGGCACATTCTGACCATTCTTCGGAAGGAAGGGTTGTGCGCGGTAGTAGTTCATCGAGTCGGTGACGATGCGAGCTTCCGTCACAACATTGGGCAACTTCTCCGGCTTGGCCGGATCCGTGGAAGCGCCGGGCGCGTAGCACTCAAAGGCGTGGTCGTAGTTGTTTTTCACATTGACCTTGGCGGTGTGTTCGGCACCAAGCTTTTCGACGTCCACGCTGACATGCGGGCTGTCCGTCACCACCACGGCACCATCAGCGGAAGCGCCGGGCAGTTGGGAGACAAGATTGGCGGCATGAGCCGGAACGGCAGCGGCGATGAGGGCTGCTGCGGATGCGAGGGAAAGAGCCGCGCGTTTCAGATGCATGATGAAACCTCTTGAGTCACAGGAGTTTACTTCCGTAACAGTATTTCATGTAGGGAAAGGAAACTGCAACAGATTGGGTGACGTGGCAACGGATTTCGGGGTCGGAGAATGAGGCGGACGAAGTGCTTGCTCCGTGCTGGCGCGGGCCCGGGTAGGGCTGCTGTCTCACAGTTGCAAGTTCGATGTGGAGCGGACTGCCTCGTTGAGTATTGACGTCCGCTGGGTTCGAAGGGAACAGAGTGTGTGGATGTGTGTAAAGATGCGAAAGCGCCCCAGGTAGGAATCGAACCTACGACACCGGCTTTAGGAGAGCCGTGCTCTATCCACTGAGCTACTGGGGCGTGCGGACAACTGTGTCAGCGGGTGACATGCTACCGCAAAAAGGGGCATTACAGTAATCGGATTCACTTGGTGGGAGTGAAATTTTTGCCATCCGGCTTACAAACTCCCTGTAAGGGAATAAGCTGGTTCTACTACCTACATCAGCTACCCAAGGAGTGTGTCATGAGCAACGTCCACCCAATCTTCCATGATGTTCAGCGTCGTCCCGTCGTCGCGAACGTCCTCACGGAGGACGGCAACTTAGTGCTCGCCCTCGACGAACTTGCAGAAGACGGCAGCCTCACCCGCCTGCTGACCTTGAACAAGTTTGACGCCAAGCAGCTCTCCGCTGCGTGCGACCGCTACCTGCACCAGCAGAACTCCCTGTCTTACGCCAGCGTGAACACTCTGCTCACCGAGGTTGACCGCGCAGAGCTTTACGGTGATGACGACGACGAGTAAATCGATGCGCACCATCTACGTTATTGGTATCGGTGCAGGCGATCCCGAGTTGCTGACGCTCAAGGCAATTCGTGCCTTAGAACGCGCCGATGCCGTGATTGCGCTCGATAAGGGAGACGCGAAGAGCGATCTGCTTGCTTTGAGGGAACACATCGTTCACGCGCATGCACCCGATCTGCCCATCGTCACCGTGCAAGATCCGCCACGCGATCGTAACCCGGAGCACTACGCCGCCGAGGTTCGCCGTTGGCACGCTGAACGCGCGCGGCTATTGGCCGATGCGATCCGGAAGCACACCAACGATAGCGCGGCATTTCTGGTGTGGGGCGATCCTTCGCTTTATGACTCCACGCTTCGGATCATTGAGCGGATGCAGCGACACGAAGGCCTTGAGTGCACCGTAGAAGTAATCCCGGGCGTAACAGCCATTCAATTGCTCACCGCTGAGCATAAGATGTTGCTCAACCGCATTGGCGAGGACATCCACGTCACCACCGCTCGCAATTTGGCCAAAGCCTCGCCGAAGGATCGCCGCAATTGCGTAGTGATGCTCGACGGCGGTGCAGGCTGGCTGGATGGGCCAACGCACAACACCTATATGTGGTGGGGAGCTTACCTGGGCACCGAACATCAAGTGCTGCGGGAAGGCTTCATCACCGAGATCGGTGAAGAAGTTGCGGCACTGAAACAACAATTGCGAGAGCAGCACGGCTGGATCATGGACATCTACCTCCTGCGCGAGCTCGATGAGGCCACGCCGGAAAACAAACCCACTTAAAAAGCGCCCCCGCGGGGGCGCATTCTTTATGCCTGCAGTTCCTCAAGTTTGCGTCGCACTTCTGACGCGGCTGGGTTGGTGGCGGTGGTGCCATCGGAGTACTTCACGGTGGGGACGATGCGGTCGCCATTATTCACGGACTTCACCCACTCGGAGGCCTGCTCGTCAGCTTCCACGTCCACCAGGGCATAGGGGGTTTCGGTGCGATCCAGTGCCTTGCGCAAACGCTGGCAGAATGGGCACCAATCGGCGGCAAAAATGGTCACATGTTGTTCGTTACTCATGCCTACCCATGGTGCTGAATCAATCGGCCCGGCGCAAGTGTTTGATCCGAAAACGCACCGGATGACGCTGCCCATCCGCTCCGAGCACCCAACCACTGGAATCCTGCCAATCGCTGCAGGACACAAGCTCGAAGCCGCGGACGTCCGGGGCAAACACCGCCAACTCACCCAACATATCCGCCAACTCCGCATCCACCTCGGTGATGACTACCTCTGTGCAACAACGCAAAGTTTGGGCGTAGACGCTGCCGCCTCCGATCACCCAGGCGTCGAGAAGCTTTGGAACTGCCGCAACGACCTCGGCGCCACCGGACCAATCGCCCGGATTGCGGGAGGAAAGCACGAGGTTCTTGCGGCCGGGCAGCGGGCGGAAGCGCTCAGGGATCGATTCCCATGTGGCGCGGCCCATGAGGACGGCCTCGCCTGAGGTGGTGTTTTTGAAATGGGCGAGATCTTCGGGAATGTGCCAAGGCATGTCCTTGCCGTCGCCGATCACCCGATCGCGCGATTGTGCCCAGATCGCCTTCATTTATACGGCCACCTGACCGCGGATGGCGGGATGAGGATCGTAGCCGATGATCTCTACGTCCTCGAAGTCGTAGTCATTGATGGTTTCCGCTTTGCGCAGATTGAGTTGCGGGTAGGGGCGCGGCTCGCGGCTGAGCTGCAGTTCCACCTGCTCGCGGTGATTGTCGTAAATGTGGCAATCGCCGCCGGTCCAAATGAATTCGCCCACCTCCAAGCCGGCCTGCTGTGCCAGCATGTGCGTGAGCAGTGAGTAGCTGGCGATATTGAAGGGCACGCCCAGGAACATGTCGGCGCTGCGCTGGTAGAGCTGCACGGAAAGCTTGCCGTCGGCCACGTACATTTGGAACATCATGTGGCACGGTGGCAGCGCCATGTTGTGCAGCTCGGCAACATTCCAGGCGCTCACGATATTGCGCCGCGAGTCCGAGTTCTGCTTGAGCGTTTCAATTGCCGCCGCGATCTGATCAATGTGTTGGCCATCAGGGGTGGGCCAGGAACGCCACTGCACGCCATAGATTGGACCCAGGTCCCCGTTTTCATCGGCCCATTCGTCCCAGATGCTCACGCCGTGTTCGTGGAGATATTTCACATTCGAGTCACCGCGCAAGAACCACAGCAGTTCGCCGATGATCGACTTCATGTGAACCTTTTTGGTGGTGATAAGCGGGAAGAGCTCTTGCAGGTTAAAGCGCATTTGTGCGCCGAATAGGCTCTGGGTGCCGGTGCCGGTGCGGTCGTCCTTGTGGGTGCCTTCGGCCATGATCTTGCGCAGAAGATCCTCGTATGGGGTGGGGATGGCGGTCATGGCACCTAGCCTATCGGAGCTGTCAATTGTGCTTTTCGACGCCCCACGCGCCACCCCCAAAACCTCTTAGTAGGAGCCGTGTTCCTCGCGGAACTCTGCCAGCATCTTCAAAATGTCATCGGCCAACTCTTTGCGGCAGATGAGCACATCGGGCAGGTAAGTGTCCTTGTTGTTATAGGTCAAAGGAGTGCCATCGAGTCGTGAGCAGTGCAAGCCAGCCGCCAGGCTCACACCCACGGGGGCGGCGGAGTCCCACTCGTACTGTCCGCCGGCGTGGATGTATGCGTCATAGTCGCCCAGCAGCACGTGCATGGCCTTGGCGCCAGCGGAGCCCATTGGCTCGGTTTCAAAACCGAGCTTGTCCGCAATGTATTCCGCCACAGCGGGAGGACGGTTGTGGGATACGGCGATGCGCTTGGCATAAGGGCCGCTGACCGCGCGGGAATCGGCGGTGGTGAACACCACGCCCAAATCGGGTAGGCCAACGGCGGCGTGGGTGGGGTGGCCGTTTTCTACCAGAGCAATGTGGACCGCCCAGTCCTGGCGGCCGGTGGCAAACTCCTTGGTGCCGTCGAGCGGGTCCACGATCCACACGCGCTCTTTGCCGAGGCGCTCGGGGTTATCGGCGGCTTCTTCTGAAAGAAAACCATCATCGGGGCGGTGCTGCTCCAGCACTCGCGCAATCCAGTTTTGTGCGAGGTCATCGCCTGCGTCGCCGAGGGAGCGGCCACGCAGCACACCGACGTTGCGCACGCCCTTGAGCACTTCACCAGTGCCTTGAGCTAAACGTCGGGTTAAAGTCGCATCGTCAAAGTGAGCAGTCATGTATGCCAGCTTAGTTCTTTGGTTGAATAGGCACATGTCCAACGTTCCCAGCGAGAGCATTCTCACGCGCTTTCGCCCCCAGGTTGCCACCTGGTTTCAGGAAGTCTTCGAAGCCCCAACCGCAGTGCAAGAGCAAGCGTGGAGCCACATTTCCGCTGGTGAACACGCGCTCGTGGTGGCCCCCACCGGCTCGGGTAAAACGCTGGCAGCCTTTCTGTGGGCGCTCAATGGTTTAGTAGAAGCCCCCGGGCAGACGGCGTTGCCGACGGGTCACGCTGCGTCGAAAAGCAAAGAAGACGGCGCCGGGGTGAAGGTGCTGTACATATCGCCGCTGAAGGCGCTGGGTGTGGACGTGGAGAACAATCTTCGTGCGCCGCTGAATGGCATTAATCATGTGGCTGCGAGGCTCGGGTTGGATCATGCGGACATTACCGTGGGGGTGCGCAGTGGTGACACCCCGCAGGCGGAGCGTTCGCGCCAGGTGCGCAGGCCACCGGACATTCTGATTACCACGCCCGAGTCGGCGTACCTGATGCTCACGTCCAAAGCTGGCGGGATTCTCAAGAGCGTGGAAACGGTCATCATCGACGAGATCCACGCCCTCGCTGGTACTAAGCGCGGCGTGCACCTCGCACTCACCCTGGAGCGCCTGGAGCGCACGGCTGAGCAACCGATTCAACGCATCGGACTTTCGGCGACGGTGCGGCCTTTGGATACGGTTGCGAAGTTCTTGGGTGGCGATCGGCCAGTGCAGATCGTTGATCCGCCCTTGGAAAAGCGCTGGCAACTCGACGTGCACGTGCCGGTGGATGACATGTCGGACCTGCCCACACCTGAACCTGGATCCACCATCGGTGAGGCGACCATTGATGACCCGCTGGGGTTGATGTCGCCTCTGGACGAAGCGCCTGGCGGCGAACCCGGTGGAGTTGGCGACGGGCTTGAAGATGGCGCCGAGGCGGCGGCGATGAACCAAGAATCTGCTTTGCCGCAACAAGGTTCCATCTGGCCATTTATTGAACAAGAAGTGTTCGATGAAGTGATGGCGCACCGCTCCACCTTGGTGTTCGTCAATTCCAGGCGCACGGCGGAGCGGCTGACTAGCAGGCTCAATGAGCTGCATGCGATGCAGCACGCGCCGGAAACCTTATCGCCGCAGTTGCGGCGCACCCCCGCGCAGTTGATGAAGGCGAGTGACGTGGCAGGCCAAGCGCCGCCGGTGATCGCCCGGGCGCACCACGGTTCTGTGTCCAAGGATGAGCGTGCTCTGACAGAAACGATGCTCAAAGAGGGTGCGCTCAAGGCCGTGGTGGCCACGAGTTCGCTGGAGTTGGGTATCGATATGGGTGCCGTTGAGCTGGTGATTCAGGTGGAATCGCCGCCCTCGGTGGCGAGCGGCTTGCAGCGAGTGGGCCGCGCCGGGCACGTGGTGGGTGCTGTGTCGAAGGGATCGTTTTATCCCAAGCATCGCTCGGATCTGGTGCAGTCGGCGGTGACGGTGCGGCGCATGCGCGAGGGCTTGATTGAGGAGCTGAGTGTCCCCATGAATCCTCTTGACGTCTTGGTCCAGCAGACGGTGGCGGCGGTGTCGATGGAAGACCTCGATGTTGATGAGTGGTACGCCACGGTGCTGCGCTCCTACCCCTACCGCGATCTGGCGCGCGAAGTGTTTAACGCGGTGATTGACTTAGCCAGTGGCGTGTACCCTTCAACCGATTTCGCAGAGTTACGCCCGCGCATCACGTTTGATCGCATCACCGGCGTGATGTCGGCGCGCCCAGGTGCTCAGCGCGTGGCGGTGACCTCGGGTGGAACGATTCCGGATCGTGGCATGTTCGGTGTGTTCCTAGTGGGCGGCGAAGGTGTGCCGCGGCGCGTGGGCGAGCTGGACGAGGAAATGGTGTACGAGTCCCGCGTGGGCGACATTTTCACGCTCGGCGCCTCCAGTTGGCGGATCGAGGAGATCACCCGCGATCAAGTGCTCGTGACCCCCGCCCCTGGTCACACCGGGCGTTTGCCGTTTTGGTCCGGCGACCAAGCCGGGCGCCCAGCAGAACTCGGCGCGGCATTGGGAGCTTTTCGACGCCACGTGCTCGCAAACCCTGAGGAACTTGACGGCATCGGCCTGGACGAACGCGCCCGACGCAACTTGGTGGCGTTTTTGCAAGAGCAGCGCGAGGCCACGGGCATCGTGCCTGACGAGCAAACCCTGGTCTTAGAACGCTTCCGCGATGAATTAGGCGATTGGCGCGTGGTGCTCCACACCCCATATGGTCGCGGCGTCAATGCGGCGTGGGCACTGGCGGTGGGCGCGCGGATTGCCCAAGAAACGGGCATGGACGCCCAAGCGGTGAGTTCCGATGATGGCATTGTCCTGCGGCTACCGGAGGCTGAGCAAGAGCCCTCGGCGTCTGTATTCGTGGTGGATCCGGACGAGATTGAGGACATTGTTGCCGAGCAGGTGGGCAACTCGGCGCTGTTTGCCTCCCGTTTCCGCGAATGCGCCGCCCGCGCCTTGCTGTTGCCCCGCAAGAACCCAGGGAAGCGGGCGCCTTTGTGGCAGCAGCGTCAACGAGCAGCGCAATTGCTAGATGTGGCGCGGAAGTATCCGTCCTTCCCAATCATCCTGGAAACGGTGCGCGAGTGCCTCAAGGACGTCTACGATCTGCCCGCGCTGCAATCCTTGTTGCGAGCGATTGCACTGCGCAAGGTCCGGATTGCGGAGGTCACCACGCAGCAACCAAGCCCCTTCGCTTCTTCAATTCTGTTTAACTACACCGGCGCCTTCATGTACGAGGGCGATTCGCCGCTGGCAGAAAAGCGCGCGGCTGCACTGGCGCTCGACCCAGCCTTGCTGGCGAAGCTCTTAGGCACCGTTGAGCTCAGGAATCTATTGGATCCTGAAATCATCACAGAGGTAGATGAGCGCCTGCGCCGCGTTGCCCCCGACCGTCAGGCGCGAACCCCCGAGGAGCTTGCCGACGCCCTCCGCGTCCTCGGCCCCGTGCCAGTCGAGCAACTTTCCACCATCGCGATCTTTGGGGATTCTCCGGATGATGTACACGCCCAAGCCATCGCTGCGCTGGGTGATCGTGTGATGACGCTGCGTATTGCTGGTGTTCCTCACCTTGCGCAGGTGTTGGATGCCCCCTTGCTGCGAGACGCGTTGGGAGTGCCCGTGCCACCTGGGGTAGCCGCGCAGGTAGAAACCATTCCCGATGCCCTAGAGCAATTAGTGGCCAGGTGGTCGCGCACCCGTGGCCCCTTCGTGCTGGGTGATCTGCAGCGAGCATTTGGCTTGGCGGCGGGCGTGGCGCACACGGTGTTGGGCGCCTTCGAGGCCGATGGCCGACTTGTCACGGGGCATTTCCGCCAGGGCATCGATGAGTCTGAGTATGTGGCTCCGGAGGTGCTCAAGACCATCCGCTCGCGTTCTTTGGCGGCAGCGCGTGCAGAAACCCAGCCGGTAAGCCCCAGCGCCTATGGGCGCTTCCTGCCTGCCTGGCAGCAAGTAGCCACCATGGGTACACGCCCCGAGGCCATGGGGGCCGATGGTGTGTTTGCCGTGATCGAACAACTCGCCGGTGTGCGCCTTCCGGCCTCGGCGTGGGAAACGCTGGTGTTACCGCAGCGTGTGCGCAACTATTCACCACTGGACTTAGACGAGCTCACCGCCTCCGGTGAGGTACTCGTGGTGGGCGCGGGAAGCGCTGGGGCAGCGGATCCTTGGGTGATGTTGTTGCCGAGTGACTATGCAGCAGAGCTCATGCCAGAGCCGGCAGAAATGGAACTAAGCCACTTACAAACCCAGTTGCTCGAAGTAATGCGCCACGGCGGTAGCTTCTTATTTGCGGCGTTACGTGAGGAAGTCAGTGGTGAGGATCTAGGGCTGGTCACGGGCACGGCCACGGACCTGGAGATCCGCGAGGCCCTCTGGGGTTTGTTCGAGGCAGGCTTAGTATCTCCCGATAGCTTCACCCCGATCCGCGCGCGCCTTGCTGCAGCAGGAGGTGGTGGCAAGGCATCGCACCGCGCACGGCGTACACCGAATCGTTCCCGCTTACGCATGGGCCGCACCAGCTTTGCCCAGGCGCAAAGGGCTGGCCAACCGGAGGATATGAAAGGCCGTTGGGCCATGGCGCCGCAGGCCAATTCCGATGCCACCGCCCGTTCAGTAGCTCACGGCGAGGCTTGGTTGGATCGCTATGGTGTGGTCACCCGCGGCAGCGTGGTGGCAGAAGATGTCTTGGGTGGCTTTGCGCTGGCCTACCGCGTGCTCACGCGCTTTGAAGAGTCCGGTAAAGCCATGCGCGGCTACATTATCGAAGGCCTCGGCGGCGCACAGTTTTCTACCCCTGCGGTGATTGATTGGTTGCGCGGGCTTGGTGATACCCCAGATGTTGAAGGCTGGCCCAGTGGCACCAAGGAACCAGCCGTGGTGGTACTTGCCGCCTGCGATCCCGCCAATCCCTATGGTGCGGCATTGCCGTGGCCAGAGGTGCAGGGAACACTTAGCAGATCAGCCGGTGCGGTTGTGGTGCTTATCGACGGCCTCCTTGCAGCCCACCTCACCCGTGGCGGAAAAACGCTCACGCTCTTAGATCCTCCGCCAGGTATTAGCCAAGAAGTATTCGCACAATTGGTGGTGCAAGCATTAAGCCAGGCGGTAGGCCAGAACATGCTCAGCCGCTTGGTTATTGAGAAGGTCAATGGCGAAGCAGCACTGACAGGCGGGTATGTGGAGCTCATGCGCGGTGCCGGGGCATCGATTACCCCGCGCGGTATCCGCATTGCCGGCCAACCCGTGGATACGGGCTCGGGTGCAAGACGCGGCCGTGATTTAAGCAGCGCGCTTGAAGATGTGCCCTTCAATGGCCAGACCGGTGTGAACCCCGATGGCAGCGTGGGGGAGAAGGGCCTAAATCCCTTCCGCGACCGCGGGCCGAAGCGCGGAGGGTACGGCTCTGGGGGTTGGCGGCGCTAGTCGTGCATCACCGCCTGCCACTTGGCGGCCAGGGTGTCGATATTTTCGTGCGCATTCAGCCCACTTGGCTGAGGCACGACCCACAGCGGCACATGGGCAGGCCAGCCGGGAATCAGCGAGGTATCTTGCTTGCCCAGCTTTGCCTTGCGCAGCCCGAAGGCCGTGCGAAACGCGGTGATGCCGGCAACGGCCACGCGCTTGGGTTCAAGCTCGCACACTAAATCAATCACGCGGCGGGCCCCGCGGATAAGCTCCTGCTTTTCTAGTTCGTCGGCGCGAGCCGTGGCGCGGGCAACCAGGTTAGTAATGCCGATGCGAAGCTCGCGCAAGCGTTGCTCGTCGCTATCGCTCATGCCAGCTGAGCAGTCCACCACAGGGCTGATAATGCCCGCGCGATCAAGCGAGGGCCAAAAGCGGTTGCCGGGGTGAGCGAAGGGGGCGTTGACGGCGGCCGTCCACAAACCGGGGTTCACACCAACGATCAGAAGCTCTAATTGCGGCGCGCCGGGTTCCGGTAGGCGGTCGTTGACAGGATGGTCATAGAATCCGGGAAGCTCATCGCGGGTAGGGCGCCTGCCGCCGAGCGGGGATGGGTGCGTGGTGCTCATGCCAACAAGTCATACACTGTTGGGCATGCCAGAGGGTGATTCCGTCTATCAACTATCCAGGCGCATGCAGTTCATGCAAGGCCGCGAGGTGCTTGGCACCAGCATCCGCGTGCCCAATTTCGCCCTGGCCAATTTTGATGGGCGCATCGTGGATCGCGTGTGGCCTTATGGCAAACACCTCTTTATGCAGTTCGGCCCGGAGATCTTGCACACGCACCTGAAAATGGAAGGCACCTGGGCGGTGCACCTCAAGGGTGATAAGTGGCGCAAGCCAGGCTTTAGTGCGCGCGTAGTGTTAGAGCTCGAAGGTGCCCCGCAGCCGCGCCCCATCGAGGTGGTAGGCCACGATTTAGGCATGGTGCGGGTGTATCCCACCAGCGAATACCACAACCAGATCGGCCACCTTGGCCCTGATGTGTTAGGCGATGCTTGGTTGGAAGGCGGCGAAGAAGAAGCGCGCCGGCGGATGCTCGCGCAACCTGATCGAGCCATCGGTTTGGCCTTGTTGGATCAGAAAATTCTCGCCGGTGTGGGCAATGAGTACCGCGCGGAGATCTGTTTTATTTGCGGGGTGCATCCCGCCGAGCGAGTGCGATACGTGGACGTGGATCGGATCCTTCAGGTTACGCGCAATCTGATGTGGGACAACCGACTTTCACCCATTCGCGTATCCACCGGGGTGCGCCGCGCAGGCGAAACCTCCTATGTGTTTGGGCGCAATCACAAGCCCTGCAGGCGTTGCGGCAGCCTGATTGAAAAATCTTCGCTTGTCGACGACCCACGTGCCGAACTTGAGCGCATCATCTGGTGGTGCCCGCACTGCCAGCCCCTGCGCGGGAACTAGGCCGCGCTAAGGCAGCAGCTAGCGCGGCAGCCCCTTGATCGCATCAAAGGCAGTCAGTGCCCTGGCGCGCGATTCGCGTAGATCCACCACAGGGGTGTGAGCCATCCAGTCGGGTGCCCAGCGGTTGACGTACTTGCCGTTGGCGTCGAACTTCTTTTGCTGCGTTTCTGGGTTAAAGATGCGGAAATAGGGTGAGGCGTCCGCGCCACAGCCGGCCACCCATTGCCAGTTAAAAGGGTTGCTGGCCTCGTCGGCATCCAGCAGGGTATCCCAGAACCATTGCTCGCCAAGGCGCCAGTCGATCATCATGTTCTTTACCAGTAAGGAAGCTGCGGCCATGCGCACGCGATTGTGCATGGTGCCGGTGCGCCAAAGTTCGCGCAGGCCTGCGTCGACAAGCCCAAACCCCGTCTTGCCCTGCTGCCACAGTGTCAAGCCCTCTGGGTCGTGCTCCCACACCATCGCATCGAAGCGGCGATCAAGGCCGCAGGTGGCAAGATCGGGGTGGCGATAGAGCGTATGCCAGGCGAATTCGCGCCAACCCAGCTCGGAGAGGAATACCCGTGCGCCCTCGGAATCGTGCGCGGGGTGCTCGGCCACGGCGTGCCAGACTTCGCGGGGGCTGATCTCACCAAAACGCAGGTGCGGGGAAAGCTTGGAGGTGTGGCCCAACGCAGGAACATCACGGCCATCGGCATATTCGTCGATGGTGTGGTCTAAGAAATCCTCCAAGGCTTCGAAGGCGCCCGCCGCGCCGGGTTGCCAGTGCTGGGCAAATTCATGCGGCCAGGTTGGCAGCGGCAGGATCTGATCCAATGAGGCTGTGGGAAATTCGCTCGGGGTGCCACCAAGGGGATCGGGGGCATCTTTGGGGTAGGCGGGGGCAGGTTGTTCGCGGCATGCCCGCCAGAAGGGGGTAAAGACCTTATAGGGATCGCCCTGCTTATTGGCGATATTCCATGGCTCAAAAAGCAGGTGGCCAGGAAAAGAACTCGCCTGGATGCCTTCGTGGTGGAGGTGCTGTTTGATATCGGCGTCGATGGCCCGCGAAGCACCGTAGCGGCGATTCCAGAACACCGCGGAGGCCTGGATTTCTTTCGCAATCGCGGGGATTGCCTCGCGTGCGGCACCTGTGCGGAAGATGAGTTGAATGCCGAGTGCTCTAAGCTCTGCGTGCAAGGCTTTGAGGCTGTGGTGGAGCCACCACTTGGACGCTCCGCCGAGGGGGCGTATCTCAGGGGAGTGCTCATCGAGCAGATAGACCGCCACCACTTCCTCGGCAGATTCGCAGGCAGCGAGCAGCGCCAGGTTGTCTTGGACTCGAAGATCATCTCTGAACCACAGCAATGCTCCCATGGCAGAAAGTGTAGGGCAGGTGCCCATCACACTTCGAGCGACACCTGGGATGCTGCTGGGCTATCGGCAAAAAACGGGCTACTGAGGCTCGGGGCTTACGGTGAGGGGGATGGCGCTGAGGCAGGCAATGATTGAACCACCAGCAACAGTTAAGAAACCGAAGATGTTGATGGTGGTGGGGGCATTGAAGATGTAGAAGGAAGTAACACCAAGGATCACTGACAGCATCGAGATGGTGTGGATGATCGCCACAGGGCGGCTGCGCTGGCGGTGTCTACGCATTGCAGCGATGCTCAGAGCGGCAATGAGCAGCACCGCGACATAAAAGATGGCGGGAAACCACTGCGAGGTTATGGAGGTAGATGGCTTGGAAATAAGCGCATATACAAACGTCCCGAGTAGCAGGGCAAGCAGCGCGATGGATGCGATCAGGGGAGTGAATTTGGAGTTCATGGCATGCACCTTCTTCGCTTGCGGTTGCTCCTCACGTTATCGCTGGCTTCAACGCCGCAGCAATGCCTAGACCCTGAAGGAGGGTAGTAAACGTGCAGTAGCTTCTGCGATGCTGCAAAACTCCCGGATGTGGGCGGTGGTCTGGATCAAGCAAAAAAGAAACGCCGCCGAGGCGTCTTGTAACCTCGGCAGCGAGACGAGTGCAACGTGGCACCAGCATCAGGGGCAGGTGATGAGTATTCGCCTTAGCCCCAAAGCCCCAGCGCCTTGCCGATGAAGTAGATGGCCACACCAGATCCCACCAGGATGAGGATGAGCAAGAGCACGAAGACGAGGATCGCGCCGATGATGTAGGCCTTGGCCTCCTTGCGCTTTGCCTCTGGGCTGGCGATGGCCTCTTCCAGCAGGCGCAGGTTGCGCTTATTGGCCTTAAAACCGAAGTCAAAGGCCTGGCCGATGAAAGGGATCGCGCCGATGATCATATCCACCATGATCATCAACCCCATGCGCAGCAGCACAATGATTGGCACGCGATAGCGGATCGCGTCGGCCACAATGCCCATCGCCACCAACGCACCGGCGACCGCGCCGACACCTGGCACCAGGCCCATCACCGGATCGAGCCCGAAGCGCCGCTGCGTACCGGGCACCTTAATGGAATCGTCCATCACATGGGCGATCTTGCTGCTAATGGTGTTTGGCTTTTGAGCTGGTTGGGACACGGATCGAGGCCTTTCACGGGGTAAGAAAAATTTTTACTCAGGGGAGGATACCCGAGTTCGGAGATTTTCAGACATTTTGTGCCCACGCTTTTCGACGCCACGCTATGGTATCAACCAACGCCACTAGTCCATGCCGTCCAAGAGGAGTTCCAAGGGATGCTGCCAACAAAAACTATTCATCAGTCTCTTTCCTAAGGCCGCGTTTGTTGGAAGTGCAGCCATCAATGGGCTTGTCCGCCTTTTCTCATCTTCTCGAATCCGGATTACGGCAGTGACCACGTAGCAATTAATAGCGGAACCGATTCTGTCAGCTCATCGACCCTCAACGCGTCGGCTGAGCGCCCCTGTGGCGTGCACCTCAAGGCTGTTGAAACGAAGATTCTGACGCATCTGCCCAAGCTCTGTGCGGAGATGGCTGGCGATTCAGGGATAATCCACCCTATGAACAAGTGGATGCCCACCGCATTACTGTTGCTCCTCGCGCAATTGGTCGCAGTCTTTGCGCTCGACGGCAGCGCTTCCTACACAATGTGTGTTGGCGCAGTGCTGATGCTTACAGCACTGACCTTTGCATGGGCGCCTCAGCAAGCCCGGCGTGTGCTACTGGTCGGCAATGATTCTGTTCGCGGGCTTCGTCGCCGCCTGATTGGATGCCACGCTTGCGAAGGTGTTCGTCTCGGTGGCGCTGTTTGTAATCACCGCCTGGTCAACCGCAGGCGACCGCTAGGCATCCTTGACGATGTGTAACAAGCGGCATTAAAAGCAAAAGGCTACGAGGGATCCCTCATTCCTAGTATCGACGATTGAGGGTCAAATTGACTTTTGCGGTCATTCTTTAAAATTTCGACAATATTTTGGCACAAATAGTGCGATTTCAAATTCCAGAGTTTAATATTGAGTTGTGTTACTTGCGATTCGGGTTTCTAACTACAAGAGTTTTGCTGGCGAGGCTATTCTCGACCTGCAAAAATCCTCCTTCCATAGAACCCGCCCTCCGGAGGGGCGGGAATGGGACGATGTAGTGCATCCATTAGCCGGAGTGTTTGGCCCGAATGCTTCTGGAAAATCGAACCTTATCGAACCCCTGAGTGTCGCAAAGTGGATCGTTATGGATTCGGTGAGGGATCCGGACTCGACCAAGACGCTTAGGCAGCCGCATGCCTGCCACACTGAGAAAGCGTCGAGTTTCGCATTCGACTACTTAGGTGCTGATCCGGTCAATCCGGAAAGATCCATCAGGTACCGCTGGTCTTTAGAGCTAGATGATTCAGGCATTGTGGCGGAAATTCTCGAGGCGGCCACCACGTCTCGTTGGCGAGTAGTATTCGAGCGAAGCCGTGAACAAATCAAGTTTGGCGGTTCTTCAGAAATTCCGAAGGCGTCTCAAAAAAGTATTGAGGCACTGCTACTGCCCTGGGCGAGTGTGCTTTCCGCCTGGGGAAGTGTGAGAGATCAAGGTTCTTTATCGAGCGCCCGTGACTTTTGGTTCGATCTTCAGCCAATTCGGGTTGGGCAGTCGTCCGGACCAGACCAGTTAGGAGCCTTTCGCCCTGGATGGCCTGTACGGACGGAAACTGTAGCTAGTTGGTTCCAGGATCCTGCTCGGCTCGCTATCGGAATGAAACTGCTTCGTGTTGCTGATGTTGGTATCACGGGTGTGCGAGTGGAGGAACATCAAGCACCTGTTGAGTTAGTCGAAAAGATTGAACGCGTGAATCGTGTTGCCGCAGCGATCCTTGCAGGCGAAGAGCCGACTCCTGACCTCTTAGCGGAGACCGAGATGACGGACGCGGACAGGAAGAAGCTCAGGTCGCTTTCATTACGATTCACACACGGGGAGCATCACGGCGAAAAATTCGAGCTGGATCGTTCGGCGGAATCTACAGGTACACTTTGGTGGCTCGAGCTTACTATCCCTTTACTAGAAGCCCTTGCAACTGGCTCGACGGTCGTTGTAGATGAATTCGCATATGGTCTTCACCCGGTACTGAGTGATCACTTAGTCAGCATGTTTGCGGATCCGAACCTTAATAGGTACGGCGCGCAGTTACTGTTCACATCACATGATTTCATAGTCCTTGATTCACAATCTGAGACAGCTATGGATAATGATTACGTGTGGCTTGTTGAAAAGCACCGTGGCGAGTCTGAGCTGATTCATCTTTCAGACTTTCCGGTCAAGGAAAACCACAATCGACGCAAGCGTTATCTCACAGGTAAGTACGGTGCACTGCCGCAACCTGGTTATCTTGCCCCCTCGGATATTTTCAAGCTGCGCTCTCTACTCACATCATCCAAGATGGGAAGCGTTAAGCAATAATGTGCGAGGTGTGTAATGGGTAAGCTTCGGCGAAGTCGCAGGGTGCGAGAGGAACGATTCACCGTTCTACTCTTGTGTCAAGGGGTGAGAACTGAACACGATTATTTCCGGAGGCTTGTTAGCGATAAACGTATTCCGGGGGTTCGTGTTCAATCGGACCCCCTAGATCCAGCGAGACTCGTACACAAGGCAATTCAGCTAAACCGTGACGAAACTTATGACGCGGTGTTTGTGATTGTCGACAAAGATGAATTTCTGCCGGAGAACCTGAGGGAAGCTAGACGGAAATGTGAAGCTGCCTCTAAACCTGCATCCAAAAAGGGGGTCGGGGGTGTTCAGTACCGTTTGGTGGTGACTATTCCGTGCTTTGAAGCTTGGCTGACTGCGCATGTTGAGGAAGTGCGCTCTCCATACACCGTGCAGCAGGTGCAGCGAAAAGCAGCCGAACTCCGCCTGGTCGATGCTCGCAAGAAGAAATACCTCGCGGAAGATTTTCCATTACACAACTGGCAAATTGCGCGTAGAAATCTTCCAGAAGTTAGCTACGGACAATTCGATTTGAGCGCGGGAACAAGTGTCGGACACCTGGTGTGGTATCTGCAGGAAGTTGTCCATTCAAACCTCGACAATCGAGCCAAAGTGGAGAAGATCGACGAAAACGGTTCTGGAGCGCCTCGCCCGAAGTGAGCGGTGGGGTGAGGGGTCCCGTTTTCCGGGCCAGAGCCACCTAGTGATGAATCAAAAAGCTAAGCGACAGCTGTGGTCACGAATCCTGAGGCGGGCCAGCTAACAATCAATTATTCCGGCGTTCCTATCGAGCTGCCAGAGCATTGCTCAATTCTTGGGGCACGATCACAGCATGATCGCATTTGATACCAAGGTGCTTGACGCAAAGTCGGCGCGAACCGGACTCTCCGCCGGGTTTGTGCTCATTGCCTTGGTGCTGTGCGCGTGGATGTACTGGTTGGCGGGGAACGCTCACGCCGCTGGGGCAGGTGGGTTGGCTGGGCCTGGATTCGGTGGAGGTGATCCTGCTCGTCCTCGCCGCAATTGCGCTGCTGACGTCTTTGCGCTTGGCCAGAGTGGTGCTGTCTGCACTTGGCGGTGTTGTGTTACTCGACGCGATGAGTGAGGGCCTGGATCAAGCGCTCGGGCTCTGGTTCGTGGAATTGCCGTTTGCCGCATTTTGCCTGTGGTATGCCCAACGCCTTCATGCCCAACTGAATACCTAGGGGTGGGGTAGCCCCCGTCAGGTGCGAACTACCCTACGAGCTTTTACTATGAAAAGAAAAAGCCCCGAGAGGAGCCTTCAATGGGTATCTCAGAACTTTGGCAGCTGGTGGATCGTCCGCGACCTTCGGCTCGCAGCGTGAAGTGGCTCTACCTGCTGTGTGCCCTCATCATTGGTGGGGCAATGGCGTATGTGGGGATGCGATGGGAAGACATTCCCTCGCGGGTGCCCACCCACTGGGGCGTAGACGGGCCAGATGATTTTGCGCCGAAATCGATCAGCGCTGTTTTTATGGGCAGCTTCGTCTTTATCGGCACCATTGTGCTCATGGTGGTGGTGACCGGGTTTGCCACCTACGCAATGAAGCAAAATGAATCCGAAGCACACCCCGTCGACCGTCGCCTGCAAAGTGCACTCAACCGGGTGCTGACAGCCAAAATGATTGCCTATATCAGCCTTGCACTAGCGCTTATAACCGCGGTGATTCAAGTGTGTTCGGCGCTGCCCCAGTACCAGCACGTGATGGATGGGATGGGACTGTTCATTGGCGTCATGATTCTCGTGCTGGTGGTGCTGGTGCTGTTGCTGTGGTGGGCCAGTGCGCAAACGCGAGGTCTGCAACAGGCAATCGAGAAGGCCCAGCAAGCCGGGAGGATGCCACAGGGTGCTGAGGTAGAAGGCGTGAATGACCACTACAAGTTCGGGCTTTTCTACTACAACCCCGAGGATCCGCGCATAACAGTTGAGCGTCGCTTTGGCATCGGCATCGACTTCAACTATGCGCACTGGCAGGGCAAGCTATTTGCCGCCATCATCATTGGCACCGTGGTGGCGTGCGTTGCGTTGCCCTTCTTGCTGAGTTAGCAAACACCAACACCCCTCCCGCGTCTGGCATTCGAGGCGGGGAGGGGTGGCGCGTAAAAGCTAAGGGGCCTTAGCGCTTGGAGCGGTACCAGCGGATGAGCTCGTCGGTGGAGGAATCGCCGGAATCGACGTCCTGCTCGCCACTGACGGCCGGGGCAAGGTCATTGGCCTGCTGCTTGCCAAGCTCAACGCCCCACTGGTCGAAGGAGTTGATGTCCCAGATCATGCCCTGGGTGAACACGATGTGCTCGTAGAGGGCGATCAGCGAACCAAGCACGTAGGGGGTGAGTTCCTCGGCAAGGATCGTGGTGGTGGGGCGATTGCCCGGCATCACCTTGTGGGGCACGACCTCGGCGGCCACGCCCTCGGCCTCGATCTCCTCGGCGGTCTTACCGAAGGCCAGCACCTTGGTCTGCGCGAAGAAGTTGCTCATCAAAAGATCGTGCATCGAGCCCTCGCCACTAGCCGTGGGCAGATCCTGCTTGGGGCGGGCAAAGCCGATGAAGTCCGCGGGGATCAGCTTGGTGCCCTGGTGCATGAGTTGGAAGAAGGCGTGCTGGCCATTGGTGCCGGGTTCGCCCCAGAAAATCTCGCCCGTACCGGCGGTTACCGGGGTGCCATCGCGGCGCACAGACTTGCCGTTGGACTCCATGGTGAGCTGCTGCAAGTAGGCGGGGAAGCGGCCCAGATCCTCGGAGTACGGGAGCACCGCGTGGGTCTCGGCACCGAAGAAGTCGTTGTAGAACACGCCCAACAGGCCCATGAGTACCGGGATGTTTTCGCGGAAATCGGCGGTACGGAAGTGCTCATCCATGGCGTGGAAGCCCTCAAGGAAGCGCATGAAGTCCATCGGGCCGATCACGGCCATCAGCGACAAGCCGATGGCGGAATCCACGGAGTAGCGGCCACCGACCCAGTTCCAGAAGCCGAACATGTTCTTGGTGTCGATGCCGAACTCGGCCACCTTCTCGGCATTGGTGGAAACAGCCACGAAGTGCTTAGCCACGGCGGCCTCATCGCCGAACTTCTCCAGCACCCAACGCTTGGCGGCATGGGCATTGGCAAGGGTCTCCTGGGTGGTGAAGGTCTTGGAGGCCACCACAAAGAGGGTGGACTCGGGATCACATTCGTCCAAGACTGCGACCATGTCTGCGGGGTCCACGTTGGAGACGAACTTGGCGTTAATGCCAGCGGTGGCATACGCCCGCAGCGCCTTCACCGCCATGGCAGGCCCCAAATCGGAGCCACCGATGCCGATGTTCACCACCGTCTTAATGGTGTGTCCGGTGTAGCCTAGCCATGCACCGGAGCGCAAAGCGGTGGCGAAGTCTCGCATGCGAGCCAATACCTCATGCACGTCGGCGGCGACGTCTTGGCCATCTACCCCGAGTTCGTCCGAGACTGGCATGCGCAGCGCCGTGTGCAGCACGGCGCGGTCCTCGGTGTTGTTAATGTGCTCACCGGTGAACATCGCCTCGATCTTGCTTTTCAGATCAGCGGCGTTGGCGAGGTTTACCAGTGCATCGAGGGTGTCGGCGTCGATGAGGTTCTTGGACAAATCGACGTGTAGGCCAGCGGCATCAAAGCTGAAGCGCTCGGCGCGGTGTACATCGGCACCAAACAGCGAGCGCAAGTTGGTTGCTTGTAGCGCCTCGTGGCGCTTGCCCAGCGCCTCCCACTCGGGGGTGGCGGTGACGTCGAAGGACATAGTCGAGCTCCATTTCTCATTCAGAAAACAGCGTTTGGGTTTATGCCGACTTTATTTCCGATCGGTCATAGTTCACCTTCAACGCTAGTCCAGTTTTGCCCGAATCGCTGCCAGGCAGTCACCCAAATGCATCACAGTGGAAGTGGGGAGCGGGGGACGTCGAAAAGCTTTGTGCCAGATCATTCACTGGCGTTGCCGAGCTTGCCACGGCCCATACGCAGCAACAAGCTCGCTAGGACGGGGCCTTCCTCGCCGATCTCCTCGCGGAATTGATTGATGATGGCAACCTCGCGAGTGTGAACCAGGCGAGTGCCGCCGGAGCCCATGCGTGTTTGACCGATCGCCTTAGAGATGAGGGTACGACGTTTGACGGCGTCGAGAATTTCGCGGTCCAGGCGATCGATTTCCTTGCGATACTGCTGGATTTCCGCATCAGACAATGGATCGTCGGTGCCCGTGGGCATGCGTACCTGGAATAGCTCCTCGCTCATGGGGAACTATTGTGCCATGATTGACTCCATTTTCGCCGCGCAATGGCTGTTCGAATGCGAATCCGGGGTGGGGTTGTAGGTTGGTAGGCGATGAATACGCAGTCACCTTTTCAGCCGCACAACAGCAACCCTTTCCAAACGCAGCAAGCCCACGTGACACCCCACGGCGCGTCGCAAACCAGCGCACCAGAGGCATTAGTGGAAGGGCTCAATCCGCAGCAGCGGGCAGCCGTTGAGCACATCGGTAGCCCCCTGCTCATCGTGGCCGGTGCAGGATCGGGCAAAACGGCGGTGCTGACCAGGCGTATTGCTTACCTCATGTCCGCTCGTCACGTGCCGCCGGGGCAGATTCTCGCCATCACCTTTACAAACAAAGCCGCGGCGGAGATGCGCGAGCGCGTGGCGGAATTGGTGGGGCCGGTAGCGAATCGCATGTGGGTGTCTACCTTCCACTCAACCTGCGTGCGCATCTTGCGTGAGCAGGCACAATTGGTGCCCGGGCTGAACACCAACTTCACCATCTATGATTCCGATGATTCCAAGCGCCTGCTGCAGATGATCGCCAAGGATCAGGGCCTTGACATTAAGAAGTTCACCCCGCGCGTGCTCGCCACCGCCATATCGAATCTGAAAAACGAGCTCACCTCACCGCAGGAAGCACTCGACGCTGCTCAGGGCACCCGCAATCCCTTTGAAACCACGGTGGCTGAGGTCTTCGGCGTGTATCAGGCACGCTTGCGCGAATCGAACGCGGTGGATTTCGATGATCTGATCGGCGAAGTGGTGCGCATCTTCCGTGAACATCCGCAAGTCACGGCCTACTATCGGCGCCGTTTCCGCCACGTGCTCATCGACGAGTATCAGGACACCAACCACGCCCAATACGTCCTGGTGCGTGAGCTCGTCGGCACCGGTGCAGACGCCAGCGAACTGTGTGTGGTGGGCGACTCGGATCAGTCCATCTATGCCTTCCGTGGGGCCACCATCCGCAATATTGAAGAGTTTGAGAAGGACTACCCGCAGGCCACCACCATCCTGTTGGAGCAAAACTATCGCTCTACACAAACCATCCTCAGCGCCGCCAACGCGGTGATCGCCCAGAATGAGCATCGGCGAGAAAAGAAGTTGTGGACGGCCCTCGGCGAGGGGGAGCAGATCGCCGCCTACGTTGCCGACAACGAACACGACGAAGCGCGCTTCATCGCCAACGAGATTGACGCGCTGGAGTCGCGCGGGATGTCCTACGAGGACATCGCGGTGATGTATCGCACCAACAATTCCTCGCGCGCCATTGAAGACGTATTCATGCGCACCGGCATCCCTTACAAGGTGGTTGGCGGCACCCGATTCTACGAGCGCAAAGAAATCCGTGACATCGTTGCCTACCTGCGTCTCCTGGACAATCCCGATGATGAAGTCAGCCTGCGGCGCATCATCAACACCCCGCGCCGAGCCATCGGTGACAAAGCTGTGGCGACCCTCGCGCTTCACGCCCAACAACATCAGGTGAGTTTGCACCAGGCGCTTATCGACGCCCACGCGGGCAACGTCAACGCCCTGAACCCTCGAAGCCGCAACGCAGTGGGCAAGTTCGTGGAAATGATGGACGCCCTTCGAGCCGAGGCCGAGACCCGGGTCTCCGAGGTCACGGGCATGCCCGATATCGGTGAAATCATCAGCCGCATCCTGGACGCCACGGGGTACAAGGCACAACTCGAGCAAAGCAATGATCCCCAAGACGGCGCACGCCTGGATAACTTGCAGGAGCTCGTCTCAGTGGCGCGCGAGTTTTCATCCGAAGCCGCCAACCAGATGGCCTATGAACAGATGGACGGATCGGAGCTAGAGCTGGCGGAAGGGGAACCAGAGCCCGGCAGTGTGCAGGCCTTCCTTGAGCGCGTCTCGCTCGTAGCAGACGCCGATCAAATCCCGGAACACGACCAAGGCGTGGTCACGCTCATGACCCTGCACACAGCGAAGGGTCTCGAGTTCCCTGTGGTGTTCCTCGTCGGCTGGGAAGACGGACAATTCCCCCACATGAGAGCCCTTGGCAACCCCAAGGAACTGGCAGAGGAACGTCGCCTTGCGTATGTGGGCATCACGCGCGCCCGCAAGCGCCTGTACCTCTCGCGTGCCATGCTGCGCTCCGCGTGGGGTAACTCAGTAACGAATCCGCCCTCACGCTTCTTCACCGAGATCCCCGAAGAGCTGCTGGATTGGCGCCGTGAAGAACCCACTGCCCAAGACCCCTGGGGTGGCTTTAGCTCCCGCAGCTATAACGGCGGCGGATGGTCCGGTGCGCACCCCCAAGCTGGGCGCCCCAAGAAGGTGGCACCAAAAATGCCCACGCGTTCCAACGCCCCAGCGCTGAAGTTGGTGGTGGGCGACCGCGTAAATCACGACAAGTACGGTCTCGGCACCGTACAGGAAGTCACAATGGTTGGCAGTGCTGCCACCGCCACCATCGACTTCGGATCATCCGGCACGGTGCGCCTGATGCTGCTGCCGGGCCTACCGATGGAAAAGCTCTAGCAGTTCCTGCCAGTTAATCCATTCGGTACCCCGGAGGCTTCGGCTTCCAACTGCTCACAGCCCCGATGGTGAAGGCCACCAGTGGGACGAGCAAGGCAATGAAGCCGGTGTACACCGGATCGATGCCCACCCAGGCGCGAGTGCCGTAGTCGTAGATCATGCCATTGGCATCTCGGCTGGCGGGTGTGGCGTTTAACCAACTCATGGCGTACGCCACCGCAAGTGGGACCCATGTGCCCAACGCTGCCAGCAGCCCGGTAGACGTTGCCGCCAACAACCGCAATTGCTTGGAGGAGGCACCAATATTTGCCAATTGCTCTTGCATTCGGCGCAGATCTTTTAACCCCAACACGTGGGTGATCGCAACAATGATGAGAAGCCCCAGGGCAATGCTGGCGGACATCACCATCGAATCGTGGACACTTCGTGGCGAGGGGTAGCTGCCCACGCTGGCGCTTGGATCCACCTTCGAGAGCGCCTCACGAACCCGCGAGATCTCATCATCGCTGGGCTGATGTTCTGCGAAGAGTAGCTCGGCGGCGTTCTGCGCCTTGATGCCCAACTTCTTGGCGGTCGCCTCAGTCATCAGGATTTCGCGCGAATCTTCAGGCAATAATGCGGCGATCTGGGCGTCGATAAACCACTCTTCATCGTCGTCGTAGGAGTATTCGTGGAGCACAGACGGGTGGAACTCGGCGTAGGCGCGCGACACCAACACGGCACCAGAACGCATGGCATCTTGAGCCTTTTTGCGGTCTTCGGGACTCAGCCTGAAGGCATCAATGATTGTTGGCTCGGCAATGAACATCGAAGAAGGAGTGCTGAGCACGAAGTTCACTGACGGCTCCATATTCACCGACAATGGGCAATGGGCCTGAACCTCAGCGGAACCGGTCTCGCCGCAACGCTCGATCGACACATCTGCTGGATCTGGGGTCAGATCGTAGTCGCGCTCTGGGATCTCCACTTCTACCGAATTGCGAATCGCTAGGTGTTGTTCCAAAACTTCGCGAGCTTCCCCAAACGCTGGTGCATCCGCGCTGGTTTCGTCGTTGAATGACTCGAGGCTCAACACCGAAGTGTTGTAGGTGCGGGAATTGAGATCGACCTGTTTCGCCCTGATTAGATTTTCTCCCTGCACTAGCAGGCTGGCCACCAGCGTCACGCCAGCGACGGCCGCCAGAGCAGAGGCGGAGCGCAGCATTTGGCGCCGCATCAAAGTAGCGGAAAGCCGAACCATCAGTGGGCGCCGCAGTGCCGAGCACGCGAGGATCATCGCAGGCACGCTCAACACGATGCTCACCAGCAGGGCGAGCACGGCCAAAGGGCCGGCCGCAAAGAAAGCAAACCGCTCTGGTGGGAAGAACACACCAGAGGTCAATAGTCCTGCACCCAGCAGGATCATCGCGGTGAATACAGGACCAATGGCCATCCACGAGCTCCAACGCCGCATTCTGTCAACGCGCCCACCACTTGCGGCCTGGGAAATATTATTGTGGGAAGCCAGCCACGCGGGCAGGTAGGAAGCGAGCAGGGCGCCCACGATCGCCAAGACGAAGCCAAAGAGCAACTCCTTCCATGGCAAAGCGATGGCGGCCTCCGGCAGGCGAGACTTCCAAACGATCGCGCACACGCTGGCACCCACCACAAGGCCACCGGTGGCGCCAATGATTCCCGCCACGAGCCCGTAGCCGAGCACCGCGATGCGAATGTGGCGCCGGGTAGCGCCCTGGGAGCGCATGAGCGCGAATGCCTCTCCTCGCTGCGCTGCGCTGATAGAGAAGACGGGGGCAATGCACAGCAAGATGAGCAGCCCGGCAATCGCCAGCACGGACGCTGAAATGAGCAGGAAGAATTCGTCCGTTTCGTACAGCCCATTATTGGCGTCGGCGTCCGAGAACTGCGGATACAGTTCTTCCCTGGGCGGCGGATTGTCCGCGACGTCTTGGGATTCAACGACATAGCCTTGGGCGTTGAGGTCCTTGACGTCCTGCCATCTCATGGCGCGGGTGCCGCTGAGTACCCAGTAGGAATCCGGCAGTGATTGAATCTCTTGTTCGCTCAGTAAGGTTCCAGGGCGAGCAACGCTGCTGCTGGCACCAATGACTCCAGAGACTGTGAGGTTTTCGCGGCGGTCATCGAAACCAGAGTCCTCATCGGTGACGGTAACCGTCACCTGATCGCCCACGCCTATGCCGAGGCGTTCGGCGTCGGAGAGGCCTATGACAATCTCGCCTTCACCTGGCGTAGCGTCTCCAAAGCTCAGAGTTTCGGGATCACGCAATTGCAGGGAAGTGGAGACCGGAGGCGTCGAGTGCTCGCCAGGGTTTTCCAGGCGCACGGTGATGCTGGCGGCGAGGTCGGCGCGGAACCCATCCGGAAGGGCCGCTTGCATCTCATCTTCAGGCCCCGCGCCTTGGCTTTGAGCCCCCTGGCAATCGGCAGCCCAACCATAAATGTTTTGTTCGCAAGGCTTGCCAAAGTAGCTCGCCTTATTGCGCAATTCCAGTGATTGTGCAGCTTGAGTCCGCGTGGCGTTGTCGCTGACCCCGTAGGAGTACAGCCCCACGGGAAGGGCAACCAGTAGCACGGCAAGGATCGAGCGCCACCAATGCCGTCGAATGTCGCGCAAGGTTGGCCGCAGCGCGGCGCGCATGGTGTTCAAGGCGGACATTAGGCACCTGCCTCGGTGATTTGGCCGTCACGCATGTAGATCACGCGATCTGCCCATCCGGCAAAACGTGCCTCGTGGGTGACAAGGAGCCCCGCGGCCCCGGCGTCTACGCGGTCGCGTAGCACTTTCATCACGGCATCGGAGGTTGCGGTATCCAACGCGCCGGTGGGTTCGTCGGCGAGGATCACATCGCGGGATCCGATGAGCGCTCGGGCAATGGCCACGCGTTGTTGCTGTCCGCCAGAAATTTCATCTGGGAAGCGTTCACGCATGTTGGGCAGCCCCACTTCCTCCAACGCCTGTTCGACGAGGTGCTCAATGTCGGCGGGGCGTTGGCCCTCGAGCTCGAGTGGGAGCGAGACGTTTTCACCGATGGTGAGTTCGGGAACGAGGTTGAAGCGCTGGAACACGACGCCCACGGAGGTTCGTCGAAAAGCTGCCAACTTTGCGTCGGAAAGCCCTGCGGTGTCTTCGCTATGGATGAAAACCTTGCCGCTGGTGGGGCGTTGCAGAAGTCCGGCCACGTTGAGCAGGGTGGACTTTCCTGATCCGGATGGCCCCATGACGGCGACGAGTTCGCCGGGTTGTAGTTGCAGGTTGACGCGATCGAGTGCGGTGACGGGGAATTGCTGCGAACCGAAGATCATGTTTACTTCGCGCAGCTCGATAGGGGTGCTCATGGCCATGCTCCTTCTGCGTTGTGGGGTGCCAGCGCTTCAACTCGGTCGAGCCACCTGGCTTCGGCTTCAAGGTCAAAGATTCTGCGTTCGTATAGCAACTTTTTCGCCGTCCGTGTGTCCGGAAGGGTGCGGTTTTCTCTGTGGAGGGCTCGCAGCTTTTCGACGACCCCCGCACGCTGCGAATCCAGCAGCCGCAGAAGATCGACGTCCCCTCGGCCGGCGGCGAGTGCAATCTTGGTGACGAGCTCGTCGCGTTCGAGTCCCGTGTGCAGGGTGGGGGTGTGCCACCATTGTTCGAGTGTGCTGCGTCCTTCTTCGGTGATGGAGTAGAGCTGGACTTCGCGGCCGTTGTTGCTGTGGGTGGTGCTGGCTTCATAAATGAGGCCGTCGCGCTCGAGGCGGGTGAGTGTTTGGGCAACCTGGCCGATGTTCAGTGGCCAGATTTCGCCGGTGGCTTCCTGGAAGCCGTGGCGCAATTGACTTGCGGATTGATCCTGCACACTCAGTAGTGCGAGGAGTGCGTACTTAATCGCCATGGGCCACCTTCGCTAAAGGTTACTGGGTAACCAGAAAGTTACCGGGTAACTTTGAGGTGTGCAAGGCAAAAAATCCCACGCCGCAGCGTGGGGAATTTCTAGGCGACGACGATGCCCAAGTTTGCGAGCCAGGGAATCGGATCGATTGGGCCGCCACCGCCCGGGTGGACCTCGAAGTGGAGGTGTGTGCCGGTGGAAAAGCCGCGGCTGCCCATGCCTGCGATCTGCTGGCCGGCTGTGACCTTTTGGCCGACGGTAACGTTGATCGTCTCGACATGGCCGTAGACGGTGATGGTGCCATCCTCGTGCTGGACACGAACCCACTGGCCGAAGCCCGAGGCGGCACCAGCGTCGATCACAACGCCGTCAAGCACTGAATAGATTGGAGTGTTGGTGGCGTTGGCGATGTCAATGCCGGCGTGCAATACGCCCCACCGCATGCCAAAACCGGAGGTAAAAGCACCTTCTGCAGGGGTGTGCACCTTGGGCTTCGGCGTGCGTGCGGCAACATCTGCGGCAGCGAGGACATTCGAGTACTCAACAGCCTTGTTGAGCTGATCGCTCAAGTTGGGCATCGGCTTAAACTCGGGAATTGCGAGGATCTGCGGCGAGTTATCGGCGGCCGGCGCGGCGGAGTCTGCTGCGAGAGCGATGCTGGGGCTCTGGTTTTGTGCCAAGGCGAGACCCGTGGCACCTGCGGTAGACACGGTGCCGGTGGCGAGAGCAACAAATGCTACGCGACTACGAGCCGGTGAGGCTTGCTTGCGGTGTTTGCCTGCTGCCGCGCGCTGATTCTGCTGCATGAGCCTTCTTCCGTGTTGATGAAGCACTTTTCAGTGCCGATTGCCGGATGGGTGAAGCCGCGCAAATCTACGCGTAACTTCGTTACTCATTCGGGCAATTGTTTGCCTGAATGTAATCAAGTTGTTATCTAACCCGATGTAACGATAGCGGTAGGGGGACGACCAAGCAAGCCGTTTGGCAGTTTTTCCAACAATTTTTTGCTTGCCGTATCACCTATCATGCCCTGCTGTTACAACAGTGTCATTTGTCTGCTTCTGAGAGTGGCTGCCAACCTTCGTAGTGATTTCGTGGCACAGTTACATCGATGAAGAAAAAGACGAGTCCGAAAGCTGGCCCCACCCGTAGGCCGCGGTCACGTCCTGCGGGTGCAACGACCAAGGCAAGCTCCACCGCGTCGCGTCCCGGCGCAAAAGCCAGGAAAAAAGATCGCGCGAGCCAAGTGGCATCAAAGAATATCGCCGAACAGTCCGCGGCTCAGCGCATCCGCAGCTATCTCAGTATCGCCATCGTTCCGAACGGTACCGCGGTGCTGATCGCAATCATCTTGGCGCTTCTCTTACTCGTGCTGAGCTCCACAACACTCGCGGCGCTGCCCGCGACGGTCGCGAACATTTGGTTAGTCAGCAATATGGTGCCCGTCCAGGGCGGCGGAATCACCGTGGGGCTTCTTCCAATGTCTCCCGCCATCTTGCTCATGGTGGCAGTTGCTCGCCGAATCCGCCGCAATGTTAAAGAAACAGTGAGCCTTCGCACCCTCGGCGGTATTGTTGCGGTCTCGTTAGGTTTGCCACTGCTGCTCACTCTTACGGCAGCAGCGATGCTGCTCGATGCCTCCCAGGTATTCGACGTCTCACCCCCCAATATCTTCGCGGCAATCGCCAGGACGTTTGCGGTGCACCTGATCGCCGTCATCTTTGGCATGGGGCCCAGGCTGTGGCGAGCGTTGTCCAAGCATGTTGGCGTCTCACCTGCTTGGGTAGATTCCGCAGTACACGTTTTAGGTTTTGGGGCTCGCTTATTGTTCCTGGGTCTTGGCGCGGCTCTGATCAGCCTCGCTCTGCACTACCAGGCCGTTGCGGAATCCCTCCAACCATATAATCCTCGCGGAATCGCCGCCGTTGTGTTGCTCTGCGTGCTCTATCTGCCAAACGTTGCGGTCGCTGGACTCGCCATGCTGTTGGGTGCAGACTTCCAGATCCAGGATCTCTCAATTTCGCTTTTCGACGCCCAACTGCCCATCCTTCCCCCGGTGCCGTGGTTCGCAGCTTTGCCTCAAAGCCACGCAGCCTGGATGCCGTTGCTCATGGCTATTCCTGCGGCTTTCATCTTCCGGCACGCGATGAGCTCCCTGACATCTTGGAAGCAACTGGCGCTCAACACTGCAACGTTGGTTCTGGCGGCGCTGCTGACCACCGCCTTCACTGGGGGTGCTCTGGGATACTTCGGCACGGTGGGGCCGAGCCTCTGGCTCAGTGCTTTGCTCATCATGGCGTGGTACGCGGGTATCGGTGCCGTCACCGTGGCCGTGGTTTCTTACATCTCCCGTGAAACTGTGGTGGAACCGGAAATCGTCGAAGACGTCGAGCCAGAAGAGACGGAAGTGGAGGTCGATCCTCAAGAGGAGGAGCCCGTAGCCGAGGTTCTCGAAGGTGAAGTGATCGAGAGTGAACAAGCCCCGGAAGAACCTGAGGCTACCCAGGAAGAAGATGAGGCGGAGGACGTCGAAAAGCTAGAAAAGGATTCCGAAGAGCAATAGCATTGCCTAGGTGAATGATTCCCTCAATGTTGTAGTACTGGCGTCTGGATCGGGCACGCTTCTCCAAGCGATTTTGGACAATCAAGGCACGTATCGGGTGCAAGGGGTGGTAGCTGATGTCCCCTGCACAGCGCTCGAACGTGCTCAACGTACCGAGGTTCCAACGAAACTTGTTCGCCTAGAAGCCGGGGCGGATCGCGAGGCGTGGAACCGTAGGCTCGCGGAAGAGGTAGCTAGATTCCACCCCGATCTCGTGGTGAGTGCGGGATTCATGAAGATCCTAGGGGAAGGATTTTTGACCCAATTCGGGGGCAGAACCATCAACACGCATCCGGCACTTTTGCCTTCCTTCCCAGGTGCTCACGCGGTCCGTGACGCGCTCGCATATGGAGTAAAAATTACCGGCACTACCGTGCACTTTGTTGATGAAGGGGTAGACACCGGGCCGATCATTGCCCAAGAGGCTGTTCCTGTCCCGGCGGGTGCGTCGGAGGCGGAAGTTCATGAGGAGATCAAACGGGCAGAGCGTATGCTCATTGTGTCCGTGCTCAACGCCTGCCGGGTGGATCAAGAAACGAAAGAGGTTAGCTTCCAGCTATGAGCGAAGACCGCAAAGCCATCAAACGCGCACTGATCAGTGTGTACGACAAACAGGGTTTGGAACATCTCGCCCGCGCCCTCAACGACGCGGGAGTCGAGATCGTCTCCACAGGCTCGACCGCCGCGAAGATCGCGGATCTCGGCATTGCAGTCACCCGTGTAGAAGAGCTCACTGGCTTCCCCGAATGCTTCGAAGGTCGCGTGAAAACCCTGCACCCCAAAGTGCACGCTGGCATCCTCGCTGATACCCGCAAAGAAGATCACCTCAACCAGCTAGAGGAACTGGGCGTAGCCGCGTTCCAACTCGTGGTGGTCAATCTATACCCATTCACCGAGACCGTGGCCTCAGGCGCCGACTTTGACGCCTGCGTTGAGCAAATCGACATCGGTGGGCCCTCCATGGTGCGCGCTGCCGCCAAGAACCATCCATCCGTTGCCGTAGTGGTGAACCCAGCGCGTTACCGTGACGTGGCAGAAGCGATTGGTCGCGGCGGCTTCACCCGCGCGGAACGCACCGAGCTTGCATGTGAAGCCTTCCAGCACACTGCCAGCTATGACGTCGCCGTGGCCGGCTGGATGGGGAAGCAGCTCGCAGAATCGCAAGAAGATCAGGGGCAGTTCCCCACATGGCAGGGCCAAACCCTGCAGCGTGCCAACGTCTTGCGTTACGGCGAAAACCCTCACCAGGCTGCCGCCCTGTACTTGGATCCCGCCCAGGCGAGTGGCCTGGCGCAAGCTCGTCAGCTCCACGGCAAAGAGATGAGCTTCAACAATTACACCGATTCCGACGCAGCATGGCGCGCGGCGTGGGATCATGAGCGGCCCTGCGTTGCCATTATCAAACACGCCAATCCCTGCGGCATTGCAGTATCCGAGTCCATTGCCGAGGCGCACCGCAATGCGCACGCCTGTGACCCGGTTTCAGCCTTTGGCGGCGTGATCGCGTCGAATCGAGCTGTGAGCGTGGAGATGGCCAAGCAAGTCGCCGAGATTTTCACCGAAGTCATCATTGCGCCGGAGTATGAAGACGGTGCGGTTGAGGTGCTTTCGCAAAAGAAGAACATTCGCATCTTGCAGGCTGAAAAGCCAGAGCGCGACAGCCTCGAGCAGCGCCACATCGCCGGCGGCGTTTTGGTGCAAGAGCGCGACCTGGTAAACGCAAAAGGTGACGATCCCTCGAATTGGACCTTGGCCGCAGGCGAGGCTGCATCCGAAGAGCTCCTTGCGGAGCTGGAATTTGCATGGCGCAGTGTGCGCGCAGTGAAGTCCAATGCCATTTTGCTCACCAAACACGGCGCCACCGTCGGTGTGGGCATGGGCCAAGTCAATCGCGTGGACGCCGCGAAGCTCGCCGTGGAGCGTGCCAATACGCTCGGTGATGGTGAAAAGCGGGCCAATGGGGCAGTGGCTGCCTCCGACGCCTTCTTTCCTTTCGCAGACGGTTTTGAAGTGCTGGCTCATGCAGGTGTGAAGGCGGTGGTTCAGCCAGGTGGCTCCATCCGTGACGCCGAGGTGATCGAGGCCGCAAACAAGGCAGGGGTGACCATGTACCTCACCGGCGCGCGCCACTTCGCCCACTGATCACCACTGAAAGCCTGCGTACTTGATGCGCCCCGAGCTCGTGCTTGGGGCGCTAGGCTTATCTGCATGACGTTTGCCATTCCAGGTCCCGCATTGTTGTTCGCCCCCGCCAACCGTGCAGAGGTGATTCCAAAAGCCGCGGCCAAGGCAGACATGGTGATTCTCGACTTGGAAGACGGCGCAGGTGAACTCGATCGCGCACGGGCATACCGAAATATTCGCGAGGCGGGGTTAGATCCGGCTCGAACCATCGTGCGCCTGGTAGGTCCGGGGGATCCGCACTTCGAAGAGGATTTAGCCTTTGTGCGAAGCACCGAGTACACCACAGTGATGTTGCCCAAGGTTCATGCGAACATTCCCGAATCCCTCAACGGGCTGGACGTGATTGCGATGATTGAAACACCTACCGCCGTGGTTCACATCCGAGAAATCGCGGAACACCCGAGCGTCGTGGGGCTGTTCTGGGGCGCAGAAGACCTCACCACCATGCTGGGCGGAACGCACTCGCGTTATCAGGAAGATGAGCCACACCGCCTGGCATA
Organism: Corynebacterium gerontici; assembly: GCF_003813985.1. Taxonomy (NCBI): domain Bacteria; kingdom Bacillati; phylum Actinomycetota; class Actinomycetes; order Mycobacteriales; family Corynebacteriaceae; genus Corynebacterium; species Corynebacterium gerontici. The sequence goes on from NZ_CP033897.1 coordinate 729,853, forward strand.
TCGCGACACTATGCGCCTGACCAGGGCATTGATGCACATCCACGCTACCGCTGCCGGGAAGCTGAGTATCGATGCAGTCCATGCGGACTTCAATGACGACGCCGGACAATTTGAAGAAGCAGTAGATGCCGCGCGCAGTGGGTTTGCTGGCACCGCCTGCATCCACCCCAAACAGGTTTCAGTAGTGCGTCGCGCCTATCAACCAGAAGCGAAGCAGCTCGAGTGGGCCAAGCGAGTGGTAGAGAAAGCGGCACAATTCCCGGGCGCATTTCAACTCGACGGGGAAATGGTAGACGCGCCGTTGATCGCGCAAGCAAGAAGGGTGATTGAGCGGGCGCAATAGCGCTGCTGATCAATCGCGATCATGCCGGCGTGCGACCTCCGCCAGCATTGCCAGAGTGCGGGTCTCGCGATTCTCCGGCAGCGGGGCGCCGAGGACGCTCAGCGCGGCGTCGGCAAGCATGACCGCCAAAGCAGGAAGCTGATCCTCACGCAGGGGTTCTGGAACCACACCATCGTTGGGGCGCATCTCAATCACACTCAACGCGATGTGGAAGGGCAGATCGACGCGGGGATCATGCTCACCCACGATCTTCTGCGCGAGATCGCGGAAAATGCTGAACAATTGCGCACGATGGTCGTGATAGGCGGCGAACTCCTCAGACGAAGCGACGGGCAATTGATACAGGCGACCAATGTTCCAGCGGGTGGATAGTAACAGGCGCGCTTCTGACGCGGTGAGTGCCCACAAGCGCATGGAGGGGTCTGCGTTGGCGTCGCCAAGTTCGGCGGCAAGCTGTGTTGAAGGCTCCACCGTGGAATTAAGCAGCGTGAGGAAAATTTCCGTCTTTGATGGAAAGTGGTAGTACAGGGAGGCCTGACGGATTCCCACGGAATCAGCGATCTGATGCGTTGAGGTGGTGGCGAAACCTTGGGTGGTGAAAAGCTCTGCTGAGGCATCCAAGATTTCCTCACGCGCGGTGCTACCGCGGCGGCGCGGGCTGTGTTTGCGCGGCCTTCCTACGGCTCCAGCCATACTTTCTCCACTTCCAGAACGTGTGTACCACCTCAATACTCTGCGCAGACTCGGCAATCGTGCTGCAGAGCGGTGGGCAAAAGATCAGTTTATTCTACGCCAGTGAGCAGATGCTCTTCGGGATTCAGCGTGTATGCCGCCCAGCAACTGCACGCATCACATCTGCCACGCTTCGGGCGCTCGCGCCAAAGATACTGCGCTGGATGGCTGTCAGGCTCGAAGGGGCGGTTTGCGCAGCTTGAACCCGCTGTGCCCAGCGCTCCAATTCAAGTGACTGCGCGGCGTTGAACGCCTCTAATAAAAGGCTTGCTTCCTCCGGGTGCAAGACCTCGGCGCTTTGCGCATACTGCAAACGCTCTGGGGTGGAAGCACTGGGACATTCAGCGCATGCTCCCGCCCATCGGGCAAGCCCCACGATGGGGGCGAGAAGCTGATCGCGGACACTGAGCACGGCTGCGGTCTCAGGCATACCGGCCTTCGCATGCACTGTCGGGGGTTGCAACTCCAAGGCGGCCTTCAGAAGATCCGTAAAATCCTCGCGTTCGTTTACCCTCCGCAGAGCCCACGTACCGGCGTCGGCAAAAAGGTTAAGTTCGGTTCCTTCGGCGTGATCGATATGGTGTAGCCAGTCGCTCTTGGGTCGGGGATCCAGGCGCTGGGGTGGTTTGGCTACCACGAATCCGAGATCTTCGAGTGTGGAGGCTATGACATTACTTGGATCATGCTCGATCCGTGCGCCCTCCGCGCGGACGGCTAGCCACGTGATGGTGGAGGAGGGAAGCGCATCGCCGCGTCCCACGGCACCGCTGAGCACCAGATGGACGCCACCGGTCGCGTCGAGCACTGCTTCAGAGTGCAAGGCATCGCTGATCAGCTTGGAGTACCAGGGCACAATCTCGTGTGCCGGGGCATCGTGGTCGATGGCATTGCGGAGAAGGACTTGGCTCTCAGCGGCCACTCCGCGGAGCATGGCGAGGTCCTCGCATTCACCGGCGATCTGCGCGAGTTCTTGCAATGATTCATGCAGCACGGAGTTTGCTCCTGAGATAGGGGATACTTTCTGCAACAATGTAGCAGTTTCGGGCTCGCTGCCTTGCGCGCCAATCGTCCGGTATAGAAACGACAACGCGCCCGCCAGAGAATATCTCTGGGGGCGCTAGTGCTGTCGTTGCCCGCGCTCGGCGGGCGAATTGCCCTTGCCGGTTTAGCGGCTGGTGAACGGCAGGAGAGCCATTTCGCGGGCGTTCTTCACGGCGGTGGCAACCTGACGCTGCTGCTGCGGGGTCAGACCGGTCACGCGGCGTGAGCGGATCTTGTGGCGATCGGAGATGAACAGACGAAGGGTCTCGATGTCCTTGTAGTCCACCTTCTCAACGCCTTTAGCCTTGAGCGGGTTCTTCTTGGGGCGGCGGGATTGCTCCATGCGCGCCTTCTTCATGTTATTGCGCTTCATTTCAAAACTCCCTGATTACCAGCTGGACTTACGAACACCAGGCAGCTCACCGCGGTGAGCCATCTCGCGCATACGGACACGGGAAACACCGAACTTGCGCAGGTAGCCGCGGGGGCGACCATCGCGGGAGTCGCGGTTACGCACGCGCACCGGGGAGGCGTCGCGGGGCTGACGGTTGAGCTCGAACTGTGCGTCCAGGCGCTCTTCGTCGGTGGAGTTGGGGTTCTTGATGATTGCCTTGAGCTCGTTACGGCGCTCCGCGTAGCGGGCGACGATTTCCTTGCGCTGCTCGTTCTTGGCGATCTTGGACTTCTTAGCCATAGATTATCGCTCCTCGCGGAATTCGACGTGCTTGCGGGCTACCGGATCGTACTTCTTCAGCGTGATGCGGTCTGGGTTGTTGCGCTTGTTCTTACGGGTGACGTAAGTGTAGCCGGTGCCAGCCGTAGACTTCAGCTTGATGATCGGGCGAATGTCATTACGTGCCATCTTTTAGATCTTCTCCCCAGCTGCTCGAAGCTTTGCCACAACAGACTCAATGCCGTCGCGGTCGATAATCTTCAGACCCTTGGTGGAAACATTCAGGGTGATGGTACGGCCCTCGGAGGGCAGGTAGAACTTACGACGCTGCACGTTGGGGTTCCAACGGCGAGACGTGCGTCGGTGCGAGTGCGAGACGGACTTGCCGTAAGACGGCTTACGTCCCGTGACCTGGCAAATAGCCGACATGGGTTTCTTTCTCCTAGCCGCCCACGTTCAACCTGCAAAATTCCACACCAAAATCACTGCATTCCTGCAGCTCAAAGGAGCGGATACTCAGTCGACGAGGGCGATATACGAACAATTTCGACAACAGCAAGAGACAACCTTACTCCAATGCACTGGAAAACGCCTAATTCTGCGCGAAAGTGAAACGCCTGTGATTATTGAGAATCTTTTAGCTTTTCGACGTTCCTCGCGGCCCATCAGCAATGCATATGAAAGGGATCGGGCGCGTGGCGTCGATTAGCTTCCGTGCCCCGGGGCGTGTAGTATCTCCAAAGTTGTCTCCACCTTCGCCGGTGGTGCCACCAAGAAAACGAACCCAACTCAGGCACGAGCTGCGCCTTAAAACGCGTGCGTAGTAGCGACCTGAAGTATCAATCCTGAGGGAATCGCATATGAAGAAAGACATCCACCCGGACTACCACCCGGTAGTCTTCCAGGATGCGGGCACGGGAACCAAGTTCCTCACCCGCTCCACGGCAACCAGCCAGCGCACCATTGAATGGGAAGACGGCAACGAGTACCCGCTCATCGTCGTTGACGTGACCTCCGAGTCCCACCCCTTCTGGACCGGTGCACAGCGTGTGATGGACACCGCTGGCCGCGTTGAGAAGTTCCAGCGTCGTTTCGGTGGCATGGCCCGCCGCAAGAAGAAGTAAGAGGAGGGAAGAACAATGGCAGTACCAAAGCGTCGTATGTCGCGTGCTAACACGCGTTCCCGTCGTTCCCAGTGGAAGGCCGACAATGTCGCCCTCCAGGAAGTCAAGATCGATGGCCAGACCGTGCGTATCCCGCGCCGTCTGGTAAAGGCCGCTCAGCTCGGTCTCGTTGAGGTGGAGCAGTTCTAAGCTCCTCTGCATGCTTTGTAACCGCCACGTGATTCGCGTGGCGGTTTTCTTTTGCCCCGCAGCCGGACTCCTAGGGAGCTCACAGGAAGTGGTCAAGATTTTGCTAGTCCAGTTCCAGTAGCGATTCAGTGTGTGGTTGCATAGTAAGCAACATGACTGCGACGAACGATCCCCATAACCTAGGCGAACACAAGACCACTCAAGAATTTGGGCGCATTCAAAGCCCTTATAGCAAGCCCCACAGCACCGAGCCTTCTGAAGACACTCAGAACGCTTGGCAAGCACAGCCCGTACCGGTGCAGCAGCGCTCGGCCAAGACGATGAAAATGAGCTCTGCCATCGCCCTCGCTTTAGTAGGTGCTTTGGTAGCCGGAGGTGTCGGAGGCGTTGTGGGAAGCCAGGTGGTAAAGGACCAGCCGAGCTCGGTTATTCAAAACCTAGAAGCACCAGTCCAGAACTCTACTGGGGAACCGCCAGCGGAGGGTTCGGTAGAAGGCGTGGCGGCGAAGGTGCTGCCGGCGGTGGTGTCCATCCAAGTGCTGAGTAGGACCTCGGGCGAGGAAGGCTCGGGTTCTATTATTTCGCCCGACGGTTATGTGCTCACCAATAACCATGTGGTCGCCGCCGCGGAGCAGGGCGGAGCGAAAATGACCGTGATGCTGAACGACGGCACGCAATACGACGCCGATCTTGTTGCTGGTGATCCCAACACCGACGTGGCTGTGATTAAACTGCGCGGCGCGCAGGGGCTGCCAACGATGAACTTTGGGGATTCCTCCAAACTTGCTGTTGGGCAAGAAGTAGTAGCGGTGGGCTCCCCGCTGGGACTATCTGCCACCGTTACTTCGGGTATTGTTTCTGCGCTCAACCGGCCTGTTCGCGCGGCGGGCGCGAATACCGGGCAATCGTCTCTAATCGACGCGATTCAAACCGATGCCGCCATTAATCCCGGCAACTCTGGTGGGCCATTGGTTGATATGCAAGGCAACCTTATCGGTATGAACTCCATGATTGCTTCGTTAAGCAATGGACAAGATGCGCAAGCAGGCTCGATCGGACTTGGTTTTGCCATTCCAGCCGACTTTGCGCGCCGAGTGGCGAAGCAGCTGATCGATACAGGTGAAGCCACCCAGCCGATGATCGGTGTTGAAGTGGCAGCAAACGCTAATGTGCGCGGTGCTCTCGTTTCTGCCGTGAAGCCCGGCGGCCCCGGCGATCGGGCGGGTATTAAGCCGGGCGACTTGATCACGCGAGTCAATGACCGCACGATTGAAAGTGCAGACGGTTTGGTGGCGGCTGTTCGCTCCAGCGACTTCGGGGAAACGGTGACCCTCGAAGTGAGTGATGAAAATGGATCGAACTCCCACACGGTAGAGGTCACGCTCACGAGCGAGTAAGTTTATGAGCAATAGTGAATAGACCCACCTGAACGCCGCACACGTCGCATATCTGAGAGGCCGATAGCATTGACCAAGCACACCATTCCCACTAGTCAACGCGACGTTGATGCCTTCGATTTCGAAGAACCATCCGAGGATTTCTTTAAAGCACAAGAATCGACGCACATTGACGCACCACGTTGCGCGCTCATCGTCTTGGTGAGCGATCACTCCGTCCGCTCCGGCAAAGATACCGATAGGCTCATCGCAGAGTTGCTCAGTGAAGACAACTTCAAAGTGGATGGCGTAGTTGAGGTTTCAAAAAGTAAGGCCGAAATCCGCAAGGCCATTGAAACTGGTGTCGCCGGTGGCGTGGATCTAGTGCTAACCGTAGGCGGCACAGGTGTGGGTCCGCGCGACCTCACCCCAGAGGCAACCCGAGACATGCTGGACAAAAACGTTCCGGGAATTGCTCAAGCGATTCGTTCTTCGGGGCTCGCGTGTGGAGCAGTGGATGCCTGTACCTCGCGCGGTATATGCGGTGTATCTGGCTCTACTGTGATCGTGAATCTTGCGGATTCTCGCTCGGCCATTCGTGACGGCATGGCCACACTAACCCCCTTGGTGCATCACCTTATCGACGAACTACGTCGCGCATCCATGGACGTGTAATCGTGCCCAGGCGTCAGAGAAGATTCGCGCAAAGGGTAAGCCCGGAAGACTACGACCGTAGTGCCGAGGAAAAGGAGAATCCCGACGGCTTGGATGAGCTTCGCACAGTTCGGCTCGGTGAAGAGGAGCTTCCGCAGACCGAGGAGCAATTTTGGCGCGAACAGCGCCCGCCGCATTACGGCGGTGATATATAGCAAAAAGCGCCCTATCGAGGGCGCTTTTTCAATGCAGGAGAGTTAGTTGAGATCCTGCTGGATTGCAGTCTCGCCGTTTTGTTTGCGCAGCAAGTCGCGAATTTCGGTGAGCAGCTCAGCCTCGATGGAAGCGGGTGCCTCGTCCTCAGCCTTCTCTTCAACGCCCTTGCGGCGACGCTGCAGCTCATCGAGCTTGTTCATCGGAACAATGAGAATGAAGTAGACGATTGCGGCGACGATCAGGAAGTTGATAGCGGCGGTCAGAACTGCGCCGAAGTCCATAAAGGTGGCCTCGTTGCCCTGGCGGATATAGAAACCGAGACCGGAAACATCTGCGCCCCCCAACGAGGCAATCATGGGGTTGATCAGGTGATCAGAGAACGCGGTCACGATGGCGGTGAACGCGGAACCGATCACCACGGCAACGGCGAGTTCCACGACGTTGCCGCGCAGGATGAAGTCTTTAAAGCCTTTGAGCATGAGGGCACTACCTTTCTGGGGAGTGAACGAGGTACAAGGAGCTGCGGTCTGCAGCCCGGAATCGTTGCAACCTTAGTTGACGTGTCCGCACGAAAGCGAATTGTTGAATTCAGTAATGAAAGTATTTCGTGCAGATTCGCTCAAACTATTGTGCGCGAGCCCCACTGAGCACCACCGCCAACGGCTGCGATAGGGATGCGGCCGCAACCTCTCTGGCTGCGTCCGCCGGCAGTTGAAGCAACACTGCTGTCTGGTTGCTTCGAAAAGTGTTGTTCTCAATATCAACGCCACTAGCAGCGAAAATAACGCGTGCACCGTCTGCAACCACGCGCGGCGGTCCTTCGTCTTCTGAGGCGGTAACTACGGTGACGGTATCGCCCGGCACCAGCAAAGCGGCCACGGAGGCGTCGACAAGCTTGAGTGGAACAATGTGGAGTGAGCCCCCCGGAGAATTTGGAGAGATTTCGCCCACATTGCCCGCCTGGAGGCGTGGATCGAGCACGTCGCCTTCAGCGGCAAGTGTGCCGGCTTTGCGGTCCACCACGGTAATTCCGCCTAGCAAGTGATCTTTGGAAAGTGCGGTATCAAAATCAGGGGGAACTGCAATGCGTTCGAGGTCGTCTTCGCGTAGCACGTTTCCAGCAGGTACATCGTGGGCATAACGCCACGCTTGTGATTCCTGCGTAGTCCGAGACGCCAGCAACAGCAAGGCTGCGGTGGCAAACAGCATAAAAGTGAAGATTTTCCTCAGCAAGCGGCTGCGTGCGAAGCCTGGTTGCTGTAGGCGTGCCAACAAGGTGCTCATACCTCTTGTTAGACGTAATAACTACCGGTGAGGTTCCCTTGGCTTAAGTTGGCTCAATGAGGTTCGCCTGAATGCTGCCGGGGGTGATGGTCCAATCGCAAGCCGCGTCGTGAGGATGCGTCACAATTGTCTGATTGGCCTCATGCTCGAACAGCAGCAAGGCAGTGGGGGTATGGCAGTGCTCCAAAGCTCGATCATAATACCCGCCCCCCTTGCCAAGCCGGATCCCGCGAGCCGTGGCTGCGAGTGCGGGAACGAAGACGAGGTCGAGCTCAGAAAGTAGCGCGCTTGTATAGTGTGGTTGCGCTGGTTCGGGGATTCCGTAGCGCTTTCCCGTTAAACTTTCAGGCCCAGTAAATTGGCCCCACTCCAACACACCTTGAGGCAAGCTCACCGGCAGCCACACTTCACAATGTAAACTGAGAACGTAATCGGCGAGCCCAACCCCGCCCGGCTCGTCGGCGTCAGCCGCGTACACGGCGACACGTTTGGCACGAAGGTTCCTGATCAGTGTGCTGATATTTTTCCGAATAGCATCGTTTGCTCGTGCACGATCCTCAGCAGATTGGGATCTCCTCAGAGTTTGATAATGCTGGCGCTGCGCAGCTTTCTTCAGGCTGTGCGGCGGCTGCGGGGCAGAGGGCGGCTGTTGTGATGGCTCCATGGCCCCCATGCTAGCTACCCCTTAAAAGAGGGGGCGTTTGGCTGAAATTATGTGCAATATCTCCTGTGGCGTGCGTCGGAATCACCCCCGCTGCGTTGTACACTTCCCCCTATGACCACACCCAGCGAGCGCCAAGCGTGTGCAGTGAAAACCGTGGTGGTACCTGCAGCAGGAATGGGTACCCGATTCCTGCCGGCCACGAAAACTGTGCCAAAAGAACTGCTACCTGTAGTTGATACTCCCGGTATTGAGTTGATCGCTGAAGAGGCAGCCCAATTGGGGGCAAGCCGGCTGGCTGTTATTACGGCCCCGAACAAGCAGGAGGTGCTCGAGCATTTCAAGCGCTTCCCGCACCTTGAGCAGACACTCGAGGCGCGCGGCAAGACTGAGCAACTTGGGAAGGTCCGCCGGGCAGCCGAATTGATCAAGGCCGTCGCTGTTGAGCAGCAGGAACCACTCGGGCTTGGGCACGCCGTTGGGCTGGCCGAGCAAGTCCTCGATGAAGATGAGGACGTCGTTGCTGTTATGCTTCCCGACGATCTCGTGCTGCCCACCGGGGCGGTGGAAAAAATGCTTGAGGTGCGCCAGCAGCTCGGAGGCAGTGTGTTGTGCGCGTTCGATGTAGACGAAGATGAAGTAGTCAATTACGGCGTATTCGCCATCGAAGAAGCCGAATACCAAGGCGCGCACACCGTCAAGCGGGTACGTGGCATGGTTGAGAAGCCCACAAAGGATGAGGCGCCTTCGACGTTCGTTGCCACTGGCCGCTACCTCCTGGATCGGGCAATTTTTGATGCGCTGCGCAGGATCGAACCCGGTTCGGGCGGCGAGCTGCAGCTCACCGATGCCATCGATTTGCTCATTCACGAAGGCCATCCGGTGCACATTCTGGTTCACGAGGGCAAGCGTCATGATTTGGGCAATCCTGGCGGATATATCCCCGCTGTGGTGGACTTCGGCCTGGCGCACCCCGTGTACGGTCCCCATTTGAAGCAGGTGTTGCGCGAAATCCTGGATGCGCACGGCGCCTAGAGCCGTGATGCATTGCATGTTGCCCATCGGCTTGCTGCGCTAAAGTCAGAACGAATGCCAACCCGTTGGCCATTGTCGAAGAAAGGGGAGTGTGGATGCGCTCAGTGGAGCAACAGCTCAGCATCGTTGAAGAAGCATCGGTGGTGCCCGAGCCTGTCCGCATTGCCATCGCTGAGTCCTTGGGTCTCATGTGTGCCGAGGAGGTGCAGGCAACGCGCCCGCTTCCTGGATTCGATCAGGCAGTGATCGATGGCTACGCTATTCGTGCAGTAGACGTTGGCGGTGAGCGCGGCCTTACCCGTGACGCCGGGCCCGCGCAGGTGGAGACTTCGCTGCCAGTGGTGGGCGAGGTTGCGGCTGGTTCTCAAAAGCCCCTGAGGCTTCAGCCGAAGCAGGCGGTTCGTGTGCACACTGGCGCTCCAATCCCTGCGCTTGCCGACGCCGTGTTGCCGCTCGAATGGTCGGATCGCGGGAAAAAGCGAATGACAGCCACCCGCCCGGTGCGCTCGGGCGAGTTCGTACGTAAAGCAGGCGATGACATTACACCCGGTGATGTAGCTGTCAGCAGCGGGGCAATTATCGGCCCTGCGCATATCGGGCTGCTGGCCGCGGTGGGGCGTTCCAAGGTGCTGGTGTACCCACGCCCGCGTCTTTCTGTGATTTCCATTGGGCATGAGCTGGTCGATATTGACCGAGATCCTGGGCTGGGGCAAATCTTCGACGTCAATTCCTATGCTCTCGCCGCCGCCGGCCGCGATGCCGGTGCCGATGTCCACAGGGTGGGCATTGCTGCCGGGGAACCACGGCGCATAAGGGAAATCATCGAGGCCCAAGCTGTACGCAGTGAAATCATCGTGATCTCGGGCGCGGTTGGTGGCTCGGGATCGGAGCATGTGCGCGAAGTGCTGCAACAGATCGGCGAGATCGACACCACCCGTGTGGCGATGCATCCGGGCAGCGTGCAGGGATTCGGCAAAATCGCAGATGGAACGCCAGTGTTTCTGCTGCCAAGTAATCCCGTGAGCTCGCTGGTCATCTTTGAAACTTTCGTTCGCCCGATGATCCGCTTGAGCCTGGGTAAACGCAATGCCCAGCGACGCACCGTACGCGCCCGCGCACTCAACCATGTGGGATCGAAGGCGGGTCGGCGTGGCTTCATTCGCGCCCGACTGATGCGTGATGCGGAAACGCAGGATTACCTGGTTGAGGGCTTGGGTGCCGCCAACGGCGCACCTGCCCACTTATTGGCGGGTATGTCAGAAGCTAACGCGATGATTCAAATTCCAGAAGAAGTCACTGAGATTCGTCCCGGTGACATCGTCGAAGTCCTCTTCATGGCTCAGGGGCTGCGATGATCGACTGGCTGCAGCGCTGGTTGAAACCGACAATGCGGCCGGCGACCGGTCCACGCGATCCTCGACATCCGGGTTGGTGCGAGTACACCAAGGAAATTGTAGTTCCGCGCATGGTGGCGAACCAGGCTACGCAAACGAAGGTGCGCCTACGCCCCTTGTTGTTTGAGGATTCCCGGGAATGGTCCCGCCTGCGTTTACGCGATCAGATTCACCTAGAACCGGTGGAACCAACCTTGCCCGGCACTTGGGAATCCGCTCATGATGACGCCGGTTGGAAACGCTATTTCTATTCTCTCCAAGAAGCAGCGCGCGAAGGCAACGCGATTCCCTTCGCCATCATCGCAGATGGTTCCTTCGTAGGTCAGATCACGATAGACGAGATCAGAGGCATGCCTTGGTGCGATGCCACACTCGGTTACTGGGTAGATCGCGACTACTGGGGCAGAGGCATCGCGAGCGCCGCGTGTGCACTGGCAATCGATCACGCATTTGAGAGGGTTGGGCTCCACCGACTTACGGCTACCTTCATGCCAGACAATCCTGCTTCGGGGAAAGTGCTGGCGCGTAATGGTTTCCAGGAGGAGGGGCTGCTTCGCGGCAATATGCACATCAATGGCCGCTTTGAGGACCATTTCTTTATGGGGCTGAACCGTGATGATTTCACCAGGACCGCGGTCCAACGGTTGTTGGGGAAACAAAGCCACCACCGTTGAGGCTCGCTGGCTGTGCGGCGCGCCTTCCCAGAGATATGCGGTGCTGAAGATACATTGAAGGTTCGATAAGTATCACTTGCGCGTATCAAGGGAGTTTCACCGCGCGCGGTGTCGAATATTTTTGGAAAGGCTTGTGGCTCGTGTCTGGAACTATCGCAATCATCCTCATCGCCTCGGTGTGGTTGTTCGTGCTCGCTCCCTGGCTACTTCGTGGTCACCGCCCCATTTCCAAAGCCGGTGACGCCTTCGAAGAGACCCGAGTGGTGTACCAGGGCGGCCAGGATGATCTGCCGCGTAGCCGCAGGCCAAGGCTGAGCAAGGATGACATTCATCTTTCCAACGAGCCGGATAACTCGGAGGTACTCGTGGCTGAAGATGTTGACGAAGTACTTGAAGATACCCCCGGTGCAACCCTGGGAGATTTGCTGCGTGACGCCAAAGAAAAGCTCAAGATGAAGCGCTCCGAAACTTCGGACGCCACCGTTATCGAAGGCGAAGTAGTCCACGAACTTCCCGCAGCAGAAGAACCTGAGGAAGAGCCTGCGCCCGAGCCGGAACACCTGCCGGTTGAGGAGGAGGACCTCAGCGAATACTCCTACAGCGAAGCGTATGAAGGGCCCGGCGATCTGCTGCATCCAGCCGCCGCTGAAGAGGCTCCCATCCATGTTGCATCGGAAGATGAACTCGAGGACGAGCCAGAAGAATTGGATAAGAGCGATCTCGAATTTGCGGCTCGTCGCGTTGGTCGAGGCGGCTGGGACCCGGAGGCTGCGCGTGCGCATCGTGAGCAGTTGCAGCGCCGACGGAAGCAGTGGGTGGGCGGCTTCGGCGCAGCCTTCTTACTGAGTTTGCTCGCCGCCATGATCCTCGGGGGCTGGCTGTGGTTCCTGTTTGGTCTGGCCACGGTGCTGCTCGTGGTGTACTTGGTTGCTTTGCGACGCCAAGTGCTCGCCGAAGAAGCGCTTCGCCGCAGGAGGATCCGCCAGCTTCGTCGAGCGCGACTTGGCGTGCGCCACGCAGAAGATGCGGAGTACGGCGTACCGGATCGTCTTCGGCGCCCGGGTGCAGTGGTGCTCGAGATCGACGACGACAGCCCAGATTTCGCCTACCTGGACTCGGCCGCGGCGCAGCATCTCGATGAATTCGACGAGTACCAAGAGCGTCGAGCAGGCTAGGAACCCATGGATCGTCCAGCGATTCGCGATGCCGCGTTACTCATTCTCCGGTCAGTCATCGGTGTGGTGTTCGTGGCGCACGGCTACCAAAAGTTCTTCCTCCTGGGCATCACTGAAGTGACCGGGCAATTCAGCGCTCTCGGGATTCCTCAGCCCAAGTTGAGCGCTGTGCTCTCGGCTTCTGGCGAGTTGCTTGGCGGAGCGCTGTTGATCGTCGGTCTGCTCACCACATTCGTGGCTGGGGCGTTGGCGCTCCTCATGCTCGCAGCCTTGTATTTTGTACACATGGGCAATGGCTTCTTTCTAGAGGATACGGGGCTTGAATATCCCTTGGTGCTCATCGCCTCGCTCATCGTGGTAATCGTTTTTGGCTCTGGTCGCGCCAGCATCGATGGAGTGCTCAGTCGTGCTGAGTTGTGAGGACGTTAAAGCGGCGATTTCAGCCAATCTCGACGGGGAGGAATCTCCGCTTCCTCAAGACGTCATCGACGCGCATCTGCATGCCTGCACGGACTGCGCAAATTTTTTTGAACAAGCAGCGGCGATGAATCGCACCCTCGCTCTCCACACCCCGGAAGCGCCCGCGCCCGATCTCTCAGAAGTGATTTTGGACGGTGTGGAGTCGGAATTTCAAAAAGGTGCGGCGCGCCGAGCGACCTCTATGGCTTTCGCCCGTGTCGCGATGGTGCTCGTAGCAGTGGCGTGGCTGAGCTGGGCTGTGGTAGTTCTCCTTCGTCCCAGTGGCAGCGCTATGGGTAATGACGCCTACGGAACGCAGCTATTTATCGAGGCTGTATCGATGCGCTGCGCCTTGGCTTTCGGATTATTCTTCGCCGCATGGCAGCCGCGACTCATTGTGGGCATGCTGCCGTTTGTCGGTGGTTTGTGGATGTTCAGCCTCGGCATGGCAGTGCGCGATCTGATCACAGGCACCATCGGTGGCGGATTGTTGTTGCAGTTAGTGTTGTTGCTTTCCACGCTCATGACCTTGGCGTGGGCGTGGCTTTCGCACGTCGGTTGGGTTATGGTGCGCGAAGCGTTGAGGAGTCTGGGTTCCGCCCCGCGTTCGGAGCTCTAGTACCAAGACGGCAGCCACATCAGTTGCGAATACCAGGTACCTGGGATGAGAATGCCGTACAGGATGGGTAAGAAGTACACGAAGGCAGCCACCACCAGCGAGAGGTAGCACAGGACGAGCCTCTGTCCATTGCTGCAAAGCGCCAAGCACCTCGGCATAAGGCGATAGCGCCGGCCGCGGGAAAGCCATCCCGTAGAGGCATTGGCGGCCTCGTGGCAGCTCAATGCCAACAGCACGATGGTGAAGGGAACCAACACTGCTGCGTAAAAGAAGTACATCTGGCGGTCATAATTCAGCAACCAGGGCACAAAGCCTGCCATGAATGCAACGAAGGGCAGGAGATACTGAACTTGGCGTCGAACGATCAAGCTGTATGCAGCCCACAGCAGCACCGGAATCGTCATCCACCAAATTGCAGGAGTGCCGAACAAGAAGAGCATTTGCTGGCATTTTCCGGCAGCACAAGCGACGTCGGTGTTGGAGTAGTACAGCACCGGTCGCCCCGCAACTAACCAAGACAGCGGCTTAGATTCCCAGGGGTGGTGGTGGCCATTTGCGTTGGTCAGGGTGGAATGAAATTGCAGGACTGAGGTGTGGTAGTACACAAAGCCCGCGATGGCTTCCGGCAAGCGCTGCAAGAAAGAATCCGCGGCAATGGTGCCATCACTGAGTGCATGCCGGTACACCGATGTTTCGCTGTCAAACCAGGATCGCCAGGAGAGAAGATAAACAGCGACGGGAAGCAAAACTAGGGAAGCGAAAGCCGGAAAGGCATCAAGGCCAATAGCTCCGAGGATGGGGCGTTTGGCCTGGCCGCGGTGGCGTCGAAAAGCATCCAAAGCCACAGCGAGCATGCCAAAAAACGCCATATAGTACAGCCCGGACCACTTCACGCTCAGGCTCAAGCCGAGGGAGATGCCGCAGGCAAAACGCCACCAACGAAACCCAATGCGAAACCCGAGCGTAGGAATGTTGGCTCTTGATGCGTAGGCGTTAGAGTAAGCAGCGTCTTGTTGCTGAGCGTCCCGGAGAAAGCAATACGCTGCGCACAGTACAAAGAAGACTTGGATGATGTCGAGCATGCCGAACCGTGAGGTGACCAGCAGTACTCCGTCGCACACCGCGATCACACCCGCGATGCTGGCGGCAAAGGTGGAATTGCTGAGCCTGCGGGTAATCGCCATGATCAGCAGCACCACGCCTACCCCAATGCAGGCGTTGATGACGCGCCAACCCCAAGGGGAATAGCCGAACAGAAATTCACCGAGCGCGATCAGCTGCTTTGCCAAAGGGGGATGCACCACGAGGCCAAAGCCCGGATTGAGCTCGATTCCGCCAACCAAGGGGTTCGAAGTGGACTCGAGTATGTCAAAGGCCTGTGGTACGTAATGCTTCTCATCGAAAACCGGTGTGCCTTCATCAGTGATAGCACCCAGGCGAATGAAACGAGTCAGAATCGCCAGAGAGCTGATGATGGCCGTGCTGATCGAATCGGCGCGAGTCCAGGGCTTGCTTCCCGGCGCGAGGTGCCCGGCCTGAGTGGAGAATCGAGGAACGTAGCGCTGCGGCGCACCGGTACGTGATCGAGTGTGCAGACGTTCCTTGGCGAGCATGCAAAAAGTGTAGAACACGACCCCCGAGAAGCACTGACTTGGTGTTGTGCTGAAGCGAAAACCTAGCCAAGGAGAGATGCTTGAAAGCGACTGCAACGGTTGTAGTTGGGGCGAAAAAGGGCTGTACTCAGCAATTGTTATAGTTTTGTTATTTCTTTGGGGTGCTTCTATGGATCGTAGTGGGCTTATACGAGAGATGAATTTGAGCAAAGCGTGGCAGAAGCCCCCAAAAATGCTGAAATTCTGATGATTCAATTTGAATTGCCAAAGATTATTCGGATCATTGGAACTATGAAAGAATCTGCCGAAAATAACCCTCAACCGGGTGAAAATTATGAGAACGAGGGGGGAGTGTCACCCCACGAGACGCCGGAGTTAGCCACCGCGTCGGCTTCGGCGAACTCGGAACTTGAAGAGCAGCGTAGGGGGTCCTCTGCCACCGCGCAGTTGGCAGCCCTTCTGAGCGAAGCGAGTCAAGTTGACCAAACCGTGAGCACCTACAAAGAAGAGGATCGCTCATACAAAGGTGAGGCAGCCGCGAAGGTGAACTGGAGTGTCACGCTTCCAGCCATCATTGTTTCGCTAGTCGTGGTTGTGTGGGGCATTTTTGGTCGGGATACCTTCTCGGACTTCTCTTCGACCGCGCTGAGCTTCGTGGTTGAGAACTTCGGCTGGGCCTTCGTGCTCTTCAGTACCGTATTCCTCGTCTTCGGCTTCGGGGTGGCGCTGAGCAAGTTCGGGCGCATCAAGCTCGGTCGCAATGACGAAGCACCGGAATTTTCCACGGTTTCGTGGATCGCAATGATGTTCGCCGCCGGCATGGGCATCGGCCTGATGTTCTACGGCGTGTCTGAGCCGCTGACCGATTACCTGAACGGTGTTCCTGGACACGAGGAGCGCGACGTTGCGCAAGCTATGTCCACTACCTTGCTGCACTGGACGCTGCACCCTTGGGCCATCTACGGCATCTTCGGCTTGGCTATTGCCTATTCGACGTTCCGCCTCGGGCGCCGTCAGTTGCTGAGCTCCGCGTTCATTCCGCTCATCGGCGAACGACGTGCCAAGGGCTCGCTCGGCAACTTCATTGACTTCATGGCCATCCTCGCCACGATCTTCGGAACCGCTTGCTCCCTCGGCATCGGTGCCACCCAGATCGCCGCGGGGCTCGACGCCGCGGGCATCATTGAAAACCCCGGCATGAAGAGCATCATCATGATCGTCTCGGTGCTCACCCTCGCCTACCTGATCTCGGCAATGTCTGGCGTGGGTAAAGGCATCCAGTATGTGTCCAACATGAACATGGTGCTGGCAGCTTTGATTGCGCTGTTCGTGTTCGTTGTGGGGCCAACCGTGACCATCTTGAACTTCCTCCCCGGCTCCATCGGTGCCTACCTGTCTAACTTCTTCGAGATGATCGGCCGCACGGCCGAGTCCGCTGACGGCACCGCTGGCGAATGGCTCAACGGCTGGACCATCTTCTACTGGGCATGGTGGATTTCCTGGAGCCCCTTCGTGGGCATGTTCCTGGCTCGCATTTCCCGTGGCCGCACGATTCGCGAGTTCCTCTTCGGCGTCATGCTGGTTCCCTCCGGTGTGTCCGTGGTGTGGTTCGCCATCTTCGGCGGTACCGCAATTCACCTTGAGCAGCAGGGCGAATCCATCTACGGCGACGGCGATGCTGAGTATCAGCTCTTCGATCTCCTGCACCACTTCCCGGGCGGCAACGTAATCGCCATCGTGGCCGTGGTCTTGTTGGCGACCTTCTTCATCACCTCGGCGGACTCCGCCTCCACGGTCATGGGATCGATGAGCCAGAACGGCCAGGTAGACGCCAACAAGTACGTCTCCGCTGTTTGGGGTCTGCTGGTTGGTCTGATCGGCATGACTATGCTGGTTACCGGCGGCAGCGATGTGTTGGGTAACCTCCAGAACCTCACCATTATTGCGGCGAGCCCGTTCCTCTTGGTGATCATCGCCCTGATGTTCGCTATCCTCAAGGATCTGCGAAACGACGAGATCTACCTGGATTACCGTGAACAACAGCGCTTCGCAGCGCGTCTTGCCCGCGAACGCCGTATTCACGTTGATCGCGAGAAGCGCGCCCAGGCACGTCAGCGTCGCAGTGATGCAAGAAATCAGCGCAAAATTTCTAAATCTGCAAACAGCGGCATGAAAAAATAGACGCTGAAGCAGTAACGCAAGACCCGGCCCTCGAACAGGGGGCACGGGTCTTGCCTGTGAGCACCGCCGTGAGGAACGCTGCCTTGCGGCAGCGAATAACTACATTATTCATCTTCGAAAGGATGAGCTTTCAACCATGCTCAAAAGAACAATGAGCACCGCGATGGCCTTCGTGGGCATCGTGATCGGCGCAGGATTTGCAACCGGACAGGAAGTTCTGCAGTACTTCGTCTCCCACGGCACCATGGGCATCTGGGGTGCCCTGGTGTCCGGCCTGGTGATGATCGCCGCCGGTACCGCCTCCCTGCAGCTGGGCAGTTACTTCTTGGCAAACGATCACTCTGTGGTGCTTCGCCGTATCTCGCACCCGGTGGTAGCGAGAATCCTCGACGCCGGTGTGCTGATTACCCTCTTCTGCACAGGCTTCGTGATGTTCGCAGGTGCCGGTTCCAACATGCAGCAGCAATTCGGCTGGCCCATCTGGGCAGGCTCGCTGATGATGCTCATCCTGGTGCTGCTCACTGGCCTGCTGAATGTAGATAAGGTCACGAACGTTATTGGCGCGATCACCCCGTTGATCATCGTGTTCGTTGCGATGGCGGTGATCTACGCGATCATCAACTCCGACGCCGATACCGCGGTACTCAATTCAGCAGCTTCGGAGATCAACTCGGCAACACCCAACTGGCTTTTGTCCGCACTGAACTATGTTGGTTTGGCATTGATGATGGGTTCCTCCATGTCCATCATTATCGGCGGCAATAATTTCAATCCCCGCGCCGCAGGCCTTGGTGGCATGGTCGGTGGTCTGATCTACGGCGTCATGATGCTGATCTCCACCTGGGGCCTGTACTCGGTAGTGAATCGTGTTGGCCAGGACGACGTCCCGATGTTGACCATCGTCAACATGATTAACCCGACCCTGGGTCTGATCATGTCCATCGTCATTATTGGCATGATTTTCAACACCGCCATTTCCATGTTCTACGCCTTTGGTAAGCGTGCAACGTCTTCCAAGCCCAAGCTCTTCTACCCGGTCTTTGCCGTGAGCTGCGTGATCGGTTGGGGCTGCTCCTTCATGGGCTTCAAAACCCTGGTGGGCGTCGTGTACCCGATCCTCGGTTACATGGGTATCTTCCTCGCCGTGATCGTGGGTGGTGCGTGGATGAAGAGCCTGGCGAAGATCCGCGAAGAGCGGAATCGACGCGAAAAGATCCACGAGCTGGTTCGTCGCAAGCTGGATCCCAACCTTCGCTTTAGCTCAAAGCAGGCACGCCAATTGCAGCGTTACACGGAGGAATCCGTCCTCGAGACGGAGCGCATCGCAGAATCCGTGCGTGAAGAAGTCAAAGAAGAAATCGCTTCGGCACACGATAAAGAAACCGCTGAAGATGCCGTGCCAGACGCGGGCGATCTGAAGCTCCCTGATCACGCGGGACACCGCCAATACGCGGAAGATCCGGACGCCGCAGACTCATCGAAGTAGCGGTTCACACGCATTGAGAAACGACACCACCTCGGTACCGCCATCATTGGCGCCGCGGTGGTGTTTTTCTGCGTGCAGTTGAAAAGCGGGGCGTCGAAAAGCGGATACACGCACCACGTGTGCCACACTCGATGGCATGCACACCCCCCGCGAAGCCTTGCCTCACGGCGTTGTACTCGCCGCCACCCCGCTTGGGAACCCAGCAGATGCCAGTGAGAGATTGAAGTTCGCCCTGGCATCCGCCCCCGTGATTGCCTCTGAGGACACCCGGCGCACCAAAGCGTTGGCTCAAGCGTTAGGTGTGGAAATAACCGGCAAAATCATCAGCAACTTCGATCACAATGAGGCAGCTCGCGTTGAGCAATTGCTGGATCTTGCTCGCCACGGCACCGTGTTGGTGGTGACTGACGCCGGTATGCCTATCGTCTCAGATCCTGGCCTACCGCTGGTTGCAGCAGCCCATGACGCAGAGATACCGGTGACGTGCATTCCCGGCCCCTCGGCCGTGACGACGGCGCTGGCACTTTCGGGGCTCGGCGTGGGCAAGTTCATCTTCGATGGTTTTGCTCCGAGGAAGAATGGTCAACGTCGTGTGTGGTTGGATTCTTTGCTTTCGGAACAACGGGCTGTGTGTTTCTTTGAATCACCTCACCGAATCGCAGAAACTCTGGCCGTGGCCGCAGAGGTTTTGGGCGAGGATCGTCGCGCGGCGGTGGCCCGCGAGCTGACCAAGACCTATGAGGAGGTACGTCGCGGATCACTCGGGGAGCTGGCGCAGTGGGCTCAGCAGGGGCTACGCGGTGAAATCACCGTTGTGTTGGAAGGTGCTGAGCAACAGACGGCGAAACCGGAGGATCTTCTGGGGCAAGTCAGTGCATTAGTGGAGGCGGGAGTTCGGCTCAAAGACGCGGCGGGCCAAGTGGCGCAAGCGAACAAGGCCAGCAAGAAGCAGCTCTATGATGCCTTCCTGGCTTATAAGTCCGAGGGATAACAAGTCGGGGAACTTCGCGCTGCTCTGCTCGCTTCCTCGCCCGAATCGCCATTGGGGGAGTGGGTAAATTAAGCTCGGAGGTTATGAATTCACCAGTCCTCGTCGCCGTCGCATGGCCTTATGCCAACGGACCTCGCCACATCGGACACGTGGCAGGGTTCGGTGTTCCTTCTGACGTGTTCGCGCGCTTCCAGCGAATGCGTGGCGCCGATGTGCTGATGATCTCCGGCACCGACGAGCACGGTACGCCCCTGCTGGTTCAGGCAGACAAAGAAGGCGTGAGTGTGCGCGAGCTGGCGGATCGCTACAACCGTCAAATCGTCCAGGACCTCGCGGGCTTGGGCCTGAGCTATGACCTGTTCACCCGCACCACCACCCGCAATCACTACGCGGTGGTACAGGAATTGTTCAGGGGCTTGTATGAAAACGGCTACATGCTCAAAGAGACCACCAAGGGGGCCATCTCGCCTTCGACGGGTCGTACCCTGCCTGACCGCTATATCGAAGGCACCTGCCCGATTTGTGGCGCCGACGATGCACGCGGCGATCAGTGCGACACCTGCGGCAATCAACTTGATCCAGCAGATCTGATCAATCCGGTTTCGAAGATCAACGGTGAGACTCCAGAATTCGTAGAAACTGAGCACTTCCTTCTTGATTTGCCCGCGCTGGCGCAAGCGTTGGGGCAGTGGCTGCAAGGTCGCGAGAATTGGCGCCCAAACGTGCTCAAGTTCTCCCTGAATCTCCTTGAAGATCTGCGCCCGCGCGCTATGACGCGCGACATCGATTGGGGTGTTCCCATTCCGATCGAGGGTTGGCAAGACAATAACGCCAAGAAGCTTTACGTGTGGTTCGACGCGGTTGTTGGGTATTTGTCTGCTTCCATCGAATGGGCGTATCGGGCTGGTCGCCCGGAGGCGTGGCGCGAGTGGTGGACTAATCCGGAAGCCGTGAGCTACTACTTCATGGGCAAGGACAACATCACATTCCACTCACAGATTTGGCCAGCAGAGCTGCTTGGTTACCAAGGCGAGGGAGCTCATGGTGGCAGTGAGCATGAATTGGGTGCTCTGCAACTTCCCACCGAGGTAGTCTCGTCTGAATATCTCACGATGAGTGGTTCGAAGTTCTCATCTTCGAAGGGCGTGGTGATCTACGTCAAGGATTTCCTCGCGGAGTACGGCCCTGATCCGCTGCGCTACTTCATTGCCGTAGCCGGTCCGGAGAACAACGACACTGACTTCACCTGGGATGAGTTCGTTCGCCGCAACAACAATGAGCTTGCCAACGGGTGGGGCAACCTGGTGAACCGCACGGTGAGCATGGCTTTTAAGAACTTCGGTGAGGTTCCCGAGCCGGGAGAGCTTTTCGACGCCGACCGCGCCATCCTTGACCTTGGCGCCAAAGCCTTCGACGTGGTCGGAGACGCCTTGGCTCACAACCGATTCAAAGTAGGCATCACGCATGCCATGCATGTGGTAGGCGAGACTAACGCCTATATCGCGGATCAGGAGCCGTGGAAGTTGGCGAAGGATCCTGAGCAGCGCGAACGCCTGGCCACTGTGCTGTGGACCGCGCTGCAGATGGTGAGCGACTGCAACACCCTGCTCACGCCTTACCTGCCGCACACCGCCCAGAAGGTGCATGAGGCGCTGGGGCGCGAGGGCGTGTGGTCCGGTATGCCGGAGATTCGCGAGGTGGCAGATGATATGGATGTTCACCCGGTGGGCGTGGGTGTGCCGGAGCAAGACACCACGTATTTGACTATCTCCGGTGATTACGAGGCAGCTCAGGCTCAGTGGTGCCGAGTAGAAGTAGAGCCCGGTACGCCACTGGCAAAACCCAAGCCGCTAATTGCCAAGCTCGATCCGGAGCTTGGAGAGACTGGGCCGGAGTGGGCGCCGGTGAACAATGGCTAAGAAGAAGCAACGCCCAACCCCGGTTCCTGCAGATCACCCCGGCGGGATGGTTGATGCGCACACGCACCTTGCCAGTTGCGGTGCGCGAAATGCCGAAGAGGTGCGTGCAATCGCGGATCGAGCGCAACGGGCCGGTGTGGAACTGATATGCACCGTCGGTGATGGACTTGCCGAAGCCGAGCTTGCCCTTGCCGCCGCACATCTCGATGCCCGCGTTTTTGCCGCGTGCGCAGTTCACCCAACACGCGCTGGTGAGCTCAACGCCGAAACCCGCAAGCGCCTGAGTGAAATGGCGCAGGATCCCCGCTGCGTCGCCATCGGGGAAACTGGGTTGGATACCTACTGGATCAAGCACGATCCGGACAAAACGGCTCCACTCGACGTTCAAGTTGAGGCCTTACGTTGGCACATCGACCTGGCGGTAGAGGTGGGCAAGCCCTTGATGATTCACAACAGGGAAGCCGACGAGCCTCTGATGGAGGTGCTTGCTGGCGCGACAGCGCCGGTAGATACCATTCTTCACTGCTTCTCTTCGCCCTTAGATGTGGCGCGTGAGGCACTGGATCGCGGCTATATCTTGAGTTTTGCTGGCAACGCCACGTTTAAGCGCAATGATGATCTGCGTGAGGCTGCTGCTTTAGCTCCTGCGGAACAGATTCTCGTGGAAACGGATGCTCCGTATATGACGCCCGAGCCATTCCGTGGTGCTCGCAATGAGACTGCGTTGATTGGTCACACGTTTAACGTGCTCGCTGATGCTCGTGGTGAAGACTCGGGTCAGTTCGCGCGTCAGGTAGCTGAGAACTTCCGGCGCGTGTATCAGCTTGATCGCACTGTGTGATTGTTCACAGCCGCGGGGTATCCACCTTGACGGCTGTGGCGTACGGGTGACTGCTGAGTCGCGAGTGGCACCTGAGTTTTCTGTGGTGTGGGGGAGTCGTGGCTGCACACTTAAATGAGCGCGCGCCCTTGGCAAAGGCGCACCGTTACCGTATTGTTACATCCCGATAAACAACGCAATCTCAAATCCTGTGAGCGCAACAACCTGGCGCAGAGAGATCCATACACCTTGGCTATTCATCAAAAGTCCCGTCTGAACTCCTCAACTGCTGGCCGTTCCGTGCCGCTGAAGCTCGCCACCGGTGGCGTGCTTGCGACCCTGGCGGTCGGTGGCGTAGCTGTTATGCAAACTAAGAAGGACGTCACTATCGACCTCAACGGTGAACAGTTGCATCTGGTGACGCTACACGGGGACGTAGAAGGCGTGTTGAACCAGGCGCAGGTTGATCTCGATGCGAAAGACATCGTTTCCCCGGGCCTTGAGCAGCCGGTTTCCGATGGCGATACGGTGACCGTTCGTACCGTCAAGAACGTTGCCGTAGTCATCGACGGTCAAGAGCGCAATATCACCACCACTGCCGCCACCGTTGGCGAGATGTTGCATGAGATGCCTTCCGTAGATGCTCCGGTTGCCGCCCTCGAGGTCTCCAAAGACAAGGACGCGCGCCTCGAGGATGCTGGGGAGAAGGTTGCCGTTGTTACACCGAAGCTGGTCAAGCTCAATGTCGGCGGCAAGACCACCTACGTGCGTATTCCTGCGGAGACGGTGGAAGATGTGCTCAAGCAGCGCAATATCAAGGTTGATGCCGATGATCGTGTGACTCCAGATCCCAGGACTCCCGTGCGTGAGAACCTGGAAATCAACGTTGACAGGGTTGACGTCCAAACTCAGGACGTAGAGGAGCCCTTCAATGTCGAGCCACGTTTTGTGGATGATCCCGAAATGTTCCAGGGCGAAGAAACCGAAGTCGAACCTGGTTCGCCGGGCACCAGGAAGGTCACCTACAAGGTTGTAACCGTCAATGGTGTTGAGGAATCCAAGACCATTGAAAAGCAGCAGGAGATCACTCCCGCCAAGCCCGCTACGGTTCACCGCGGCGTGAAGCAGAAGCCTTCCGCTCCAGCCGTTGCTAACGGAAGCGTTTGGGATTCAATTGCGCAGTGTGAGTCCGGCGGCAACTGGGCCACGGACACCGGCAATGGTTACTCCGGAGGCCTGCAATTTTCCGATTCCACCTGGGCCGCCCATGGGGGCACCGAGTACGCTCCCCGCGCTTCCCAGGCAAGCCGTGAACAGCAAATTGCTGTTGCTGAGCGTGTGCAAGCCGCCCAGGGTTGGGGTGCGTGGCCAGCGTGCACCTCAAAGCTGGGTATTCGCTAAGCCACTAGATGCCTGCCCGCAAGCCACGGTTACAGCCGTGGCTTGTTCGCTTTCCACCAATCCTCACCGGTAGATTAGGCATTCATGGAAACTCCCCGCGCGCAATTATTAGGTCCCGCGGAAATTCGCGAACTTGCGGCTTTCATTGGCGTCACCCCCACTAAAAAGCTGGGGCAGAACTTCGTGCATGATCCGAACACTGTCCGCATGATTATTGGCGCCGCAGATCTAAAGCCCGAAGACCACGTTGTGGAGGTCGGGCCGGGACTTGGATCGCTCACACTGGGTTTGCTGGAAACGGTGGATCGTGTCACCGCCGTTGAAATCGACCCACGCTTGGCCCAACTCTTGCCTCAGACGGTAGCGGCGCGCGCGGAGATAGTTGCTGAGAGGCTCAACCTTCTGCACAAGGACGCGCTGTTGATTAACAAGGACGACATCGATGAGCCAACGGCACTGGTTGCCAACTTGCCCTACAACGTTTCCGTGCCGGTGTTGTTGCACTTGCTTCGACTGTTTCCGAGCATTCGCCGTGTGTTGGTGATGGTGCAGGCGGAAGTGGCTGATCGTTTGGCGGCAAAGCCGGGCAATAAGATTTACGGTGTGCCGAGCGTGAAGGCGGGTTTCTACGGTGAGGTTCGTCGCGCAGGCTCGATCGGCAAAAACGTGTTTTGGCCAGCACCGAAGATCGAATCGGGTTTAGTCAGGATCGATTGCTTTGATCGGGACAATGCGCCGTGGCCAGTCACCGAGGAATTCCGGGCGGGGCTGTTTCCCCTGGTTGATGCTGCCTTTGCTCAAAGGCGCAAAACCTTGCGCTCGGCATTGAAGGGCCATTTCGGTAGTGCTTCAGCCGCCGAGGAAGCACTGCTGCGTGCGGGCATTGCCCCAACCGCTCGAGGAGAAACGCTCAGTACCGCAGATTTTGTTCGTTTGGCGCAGGAGGCGGGCGAATGACTCAAGAAATCACTGCCAAAGCCCATGCGAAAGTGAACCTTCACCTCGGCGTCGGGCATGTGCGCGAGGACGGGTATCACGAGCTCGTCACCGTATTTCAATCGCTTTCGCTTTACGACGTCGTCCGTATCACTCCTGCAGATGTGATGGGCGCGGGGTGCGTCGAAAAGCTTCAAGCGGATGCGCCGGGAGTGCCCGAGGACGCCTCGAACTTGGCTTGGAAAGCGGCGGAGGCCGTTGCGCAGCGTTCGGGAGAACAGCTTTCTCGTGTGGCGATCGAGCTGCGCAAGGGGATCCCGGTGGCTGGAGGCATGGCGGGTGGCTCGGCCGATGCGGCGGCAACTTTGCTGGCGATGAACGCAACCTTGCAGCGCCCATTATCGGAGGCAGTGTTGCTGGAGATCGCCGCCGAACTTGGTTCCGACATCCCCTTCACGCTGCTTGGCGAAACCCGGGTGGGAACCGGCAGGGGCGAGGCGTTGACGCCGCTGATGTCTCGCGGCCAATATCACTGGGCGTTGGCGTTTTCTAAGCAGGGGCTGTCTACCCCGGAGGTGTTTGCCAAGTTGGACACGATGGAACGCGAGGCGCACCTGAGTTACGAGGCTGTGGCGCAGGCGCTCATGCGCGCCGATGCTCAAACACTGGCGGAAGCACTGCACAATGATTTGCAGGCTGCGGCGCTGTCTCTTCGGCCTGATCTGCGCAAAGTGTTGAACATGGGGGAGCGCGCCGGCGCGTTGCGCGGCATCGTGTCTGGGTCGGGTCCCACCTGTGCTTTCTTGTGCGCGGACGCCGAATCGGCGCAAGAGGTTGCTGCCGAACTCGGTGTGTACTATCGCACCGCCACCGCAACGGGTCCCGCGCCAGGGGCCGAGCTCATGGAAGGTTCTGCATGGTCAATCTGATCAACCTGGAAAACGTTCATAAGTCCTTCGGGCTTAAGACTTTGCTGAATGGCGTGAGCCTGGGCGTGCAGTCCGGCGATCGCATCGGCGTGGTCGGTCTCAATGGTGGCGGCAAGACCACGCTGCTGGAAGTACTCAGCGGTATTGAGCAACCGGATCAGGGGCGAGTGAGCCACAACTCCGCATTGCGCATGGCTGTGGTGACCCAACGCGCTGAGCTCGATCCGGACGCGACCATTGCCGACGTGGTGGTGCGCCCGCTGGGGCTCGAAACCTACGAGTGGGCCTCCAATGCGAAGGTGCGAGAGGTGCTCGCGGGTATCGGTGTGGACGCTCTGGGTTTGGACACAAAAGTCGGCGGGCTTTCTGGTGGTGAGCGAAGGCGCGTGAACCTCGCCGCTGCGCTGGTGCAAGAACTCGACCTCGTGGTACTCGACGAACCCACCAACCACCTCGACGTAGAAGGCGTGGAGTGGCTGGCCCAACATTTGCTGTCTCGCGGCATCGCTGTGGTGGTGGTGACGCACGACCGCTGGTTCCTGGACACGGTAGCCACCACCACCTGGGAAGTCCACGACGGCACCGTGGACATCTACGAGGGCGGCTATAACGACTGGACTTTTGCCCGCGCTGAACGTGCGCGCCAGGCCGACGCCGCAGAGCAACGCCGCCAAAACTTGGCCCGAAAGGAACTGGCGTGGCTCCGCAGAGGTGCTCCCGCTCGAACCTCGAAGCCCCGCTACCGAATCGAAGCGGCAGAGGCGCTGATCAAAGATGTTCCGCCGCCTCGCGATAGCGTTGAGCTCACCGCCTTTGCCAAGGCACGCCAGGGCAAAGTGGTAGTAGAGCTAGAAGATGCCACCATCACCACCCCCGACGGGCGCGTGCTGGTTGAAGACCTCACGTGGCGTCTCGCGCCGGGTGAGCGCATCGGGCTCGTGGGCGTGAACGGATCCGGCAAGACGACGCTCCTGCGAACGCTTGCTGGTGCCCATGAGCTCGCGGCTGGCAAGCGCAAGGAGGGCAAGACGGTTCGCCTTGGTTGGTTGCGTCAGGAATTGGATGACTTGGACCCCTCGCTCCGGCTTCTCGACGCCGTGGAGGCCGTGGCCTCTTATGTGCAGCTGGGAAAGAAGGAACTCAGCGCCTCGCAACTGGCAGAGCGCCTTGGTTTTCCCCCGAAGCGTCAGCGCACGCCCGTTGGTGATCTCTCCGGTGGCGAACGTAGACGCCTGCAGCTCACCCGCGTACTCATGAGTGAGCCGAACTTGCTGCTTCTCGACGAGCCCACGAACGACCTGGACATCGATACGCTTCAGGAGCTGGAATCCCTGTTGGATTCCTGGGCTGGCACGCTGGTGGTGATCTCACATGATCGCTACCTGATTGAGCGCATCGCCGATTCCACGTGGGCACTGTATGGAGACGGCAAGCTCACCAACCTGCCCGGTGGGATTGAGGAGTATCTGCGCACCCGTGAACGTTTGGCGGCGCAGCGAAGCACCAATACCCCCGAACCTTCTCCGGCCGCGAGCGATGCTAAGAAGATTTCTAATAAAGAGTTCCGCGAGCTCAACAAGAAGATGTCTGCCGCGATGCGGAAAGTTGAGCGCCTCGAGGCTGATATTGCCAAGATTGAGCAGGACATGGCTGAGATTGCCGAAAATATCGAGGCACTGGATACCGCAAAGCTGGCGCAGTTGAGCAAGCAAAAAGATGAGCTAGAGCAACAGCGCGAAGAACAGACGATGATCTGGCTGGAGGCAGCGGACGCGCTGGAAGGTCAGTGATTCGGATGTCGGAGAGGGCGGGAACAAAAGTGCAGCGGTTCTGGGATGCCCTGCATCCGGACAGCGTTGGCCTCGTGCTCGGAACCGCTTTCTTCGCGCTCGCTTTGACCCCGTCGCTTCTGCCTCGCGACGCCTTCTATCAATCGGTGGTCTGCGGTGTGTGTGCGGCGACGGGCTATCTCTTGGGCGTGTTTGCTCGATGGAATTGGAACTTGTGGCTGCGCGATTTTCTGCTCCCGGTGTGGAATAAGCGCCGCTGGAAACTGTCCGACACCTGGCGCCGACGCATTGAAGTAGCGCTGCTCGTCATCGCGCTGTTGTGGCTCGCTGGGATGGTCATTTTCGCGGTACGTTGGCAGCGGGAAGTTGCCGCGCTCACCGATGCTCGCCAGCTCAGCACGGCGGAATACTTCCTCGTGTTCCCCCTGGGTATCGGACTGTGGCTGCTGTTACTACTGCTCGGTCGCGGCATCAATGCTGCCACCGACTTCCTCATTGAGCACGGTCCTCAACGGATCGACGTCGGTATTCGTACCACGAGCGCATGGGTAGCTGTTGGCTTAATCATTTTGGTGATCGTCAATGAGGTCGTTCCTGGCACCATCGTCAATATGGCCGAGGGCGTCTTTTCGGTTCGTAATCAAGAAATCCGTGAGGATCTCTCACAGCCAACCAACCCAGAGCGTTCGGGTAGCCCCGATTCCCTCAACGACTGGGAGGGGCTCGGTTCTTTCGGTACTCGTTTCGTGGGACTTGGGTTGCACAAAAAGGAGCTGGAGGATCTCACCGGGCGTCCGTCCAAGGAGCCGATCCGGGTGTATTCGGGGCTCGACCACGGCGCTGATAACCAGGAACGCGCACAAAGGGTGGTCAAAGAACTTCAGCGTACCCACGCCGAGGATCGAAAGGTGGTGATGGTCGCCACCACAACCGGTACTGGCTGGGTGAATCCCACCGCCGCGCAGTCTTTGGAACTGCTTTACGACGGCGATACCGCTATCGCTGCCGCCCAGTACTCGTATCTTCCCTCCGCTATTCAATTCATCGCGGGTACCGAGATGGTGCGTGATGCGGGGGAGACACTCATTCGCGCGGTGCAGGATTGGTGGAATGAGCTCGATCCGGCAACGCGACCAAAGCTGCTCATCTACGGCGAATCCTTGGGCGTTGTTGCCGGGGAGGGTGCTTTCTCGGGGCTTCGTGGTTTAGCGCAGGCCGCGGACGGGGTGCTGTGGATCGGACCACCCCATTCCAGCGATCTGTGGCGCAATTTCGTGTCCCGCCGCGACCCCGGTACGCCTGAGGCAGATCCTGAATACGCCGCGGGGATGGTGGTCCGCTTCGCTGCTAACACCGAGGAAATCGATGAGTTTTTAGGACCGCAGCCCCTTTGGCAATCCACGCGCGTGTTGTACGTCCAGCACGCCACGGATCCCGTGGTGTGGTGGACACCGGATGTGATGCTCAAGGAGCCGGATTGGCTGAAAGAGCCAGCGCAATTTGACCGCAGCCCCGCGATGCGCTGGTATCCCTTCGTCACGTTTTTCCAGTTGAGTTTTGATTTACCGGTGGCCGCCAACGTCCCCAACGGTCATGGACACAACTATGGATCAGGTGTGCTCGATGGCCTTGCGGCGATTTCCAATGAGGAAAAGTTCAACCGCGAGTACGTAGATCAGCAGCGGGTATTCCTGGACAAGGCGATGGAGCATCAAGGCCCTGAGAAGGAAATTGGGGTGAATCAGCAACAAGCCCAACTCTAGAGGGAACTAATTTTCATCAGCGCACGACTAACACTCCAGAACGCGTTCTTCATTCATTCACCCATCCCCACCCGGCGCCCTCGAACCGGGTGGGTCGAGTAGTTGGAGAACACCCTGAATGTCCCTCAAACTCAATAACTTCACCCAACAACGCGCTGCTCAGAGGCCATTGCGCCCAATTTTGGCGCGCCTGCATACGGCGGCGGGCATCCTCATCACCCCACTTATCCTGGTGGCCGCGCTCACGGGATTTTTCTATGCGCTCGCGCCAACGTTGGAGCAATGGGTCTATCACGATGAGATCTATGCCAACGTCAGTGATGGGCCACGGGAGAGCGTCGAAAAGCAAGTGCGGGCTGCGCAGGCGGCCGCTGGGGACAAAGAATTAGCCGCCGTGCAGCTTTTCGACGACCCCATGCGAAACACTCGAGTGCTGTTCGCAGACGATACGCTGGACGAAGGGGTGCAGTATGCCGTCTTCGTGGATCCGCACAATGCGCAGGTAGAAGGCGAGCTAGAACAGTATGGCAGCAGCGGATCCCTGCCGCTTCGCCGATGGCTGGCGTATGGGCATAAGAACCTGTGGCTCGGAACTCCGGGACGAATCTACTCGGAGGTAGCGGCAAGTTGGCTTGGATTCTTTGCCGTCAGCGGGGTGGTGCTGTGGTGGCAATTGCAACGCAAAGGCTCGGGAAGGCTTGCGCGGATGTTCTCGTGGCGTTCAAATGCGCGTGCATCGGGACGCCTCAAACTCTTGAGAAGCCATGGCGTTTGGGGCAGTGTATTGGCTGCGGGCATGATCTTCCTATGCGTCACAGGCCTGACCTGGTCCCTGGTGGCGGGCGAAAACATTGCCAAGGTTCGCACTCATTTTGGTTGGGCCACGCCAAAAACTGTGGCAAGCCTTGAAGCCGAGGCGAGCTCTACGGACCCGCTGTCGCACATTGACGAGGTTGCTCAAGGTGCTTTTGACTCACTGCGGGCTCCACTGAAAATCGCCGTACCGCAGGATTCGACCAAGGGCTGGGTTGCCTCCGAGGTGCGCCAGCCGTACCGCCTCAGCAATGATGCCGTGGTGCTTAACGATGCAGGTGAAGTGGTGCGTTGGAACCGTTTTAGCGATTGGCCCTTTGCCGCGAAGGCCACCGCTTGGCTCATCCAACTGCACATGGGCACCCTCTTCGGGCTTCCGAACCAGATTGTGCTGGCGTTACTGGCCGTGGGCATTCTCTTCCTGCTACTTCGAGGAATACAGATGTGGGCTGCTCGCGGATTTGCGCCGGCGCCAGCGCCACAACAGTGGAATGTGCTGCGCAGCCCAGCAGGCATTGGATTCGTGCTCGGACTTGCGGTCTATAGTGTGCTCGCGCCGCTCTTCGGCGCCTCGCTATTGGTGGTTGTTGCGCTCGATTTCTTGTGGAGCAGGCGGCGTTCGCGCCATTGATTGCTTCGCGGAGTAGCCTTGTGGGCAACGCTCGCGTATGCGAGTCCTCGCATTCGATGACTTTGGGAAGAGGCATTGGCAATGGCCGGAGTATTCAAAAAGACAATCAGCACGGCGGCAGGAGCTTTTGGCGCGCTCGCGGCGTGGGATTTAACGCAGCGAAAGCACGCCATCAAGCGAAACTTCCCAGTCATCGGCAACGCACGCTACATGTTGGAATCCATTCGTCCGGAGATCCAGCAATACTTCGTTGAATCCAACACCGACGGACGCCCCTTCGACCGCGTGACTCGCACCATGATCTACGAGCGCGCCAAGGGCATCCATTCAGTCACCGCCTTCGGAACCGAACTCGATATCCAAGCCATTGGCTACGACCACCTTCTGCACACAGCCGCGCCAGTGGATGTGATGGAAGAAGCCCCAAAGGTTCACATCGGTGGTCCAGATTGCACACAGCCATTTGATACCTCCCTGCTCAACATTTCCTCAATGAGTTTCGGTGCACTTTCTGCACGCGCGGTGCTCTCGATGAACAAAGGTGCGGCGAAGGGCAACTTCATCCAGGAAACCGGGGAAGGGGGCTTAACGAAGTATCACCTGGAATACGGGGCACCATTGGTTTGGGAGTTGGGTTCCGGTTTCTTCGGCGCCCGCACTCAAGAGGGACGTTTCGACCCGGAGCAATTCAAAGAGAAGGCCGCAAATCCAAACGTGAAAGGAATTTTGCTCAAGCTGTCCCAAGGCGCAAAGCCAGGCATGGGTGGGCAATTGCCGGGCGAGAAAGTAAATCCGGAAATCGCTGAAGCGCGCGGTGTTGAGCCGTGGAAATCTGTCATATCACCGTCTGCTAATCCAGAATTTTCCACTCCCGTGGAAATGATGCAGTTCATCGGCCGTCTGCGCGAGTTAGCCGGCGGTAAGCCGGTTGGCTTCAAGCTCTGCGTGGGCTCTCGCGTGGAATTCCTGGCGATGTGCAAGGCCATGTTGGAAACCGGCATCACCCCAGACTTCATACACGTAGATGGATCCGAGGGTGGCACTGGCGCCGCACCGGGTGAATACGCCGACCACATGGGTACCCCGCTGTCTGAAGGCCTCATCGTTGTGCAAAATGCCCTCGTTGGCTGCGGATTGCGACACAAAATCGCCATTGGCGCCGCCGGCAAGGTGGCGGCGGGCAATGACATTATTAAGCGCCTGGCCCTGGGTGCCGACTACTGCAACGCAGCGCGACCGATGATGATGGCGGTGGGCTGCATTCAAGCGCAGAAGTGCCACACCAATCGTTGTCCAACCGGTGTAGCCACCCAAAACAAGTGGCTCGAACACGGTATCGATATTGAAGATAAAGGCGAGCGCGTGTACCGCTACCAAAAAGCCACGGTGGAATCCGCCATGCACTTGCTTGCCAGTATGGGGCTGAGTGATTTTGATGCGCTTGGCCCGCGCCACGTGGTGCGCAGAGTAGACGAGTACCACTTAGTTACCTACGCGGATCTCGCGGAGTGGCTGGAGCCTAACGCCCTGCTAGAAGGCTCGGCCTCAGAGTCTTGGCAGCGAGATTTTGAAACCGCCAGTGCAGATCGCTTCCAAGAACCGGCGGCGGCGCATATCCGCTCAGGTGCTTCCCGCAAGGCAGCGAAGGAATTCGCCGAGGACGTCCGCAAGAGCGGAAACCAAGATTAGGCGGCTTTGCGTTTGATGAGCAGCGTCGTGGCGGCTGCGATGAGCAACGCGACGGCACTGCTGAGCTGATAAATTGCAGCGAGTTCCTGGCTAATTCCCGTGTGCCACACGTATGCGCTCACGGCGGTGCCTGGATGTTTGCTCAAACCGAAAGACCCGAGCGCCAAGATGCCCAGCACGATCCATTGCTGCGCGACGGCGCCGAAGCCCTCGCATCTGGCCATCACCATGAAGCGCTCGCTGGAGGGGATCTGAGGATCCCTGTTCAGTCCATCCCGGAATAAGGCCTTCCCGGTAAAGGCGCCGATCATGGTCAACATCACGCCTGGCACCATCCACCACGTCCCGCAGCCGGGAATAATCAGTCCCACGCCAATCAGCGTGAGAATCAGTGCGTGCGACCACTGAATATGACGCCGTGCCAGGATCGGCCCGATGAGCGCTCCCGCGATATAGCACGCCACCGCGCCAAGGAGAAGGTCTTGGCGGTTCATGGCGATGCAGCAGAGCATCGGAAAGACCCAACCGTAATTCCGAAGCGCCGCAAACCAAATGCCTGCTCGCATATACGCAGGCATGCTGCGGGTACGGAGTGTCCTTTCAAGAACCGCCAAGAGTGCGAAGGCGAATACACCCCCGATGAGCACCCAAATCACTGCGGTTTGGCGCGTGAGCCTCACAGTGAATCCGAACCCCATCATGGTGAGCATCGTCAAGATGTGGAGGCGCGATCCTTCCCGGTGCTGGTAGAGCTCCGCTACCTTCTCGCCAACTTTGGGCGGATGAAGCTGAGCCAAACCCCAAAGCGCTGCTGCGTACACTCCCAACAGCAGGATCCACCCCGACATCGGATGCAGTTGGCGAAGCAGCATCACGCAAACACCCAGGCACAACAGCCAAACATCGACGTGCCACTCCGGCCGTGAGCTCCAACCGCTGCCGCTTGTCAAGGTAGTGAGCGCGGGAGAATAGAGCCCCACCGTCAAGCCCAAGAGCATGGCTCCGAGATCCCAGAACACGCTGCCGCTGGGGGTGAGCAAGACTGAGAGCACTAGGAGCAGGCAGGCGACCACGGCTCCGCTTGCGCCGAGGCGGGCAGTGCCAAGAGGCTGATGCATGTAGCCGAAGGCACGTGAAGCAAAGGGCGCTGTGTGGAATGCGGTGAAGAATAGAACCAGAGGTAGCAGGTAGTGCACTTCGCCCGGGTGGCTCAAGGCCATGCTTGCAAATATTAAACCCGGCAAAAGTGTGCCTCCGATGCTCAACGCTCGCGCGTTCAGCAGCAGTGCTTGTAGGGCCGGGGCGTTTGGCATGAGGTCGAGTTTAGTAGGGCAATGCGCTCGATCGCGCGAACCATTTCGCATGGCGTTGTGCCTGCGGCGTGACGTTCGAAAAAGCGCTAGCATGGCGGGCATGATTTTGATCAACGCTCGTCACACCGTAAAGCCCGAATACGTAGATAGCTTCATGGATAAGGTTGCAGAGTTCACCGAGGCCACCCGCGCCGAGGAAGGCAACCTGTTCTTCGTTTGGCATCAGTCCTTGGAAGAGCCCAATGTATTCATGCTCGTGGAGGCCTTCAAGGACGATGCAGCCGAGGCGCACGTGAATTCCGCGCACTTTAAGAAGATGCAAGAAGAAATGCCTCAGTACTTGGTTGAAACCCCCGACGTGATCAATACCCTTATTGAGGGCAAGACCGAGTGGGACAAGCTCAACGAGTTTGAAGTGAAGTAATCTCTGTTTTCTTCAAATGCTGCCCCAAGCTGGGGGCAGCTTTCTCATTTGGGCGGTAAATTGAGTGGTATGGCAAAAAAGGATGCGAAAAACGCCCAGAACCAGGTTGAAGATCAACACGTCAAGCCCAAAAAGCTGGATAAGAAGGCCTATGAAAAGGAACTCAAGCGCCTGCAGGCCGAGCTGGTAGATATGCAGCAGTGGGTGGTGGAAACCGGAGCCCGCGTGGTGATCATCATGGAAGGCCGCGACGCTGCCGGCAAGGGTTCAGCGATCAAACGCATCACGCAGTATCTCAACCCCCGCACGTGCCGTATTGAGGCACTTCCGGCTCCGAACTCCCGCGAACAGGGGCAGTGGTATTTCCAACGTTATGTGGAAAAACTGCCAACCGCCGGCGAGATCGTGATTTTTGACCGTTCCTGGTACAACCGCGCTGGTGTTGAGCGGGTCATGGGCTTTTGCACTTCGAAGGAATACCGCCGTTTCTTGCACCAGGCTCCGATTTTTGAACGTCTGCTGGTTGAAGACGGCATCATGCTGCGCAAGTACTGGTTCTCTGTCTCCGACGAGGAGCAAATTGAGCGCTTCAAATCTCGCCGTAATGATCCTTTGCGCCGCTGGAAGCTTTCTCCGATGGACTTGCAATCAATTACCAAGTGGGAGGATTATTCCCGCGCCAAGGATGAGATGTTTGTGCACACGGACATCCCGGCGGCCCCCTGGTACACGGTGGAATCGGAGGATAAGAAGCGCAGCCGCATTAATGTGATTAGCCACCTGCTGTCCACCATTCCTTATGAGAAGATTGACCGTCCATTGCCGGAGATCCCCGAGCGCCCAGAGGGGAATAATTACGAGCGTCCCCCGCGCGAGGATTTCCGGTATGTTCCGGATGTGGCAGCCAAGCTGGAAAAA
The DNA here is from genome assembly GCF_003813985.1 of Corynebacterium gerontici. Classification (NCBI taxonomy): domain Bacteria; kingdom Bacillati; phylum Actinomycetota; class Actinomycetes; order Mycobacteriales; family Corynebacteriaceae; genus Corynebacterium; species Corynebacterium gerontici. Next base: position 765,119 of record NZ_CP033897.1, read on the forward strand.
TAACCCAGCCCGTGTGACCCGGTGCATATTTTGAGGTGATGTGCAACACTGGTGGTTATGAGTGAAGCAGTTGTCAACACCAGTGTTCAGCACCGCACCGGCCATATCGAGCTCAACCGCCCCAAGGCGTTGAACTCTCTGAACCAGGAGATGGTGGACATCGTCAACGATGCTCTGCAGTCCTGGGAGGATGACCCACACATCGAGCAAGTGCTCATCACCTCCACTTCGGAAAAGGGTTTTTGCGCCGGTGGAGATGTCCGCGCCATCCGTGATCTGGACATGGAAGGTCGCCACGAGGAAGGCGACGAGTACTTCGAGCACGAGTACCGGATGAATCTTCACCTCGCCAACTTTCCCAAACCAATTATTTCTATCGCGGATGGCGTGGTGATGGGCGGGGGGATCGGCATCAGCGCCCACGGATCTCATCGAGTGGTAACTGAGAAGGCGTTTGCCGCGATGCCAGAGATGCTCATCGGATTCATTCCCGACGTGGGCAGCACGAAGATGTTTAGCTCCATGCGAGGCACGAAGGGCTACGAATCTTTGGCGCTGGCAAATTTCCTTTGCCTTACAGCTTGGCGTATGAATCCCGCGGATATGTTGTGGGCCGGGTACGCTACCCACCTCGTGCCAAGTGATCAGTTGGAAGCTTTCCAACAGTTGCTCATTTCCGACGGTGTTGACGCTGCTATTGCCGCTTTTGCCACGCAACCGGAGGACGAAGCTCCGCTAAAGAAGCACGAAGCGGCCATCGCCGAGGTTTTTGGCCACGATTCTTGGGAGGAGATCGCTGCGGCGCTCGAGGCCTGCCGTTACGAGGATTTCAAAGCCATGGTGCAAAGCCACATGGAGCTCGCCTGTCCAACTTCGGTGGTGGCGGCGGTGGAGCTGCTTCGCGCATCCAACGCGGCACCCGGTCTCGCGGAGGCGCTCGACTTTGAGCTGCGCATGGGCAATTCCCTTCGGCGAACGCCAAACTTCGTTGAAGGCGTGCGGGCGGTCTTGGTGGATAAGACCAAGGATCCAAAGTTCGAGCCTTCAACAACCGCGGAGGTTGACGTGCAAGCCTTACGCGCTGTGCTCGCCTAGACCTGTTTCAGCTTTTCGACGATCCCACGCAGCACCTGCACGACGCCTTCATCTTCGTTGCTGGGTGCGATGAAATCTGCGATCGCCTTGATGCGGGGATGGGCGTTGTCCATGGCGTAAGACACGCCCGCGGCTTCCAGCAATTGCAGGTCGTTGAGGTAATCGCCGAAAGCGATGGTGCGTTCCATGGGAACCTCCAGGGCATTGGCGAGGTTGCGCAATGCGGTGCCCTTGCTCGCTTTCGAGCTCATAATGTCAACCCAGTTAGCGCCGGATACCACCACGTCGAGGTGTTCGGCGGCCTCCCGAAGAGCTGGCGCTGCCTCGTCTTCGGCGCTGCCGAAGGTGAAGACGGCGAGCTTGACCACCTGATCGTTGACGTGCTCGTGGAGGTCTTCAATGATGTCCATGCGCGCATAATAGGGCTGACATTGAGCTAGGAACGCAGGATCGGTGCGCGAAACGAAGGCGCCATCGCTGCGACACAGCACCAAACCCCAGTCCTGATCTGGGTGTTGATCAATAACATCGATCACTGCGTGGGCTCGTTCCGCTTCGACGGTCGTGGTGGAAATGACCTCGTCACCATGGAACACCACAGTGCCGTTCTCGGCGATCACGCTCATGGGTTGCCCAGCAGGGGCGAATTGTTCCAGCAGAGTGAACAACTGGCGTCCGCTGGCTGGGGCTACTACCACGCCGTGGGAATGCAGATCCTTCAGCACGGGCCAGAAGGATTCGGGAATCGCCCGATGCTCGTTGAGTAGGGTGCCATCCATATCGATGGCAATGACGTAGGGAATATCGCTCATGTTTATGCACCCATCCGATACGCGTCGTGAACTCCGATTATTCGGGAACCTTCAAAAGAAATGATCAATCGACCATCGCTGCACTCAAGCTCTGCTGTGTGCTGATCGGTGGCGATAAGCCGGGCATTGCGCTGGCGGGCATAGAAGTCCAGACTTCGGCGAGCATTGACGTGCTCCGGTGTTGTCACGTTCAAGGTTGCCATGGCTGCTGCTTTGCTGAGCGGAGGCAGGACGGCATCGCCGCCGAAGATCAAGATTCCAATGGTGTTGGCGTCGAGCTGACAAAAGGCGTGGGTCCACTGGCGCAAGATGGGTTTCGCGGCGGATTCAAGGCGCAAGTGCTGTGCCTCCTCAACGCTCCACTCTGGGCGCAAAAGCGCGGCAATGCCGTGCTCCATGGCGAATTGCTGCACCGATTGAACTGCTGGATGGTGCGCCTGTTCCTGCCATTGAAAACGGAACCGTCCCTCGCGGATGGTGGCGATCAGCAGAGCTGGGCCAAAGGGGGTGGTATTGCTCTTGGGGTCGAATGCGATGATCTCGGGGTTGCCCAGACCTTCATAAAACAGCTGATGTTCGCAGGAGGTGAAGAAGGCGTCGGAGAGGACGTCGAAAAGCTGCATGCTGCCGACGATGGCTGCGTTATTGAGATCGACTGACACACGTTGTTCAGCGTCTGCCAAGGTGACGATGTTGGCTTCTTGCTCGAATTGTAGATTTCGTTCGGCGGCGAAGGCCATGAGCGCCCGCTCGGTGTCTTGTAAGGTTGGGACGCTCCCCAGCCCAACCGTCAAAGCTGTCTTCAGAGGCAACCGGGGGAGAGGCTCTTGCAACACCACCAGATCAAAGGTGCTGTCGGCCAAAGGAACGAAATACGCCGGCCCGTTGCCGTTGAGCGTGCGGGCAGCGCTGACGAGGGCATCGCTGCCTTCTTGCACTCCACGTAGTTCCGGAACGTCGAAGGTGAACTCTTGGCACCATGTCCATGATTGCTCACGAATATGTGCGCTGGTGACGGCGAAGAAGGTGTGGAGCTGGGACCCGGAACGGATTTGCACCTGGTAGCCGCCGGGAACCGGGTTGAAAGCAATGTCCTTGATGGGGCCACAGGACTGCTGGAGAGCGTAGCTTGCTGCGGCTTGTGCGATGGCACCGTCGACAAGCACCTCCGAAAGTGAGGTGGGGGCGGGTAATTCCATAGCGCTCCTTCTTCCAATTATCACGAATCAGCTCCAGCGTAGCGCCGGATGATAGCTGAGTTGGCCTCCGCATAGGAAAAGAAATGCTAAGGTGCCAAAAATGCCCTATACACTCGCTCACCCACTTGCGGTTGCACCCTTGTCGCGAGCAAAAGGTTTCGCATGGTTTCTTACGGCAGCGCTGGTCTGCGGATCCTTGGCACCCGATGCTGTGATGTTTATCAATCCCTTCATCACCATGCCGTGGACCTACGACGACGCCCACAGTTGGTGGGGAGTGTTCATCATCGATCTCCCCATCGCGTACTTGTTGTGGATGACGTGGGCGTTTTTGGTTGCCCCGGGCTATCGGATTTGCGCGCCCCGATGGTTGGCCCTGCGGCTTCCCGAGTACACCCCGCCCAATAAGCAGCGCGCTATCCGTGCCGTCCCCTCGGCACTCATTGGCATTGCAACGCACCTGTTGTGGGATTCCTTCACGCATGCGGGATATCCTCTGACCGACCCCGGCGGTCTGCTCGACCGAACTGTTGCGGGGTTTTCGCTATTCCGGCTCTTGCAGCACGGATCCTCGCTGCTTGGGCTCGTGGGGGTTGTGGTGTGGTTATACCTGAAACTTAGGAAGAAGAAGCGCGGCCAGGCCTTCGGACGTGCGCTGATTTGGCCGTGGGTGATGCCGCTGGCGGCGGGGCTCCTTGCTCCCCTCTACCTCATTGCGCAGCAGAATCTGCAACATCCGAAGGTGGTACTACTTGCGTTGGTGAACACTGCCACCGGCACCGTCAGCGGCGTGGTGATCGCATCCGCCTTCAGCGCAGCGCTCGTGCTTTTGAGTCGTGGATCGACCGCTTCACGAATGGTGAGCGCTACAGAATAATTGGTGCTGTTGAGCTTCTGATATACTAGGGCACGAGTGTGTGCAGGTGCACGGGAATGTCGGTGAGAATCCGGCAGCGGACCCCGCCACTGTATTCGTAAAACTTTGGGCTGTGGTGCTGTCACTGAACAAGATGATTGCTTTGGGAAGGCAGTGCCGTGATGAGCCAACGATGAGCCAGGAGACCGACCTGCGCGCACCCCAAAAAGGATTCAGCCTTGCATCCGCGGGGATTCGGATGCCGAGCAAAAGAAAAGAGAACACCGGAATGCATATCGCAGAAGGATTCTTGCCACTAAGCCACTGCGTGGCGTGGGGTGCTGTTGCCACCCCCTTCGTTGTCCACGGTGCCAGGGCGATCAAAATTCAACTCAAAGAGCAGCCGGGCAGCGGCATGTTGCTTGGGGCCGCGGGTGCGTTCACCTTCGTGCTCAGTGCTCTGAAGATGCCGTCGTTTACCGGATCGTCCTCTCACCCCACCGGCACCGGCTTGGGGGCGGTGCTGTTTCGTCCGCCGGTCATGGCACTCCTGGGATCAATCGTGCTGTTGTTCCAGGCATTGCTTTTGGCTCACGGCGGCATCACCACTTTGGGTGCCAATATCTTCTCCATGGCGATTGTGGGGCCTTGGGTCGGGTACGGGGCGTGGAAGCTCACCAGAAAGTGGGGCGTATCCGCCGAAGTAGGCGTGTTTTTTGCGGCGTTGTTCGCTGATCTTTCCACGTACGTGGTGACGGCTACGCAATTGGCGGCGGCACACCACGATGCTGGTTTCTTCAACGCATGGATCACCTTCCTGGGGCTGTATGCCCCAACGCAGTTGCCGATTGCTGCAGCCGAAGGCATCGTCACGGTACTGATCTTCCGGGCACTCAGCACTATTGCACTCAATGATCTGTTGCGTCTTGGTGTGCTGGACACAGAACGCAAGGTTGAAGCAGAGGTGGTGGGATCATGAAGAAGATTCCTTCGTGGGCTTTGGTCATCTTGACTTTCCTGTTGCTCAGCGCTCCCATGCTGGTGAACAGCGGATCCAATGTCGATGAGCCCTTCGCCGGTACCGACGCTGCTGCGGAGACGCTGGTGGAAGACGCAAACCCTGGCTACGAGTCCTGGTTCAGCCCACTGGTGGGGGAGCTTCCCGCCGAGGTGGAGTCGGGCCTTTTTGCACTCCAAGCAGCGTTGGGCGCAGGTTTGTTGGGCTACGTGCTCGGCGCCTACCGAGAGCGCAACCGCAACGAACTCGAAGAAACTCGGAAGAGTTAATTGAATCCCCTCGAGCGTGCCGCGGCGCGCAGTGCCTGGGCCACCCGGCATGTGACGGAAAAAGCTGTGCTCCTGTTGGGCCTGGTGGTAGTGTGCGTCGCGGTGCCGGTGGGGTGGGTTTCGTGCTTAATTGCAGCAACGTTGCTCTGGGTGGTGATCGCGGCGAACGTGCCGTTTCGGCTCCTCCTCGCTCTGCTGCTCGCCCCGATGATGTTCATTCTGCTGAGTCTGGTGCCGCTTACGGTAGTGATATCACCCGAAGGCTTGGTGTGGGTTCCTGACGGCCCATCAACGGCTGTAATGGTGTTTATTCGTTCGATGCTGGCAACCACGGCCACCATCCTGTTCTCGCTGACCACCCCAATGCCGGAGATTTTTCGTTGGCTGCGTTCCATCGGGGTGCCGCAATATCTGGTGCATGTTCTTTCGCTGACGTACACCATGACGTCGACGTTGCTCACTACTGCTCGCACCATGTGGGAGTCTCAAGCGATGCGTTTGGGGCACAGCAATCGCAGGCGTTGGATTCGTTCACTTGCTGATCAGGCGGCGAGCCTTTTCGTGCATGCTTTTTCGCGGGCTCGTCGGCTACAGGAAGGCTTGGAATTACGCGCCGAGGCGGGATCGATGCTGGTGCTGAGCCACACCCCTACGCTTCGTAAATCTTTCGTGGTGGGAAGTGTGGCATGGTTGGGATTGCTCACTGCTCTTGCTGTAAGGGGGTTACCATGGGTGCACTAATCGAGGCCGAATATCTGCATTTTCAGCGTGAGGATCGCACCATACTTCGAGATGTATCGCTGACCTTGCGCCCGGGCGAACGCGTCGCGTTGCTGGGGGCAAATGGGGTGGGTAAGTCCACGCTGATGCGCATGCTCGCCGGTGCCTGGCAACCAAGCGCGGGGAGGGTGCTTGTCGACGCCCGCCCGGTTCAATACAACCGCAAGGGAAGGGATCGGGTGCGCCAGCGGGTACAGATGGTGCTCCAGGAGCCGGACGATCAAATCTTCGCCACCAGCGTTGCAGCGGATGTGTCCTATGGGCCGATGAATCTGGGTCTGGATGAGGCTGAGGTGCGCAAGCGAGTAGAGGACGCGCTTGAAGCGACGGGCATTCAAGCATTAGCTCAGCGGGTCCCACACCAGCTTTCATTCGGTCAGCGAAAGCGAGTAGCGCTCGCTGGTGCGTTGGCGATGCACCCCGCTGCACTGCTGCTCGATGAACCCACCGCCGGCCTGGATCCACGCGGGACCGAGCAACTTCTGGCCGTGCTCGAGCGTCTATCCGAGCAAGGCACCGCGCTGCTGTTCGCTACCCACGACGTCAATGCCGCGGTCACGCTGGCGCAAAGAATCATCGTCTTGGTGGATGGTCGTGCACATGAAGGGGGCATTCACATGCTCACCGATGAAGCATTTGTGGAGCACGCGGGGCTCGCGCTGCCTTGGGCGCCGCTGGTGAGCCAAAAACTCGGCCGGAATATCACAACGCCCCGCGACTTGCTGTGACGCAAGTGGTGCGGGGCGTGGGGCGTCGAAAAGCTTAGAGCTCGGCCGAGGGAACACGCTTTGGCAGCACGAGCGGACGTGCGCCGGCAACTTCCTCCACGATGCGGATGACCTGGTTGGAGTAGCCGAACTCATTGTCGTACCAGACGTACAGCACCAGGTGCTTGCCCTCGGCGATCGTGGCGAGGCCGTCGACGATCCCCGCGTGGGTGGTGCCGATGAAATCGGAGGACACAACCTCGGGGGAGTGGATGTAGGTGATCTGCTGGCGCAGGTCGGAGTGTAGCGCCACGCGATCCATCAGGGAGTTCACCTCCTCGCGGGTGACCTCCTTTTCCAGGGTGAGGTTGAGCACCGCCATGGACACGTCCGGGGTGGGCACTCGGATGGCGTTGCCCGTGAGCTTGCCGTGGAGTTCCGGCAGAGCCTTGGACACGGCTCTTGCTGCGCCAGTTTCAGTGAGCACCATGTTCAGCCCGGCCGCACGGCCGCGGCGCTCGCCCTTGTGGAAGTTGTCGATCAGGTTCTGGTCGTTAGTGAAGGAGTGCACCGTTTCCACGTGGCCGTGCTCGATGCCGTAGTGGTCGTTGATCACCTTCAGGGTGGGGGTGATGCCGTTGGTGGTGCAGGAAGCTGCGGTGATGATCTGATCGTCTTCGTTGATGTCGCCGTGGTTGATGCCGTAGACGATATTCTTCAGGTCGCCCTTGCCTGGGGCGGTGAGCACAACGCGCTTGACGCCCTTGGACTTCAGGTGCTGGGACAGGCCTTCGCGATCGCGCCAACGGCCAGTATTATCCACGACCACCGCGTCATTGATGCCGTAGGCGGTGTAGTCCACCGAGGCGGGATCGTTTGAGTAGATCACCTGGATCTTGGTGCCGTTTGCCCAGATTACATCGTTTTCTTCATCCACGGTGATGGTGCCGTTGAATGCGCCGTGGACGGAATCGCGACGCAGCAAGGAGGCGCGCTTCACCAGATCCTTTTCGCCATTCTTGCGCACCACCACGGCGCGCAGGCGTACTCCACCGTAGGCTGCCTCGCGCTGGATGAGGATGCGTGCGAGGAGGCGGCCAATGCGGCCGAAGCCGTAGAGCACCACATCGGTGGATTCCATTTGCTGCTCGGTGCCCAGGACTTCTGCCAGTTCCTCGCGCAAGAAGGCGTCAAGATCGCCGCCCTTTTCGCGATGCGCCACGGTGAGGCGTCCGAGATCGATGGAGGCGGTGCCGAGGTCGAGCTTGCTCAACGCTTCCAATACCGGAAGGGTATCGGAAGGTGAAAGTTCCTCTTCTGTTGCAAGGCGTGAGTAGCGATGCGCCTTAATGATGTCGATATCAGTGACGTCGATGAGCAAACGACCGAACACCGAAACCACCACGTTGTTGTTGCGATGGAGCTGGTGAATGCGGGGAAGCATGCGGCCTGCGGATTCGATCTTGTCGTTCCAGTCCTGTGCCATGTGAAAGCGCCTGTCCTTTGTAAGCGATTGAAAGCTTGCGGGAGGGTAGCCCCGCTGATACCCCCATCTATCGTAGTAACCCCGCAGTTCTTGCGGGCAAGTTTCGTGATCCGGGGGTACCCAAACCTGGAAGCTTTTCGACGCCACGTCGCCGCTATTTCCCCGGCGTTGAAACGGGTAGTCTGTGGCAAGACATTCCCCGGCTGAAAGTGAAGGTGTGCCTGCGTGTTTCATGCAGTGAGCTATGCATTGCTCGACTCCATCAACGTGCTGCTCATCGGCGTGATTGTGGCAATCGGGGTGGTGTTGCCGGCGGGCGGGCACTACGGGCGGATCGTGGCGCGCCTGATTGTTGGCGATTGGTTGGGCGTTTTTGTCACTTCAGTTCCGGTGCTGCTGCTCTTTGATTCCATCGGCGCGCCCATTCGGCGAGCCATCGAATCCTCTTGGTTTGGTGTGGTTTTGATCCTGGTGGGAGTCTTGAGTGCTGTGCTGACGTGGCGAAGCGGAGGTGATTCCAGTGCCATTGTGGGGCGGGTGATGCGCTGGTTGCGCGAGCCGAGTGCTCGAACAGCAGGCGTAGGTTTTGTGCTCGGGGCTGTGCAGTCGCTGACTTCGGTGCCCTTCTATATCGGACTAGGTTTTTTGAGCGTTGGTGGATTGAGCGTGCTGCTGCGCTATTCGGCTCTGGTGCTATATGCCTCGCTGGCATTGAGTCTGCCATTTTTGAGCGCTTTCGCTGTCGCTTTTGTTCGCGCGCGCCCGCGAAGTGCGGCTGGTAGGGCTTTTGCTTGGGCGAGGGATCACAGTGAGCAGATGTCTGCCGGTGCTGGCTACTTTGTCGCGGTAATTTTGGTGCTGATCGGCGTGGGGCACCTATAGGGAATCGAACATTTGTTCGTGCAGCGGAGAGCGTCTCGGGGGTGGGTTGTTATATTGCACATATGTACGAAAAACTCCCGCAAAAATGCACCTCAAGCTACTATTTCGTCAGCGCCGATCCGGCGGATCCGCTCTGCGATTATCTGCGAGCTCGCCGAAAAGAGGACATCGCTTTTTGGCGAATGTTGCTCCCCGATCAAGCAGAGGAAGAGGATGCCTTTGCGCTGGCCATCTCCCTTGCGCCTTCGGTTGGCAGGGGCGAACAATACGTCATTAATCGATTTACCGCCTTGTGGGTTCTGGATAAGCTCCCGGAAACAAAGGCCGTGATCGAGCAATTGTGGCATTTAGATTTCGCACGCCTGATAGCGATAGGTAACACGCTCGACATTATTGAGGAATGGGCAGATATCGATGCCGCATTAGCCAAGTACCTCACCCCTAAACGTGCGGCACAGGTGCTACCTAGCGCCCGCCAAATTCGAGAATTCATCCGCAAGCACCTCGGCGCAGAACCTTCAAACTCCCTCAGCAGAGACATCCTCATCGAGGAACCCGCGGGCGATCGCCGTCGCGTCTTCGGTGTACTTACTTCCGACGCTAGCGCCATCATGATGCGTGAAGCAGTCACAAGAACCGCTGAGCAAATGCAGATCAGCCGTGCAGACGCACTGATGTGCATGGTGCTCGGCGCCGGAGCAAAAGTAACCATCAATCTGTACGAGGACAAGGCTGGCGTTCTCCACACCGCCTCTGGCCACCGCTTCGACCAGGAAGAAGCCGAGCTGATTCGAGAGCAGGCGAACACGCGCACCCTGGAGCGCCCGGTGGCGACCAAACGCTATCGTTTTAGCGAAAAGATGCGAGCATTCATCGCCGCTAGGGACGCCCACTGCCGATACCCCGGTTGCTCGGTACCGCATCATCAGTGCGATATCGACCATGTTCTGGAATATAACCGCGGAGGCGTCACTTCGGTGGAAAACGCCCAACTCCTGTGCAGGCACCACCACAACCTCAAAACGGCAAAGTTGGTCAGAGCGCGCATTGAAGAATCCGCGGAAGTTGTTTGGGCGTACCCGAATGGAACCCAATGCGTGACCCAACCAGAAGGAGTGCTGACTTAAGCCTCGCGCTGCACTTTGAGCCAAGTGAAAAATCCCCACAGCACGAAGGCCGCGTAGAAAATGTACAGAGCCGCTGAGGGGTAGTACCCGGCGCTGAGCAACAGGGGAACGCCGACGATGTCCACGGCAATCCAAATCAGCCAAAACTCGGTCCAGCCTCGTGCCATGCCGAAGGTCGCCAGCATAGATCCAACAAAGATCCAGGCATCAGCCCACGGTCCCCAAGAGCCGAGAGCCTGGAAGATCGCTGCGCATATCGCCGTGGCGAGGACCGCGAAAATGATCATGCCGATTCGTTGCTTTGCGCTGGCCCAGTGCGGCTGCACTGCCTCGGGTTCGCTGACAATTGATCGTGCGGGATCCACATCCTGGCATTCCCGAACACCGCGACGTTTCGCAGAAGACCACTGCCACCAGCCGTAGAGACTCACGCACAAAAACATAACTTGGCGGCCCGCTTGACCATAAAGATCAAGATTTTGAGGAGTGTGGAAGACACCGCCAAGAAACACCGTAAATAACAGGAGGTTGCCGATGATCCCCACAGGCCACGCCCACACCACGCGCTTCATCCCACCATAAGCACTGGCCAGGCCAAAGACGTTGCCAATGATTTCGCGCCACAAGATGGGCACGCCGCCGATGGTGAGCGTGGCGTCGAGAAGCGGATTGAGCACAGCCATTAATCCGCCACCATGGGGTACAGCTCGAAGTTTGGGTGCTCTTTTTCAATGAATTGGAGTCGCCACTTATCGCTGAACAACGCCACCAGCTCCCCATCGGTGCGGCTAAAGATTTCCACACCGCGTTGCTTCGCTAGATCCGGTGCAGTCTCAGCCGTGGTGCGGCGAGCAACGGAGTAGGGGATCGGGTCTGCGGTGGTTTCAACGTTGTACTCGTTGAGCATGCGCGCTTGCATCACCTCGAACTGCATGGGACCGACGGCCGCCATCACAGGGGCTGCGTCGCCGCGGGCGTCGTTGCGCAGGATCTGGACCACGCCTTCGCTGGCGAGCTGATCCAAAGCCTTACGGAACTGCTTGTACTTGCCCAAGCTCTTGGCACGAAGCGTGCGGAAGTGCTCGGGAGCGAACTGCGGCATTGGCGGGAACTGAACCTTCCGACCAGCGAAAATCGTATCGCCGGGGGCAAGAGAACCAGCATTGACCAGGCCGACGATATCTCCAGGGAAGGCGGTCTCCACCGTCGAGCGGGTGCGTCCGAAGACTGTGAGCGCGTACTTGGTGGAAAAACTCCTGCCGGATTGGGCGTGGGTGACTTGCATGCCGCGGTCAAATTCGCCGGAAACTACGCGCATGAACGCGAGGGAGTCACGGTGGTTTTTGTCCATGCCTGCTTGCACTTTGAACACCACGCCGGAGAAATCATCGGTGACCTCGCGGTCGGCGTCGATGGCGGAGGTGGCAGCCTCGACAGCCTTCGGGTCGGAGGATCGCCCGGTGGGGGAGGGAGCCAACTGGCAGAGGGCGTCGAGGATCTGGTGAACACCAAAGTTCAACATTGCGGAAGCGAAGATGAGGGGAGAAGTGACGCACTGCAGGAACAGTTCCTGATCGTGAACCGCGCCGTCGGCTACCAGCAGTTCGGCTTCTTCGGCGGCTGATTCCCACGCGGGGCCCTCTTTCATGGCAGCAGCTTCGGGATCAAAGTGCTCTTCAGGGGCGATGGTGGAGCCACCGGCGGTGCGCAGGAAGTGAATGTATTCCTCCACTTCGCCTTCAACGTCGAGTCGCGCCAACCCACGGAAATCGCCTGCTTCGCCCACAGGCCAGTACAGCGGAGTCGGCTGCAGGCCGATTTCGTCGACGATTTCGTCGACAAGCTCGAGGGGAGTGCGGCCGGGACGGTCCCACTTATTCACCACGGTAATGATGGGTAGGCCGCGCGCCTTACACACTTTGAACAGTTTGAGGGTCTGGGGTTCGAGGCCTTTGGCGGCGTCGATCAGCATGACTGCGGCATCCACGGCGGTGAGCACGCGGTAGGTGTCCTCGGAGAAGTCCGCGTGGCCGGGTGTGTCCACCAGGTTGATCATGTAGGGCTCGCCCTCGTGGCCCTCGGGGGCGTATTCGAATTGCAGCGCGGAGGACGCAATGGAGATGCCACGGTCTTTTTCCATCTCCATCCAGTCGGAGACGGTGGCCTTCCTGCCAGCCTTTCCGTGCACCGCGCCGGCCTCAGAGATCACGTGCGCGTGGAGCGCTAGGGCCTCGGTGAGCGTGGATTTACCCGCGTCGGGGTGCGCGATCACGGCGAATGTGCGACGCCTGGAAGCTTCCTGGGCGGTAGTGGCAGAAGAACTCATAGCTCATAACACTACTGCCCGTGTCCAATTGTGCTTAAGCTGGCCACTCAATGCCCAGCAGCGAGGAGCAGATCTCGAAATGCTTAGCCGATTGATCGGGCTTTCGGGCAAAGGGATGCTTGAACCCAGCTTTTCGACGATCCCCGTAATACTCCCCCGATTGCCACGCAATACCAGGAGTGCCGTCGATGAAGTACGCTAAATTTTCTCCGCCCTGCACATCGGAGATACCGAAGGGTTTGATCAGCCGGGATTCGTAGAATTTGCGCATCCATGAGCCTGTATCTCGGGAGAAATTCGACGCGACCACGCCGGGGTGGAAAGAGCAAGTGGCGATGCGCGGATGGTAGCGGCGATGCAGCTCCTGGGCGAAGATGAGATTGGCCAGCTTGGCATTGCCGTAGGCGCGGTGCTGATCGAACTTGTTCAAGCCCTGAATATCGTCCAACGCCGGTCGGCCGAAGAGCACATTGGCCATGCTAGAGGTGGCAATAACACGAGCGTTGGAATCAAACAGTTGCGGCAACAATTCATGGACAAGCAGCATGGGAGCCAAGTGATTGACTTGAAACGTTAGCTCGTAGCCGTCATCGGTGATTTTGGGCCCGTCAAACAGCCCACCGGCGTTGTTGGCTAGCACGTCGATACGCTCCCCGCGCAGTTGTTCGGCCAAAGCCCGCACATCATCTAGGCGCGCGAAATCCGCCACGATAGCCTGAGCGCCAAGCTCCGAGGCGATGGCATTGGTGCGCTCGCGGTTGCGTCCCACAAGAATGAGGCGGTTGTCACAGGCCGCTGCCAGGTGCCGAGCCGCCTCGCGGCCAACGCCGGAGCTGGCTCCAGTAATCACGATGGTTCGCATGGTGAGCTATTTCCTATGAATTTCTTGTTGAGCCTGCGCCACGCCTTCAGACACGATCAATGCAACGGCGCGGGCAGCGGTGTCGGCCAGGTCGGTGGCGGTGGGGGCGTCGATGTCGCTGAGCACATAATCCGGCACTGCGACTCCCGCGGCGGGGCGTCCGATGCCCATGCGTACCCGAAGGTATTCCCGGGTGCCAAGGTGCTGCGTGATTGACTTCAGGCCATTGTGCCCGTTTTCATTTCCGCCGGATTTGATGCGCACGCGCCCAGCGGGCAAATCCAATTCGTCGTGCAGCACTATCACGCGTTCAAGCGGGATGTGCAGGCGCTGGACCAGTGGAGATACGGCTTCCCCGGAAAGGTTCATGTACGTGGTTGAGCGGACGAACGCCACCCGTTTCCCCACGAGATTCTGGATACGCATCAGTGCCGGAGCCCCGCCGGGGTAGGCCATAAGCGGGCCGTCAAGCAGCTTATCGACGCCCATGTACCCAACATTATGACGATTCCGCTCATACTGCGCCCCTGGATTACCCAGGCCGATGACCAACCAATCGGCGTGAAGCTGCTCGGTATTGCGGCGGAAAAGCTTGGAAAAGATGCCCATGGTGATCATCCTATTCAGCGATGATCGACTCCACAGCATCCGCGCCATCGGCGCACAAAATCGGGACGCTGTCTTTTTCGCGCGCGGCGAAAGGCTTCAGCACAAAACTGGCAACGTCCATGCGCCCCGGCGGCCGCCCAATCCCCAAGCCAACCTTGTAATACTCCTTGGTGCCCAAGTGTTGGGAAATCGAGCGAAGCCCCTTGTGCCCGTGATCCCCACCGCCGAGACGGCCGTGAACCTCACCGAAGTCCAATTCGAGGTCGTCGAAGAGCACGATGAGTTGCGTTGGAGGCAGTTTGAAAAAGCCCATAAGAGCCTTCACCGGCTGTCCCGAAAGATTCATCAGGCTGCGCGGCCGGGCGAGCAGCACCGGCTGGCCATTGACTCGAATCTGTGCCACATCAGTGTTGGTGCGCTTGTGTCCAGAAAAGCTGGATCCGTGGCGATCGGCGAGCTCATCAAGCGCAGCGACGCCGATATTGTGCCTGGTGCCGGTGTATTTGGGGCCAGGGTTGCCCAGCCCAACCACTAGATGCATGCGGTGAATACCTCCTGATACGCGAAGCGCCCCGCACGTCGAAAAGCATTTCGGCGCGGGGCGGGATCTCAGACGCTGTTTAGGTAGCGTCTTCTTCGGTGGCCTCAACCTCAGAAGCGTCGGTCTCGTCGATTTCCTCGGCGGCCTGCTCCTCGGCGTCCTCAGGCTCCTCAGCAACCTCTTCGTGGCCCACGGAACCGATGACCGTCTCGGGGTCAGCAATGAGGGTGGTGTTTGCAGGCATCTGCAGGTCAGAAGCAAGGATCTTGGTGTCGATCTCTGCGCCTTCAACGGAGTGGATGATCTCTTCGGGGATGGAGAGCACGTCGGCCTCAACGAGCACAACGTCGGCGTCCTGCACGAGCTGAGCGCCCTGTGCAACTTCACCTTCGAGCACCACGGGAACCTCAACCTCAACCTTTTCGCCACGCTTGATGGCGAGCAGATCAACGTGGTCTACGTTTAGGGTGAGAACGTTCTGGTCAACGTGCTTGACCATGGCGAGGTGCGGCTCACCTTCGAGGTCGAGCTCGAACACGGCGTTTGCGCCATTGTTACGGATCAGAGCGTGGAGCTCCAGGATGTCCACAGCGAAGTGGATCGGATCTTCAAGTGCGCCGCCGTAGATAACACCGGGCACGAAACCTGCGCGACGCAGGCGGCGGGCAGCGCCCTTGCCGAACTCATCGCGGGGCTTAGCGGCAATGGTGGGGTACTGAGCCATTGTCATATCTCCTAAGTTGATTGAAAGTCTTTTCGGCATACACGACAAAAGCCAGCACGAAAGTGCAATGGATCGCGTCGATAACGGTTCGCAATGGGTGCGAACCCTCGCCGAGACTCAGCTAGAGTAGCACATCCATTTGCGGGTGCTCCAAGTCCACCAAGCGTGGCGGATTCGGCTCGAAGAGCAAGGTGCGCCCATCAACTTTGAACACCACATGCGAAGACGTGATCTCAACGGCCTCGATGGAGTCGGGGGCGTAGGAACGTCGAAAAGCACAAAGCTGGCGGAAACGGTCCACGTACTGCTTAAGCTGCCGTGCGCGCTCATAATCGAAGGCATTGACATGATCCGGGGAGCGGTAGGAATTCTCATCCCCGCCCTTGGTGCGCATCATCTCCTGACCTGCGTGAATGAACACCAGGCCGCGGGCAAAGAATTGCAGCGCCGTTGCCAGGGCGCAGCGATCCAGTACTTCCTGTTCGCTCGTGCGAGGCATCGTGGACGTCAGCTTGTCAAACATCGTGGCGTTGTCGTGGGCCTCGTTATAAACGACCGACTGATCTAGCCCCTTGCCGCTGAGCTCCTCGAAGAGCTGGCGCATTAAGGATTCGTTGCGAGCCCCCGAAATCACGCCCGTGGAATGCTCGACCAGCGCCGGGCCCTTCATTGCGTCGCGGAAACGATCGTTGAAGTGGAAAATGCGCGGCATGAGGTGGGCATTGCCCATGTTGGCGGGAACGACACCCTTCGGATGATTCCCCATATGCCAGCCTTCGCCGAGGACGATGATACTCGGATCGATCGTGTCTAACGCGCGGCGAATCTCATTCATCGTCTCCACGTCGTGGATTCCCATGAGATCAAAACGGAAGCCGTCGATGGCGAATTCCTTGGCCCAATACATCACCGAATCCACCATGAGCTTGCGCATCATCGGCTGCTCAGAAGCCGTCTCATTGCCCACCCCTGTGCCGTTGAGCAGGTGGCCCCTGCGGTAGCGGAAATAGTAGCCGGGAGCGGTGTGATGCAAGGGAGATTGTGCCACGTCGAACACATGGTTATACACCACGTCCATGATCACGCGAAGACCTGCGTCATGCATCGCCTGAATCATCATTTTCAACTCGCGGATGCGGCACAAAGGATCACTCGGATCTGTGGCATAGGAGCCCTCCGGCACGTTGTATTGCGCCGGATCATAGCCCCAGTTGTACTGGGCATTGAAGCTGAGATCGCCCAGCTCATCCACCGTGGCGAAGTCAAAGATGGGCAAAAGCTGGATATGCGTGACGCCCAGGGAAGCGATGTAGTCCAGCCCTGTTGGCTGGCCCTCGGGCGTGGTGGTACCGCGTTCAGCCAGGCCTAGGAACTTGCCTTTGTGCGTAATGCCGTTCTCTGGGCCTATGGTCATATCGCGAACGTGCGCCTCGTAAATGACCGGGTTGCCTGCAAAGGGCTCGGCGCGAGGAAGGGGATCGGGGCGCACCACCACCGAGACACCACTATTGGCCAAGCTGGCGCGAGCGTTGGGGTCATTGCATACGCGCCCATCGACGATGAACTGGTACTCGACCCCCTCGAGCTCGCCTGGTTGCCGCGATTCCCAATAGCCCTCACGCGTTGGGCTCATCGAGAAGAGCTCGCCGTTGACGAGGAGCTGGACGTCCTGGGCTTCAGGCGCAAATACCCGGAATACGGTTGAGCCATCACAGAGCAATGCCCCCAATTGATAGCCATAGAGTCCGGGCCAGTCCTTGGGGGCAGAGTGCCTATTGGATTCCTGCACTAGGCGGAACCCTCAAACAGCGTTGTAACCGAGCCGTTTTCAAAGATCTCGTGGATCGTCTTCGCCAGCAGCGGGGCGATGGAGAGCACGGTGAGGTTTTCCCAACCCTCGGTGTCCTGCGGGAGGGTGTCCGTCGTAATAACTTCCTTGGCGCCACAGCCAGAGAGACGTTCGCGGGCAGGATCAGAGAACACACCGTGTGTGCAGGCGATGATCACGTCTTCTGCACCGGCATCGCGAAGCACGCCGACGGCACCGGCGATGGTTCCGCCGGTGTCAATCATGTCGTCGAGCAGCACGGCAGTCTTGCCTGCCACGTCGCCGACCACGCGGTTGGCTACCACTTGGTTGGCGGTGTCCACGCTGCGGGTTTTGTGAACGAATGCCATGGGTGCATCGCCCAGGGTGTTAGCCCACTTCTCGGCCACCTTCACACGGCCGGCGTCGGGGGAGACCACCACGATATTGTCCAGGGTGTACTTGGACTTGATGTAGTCGGTGAGGATGGGCATCGCGTGCATGTGATCCACGGGACCGTCGAAGAATCCTTGAATCTGATCAGTGTGCAGGTCCACGCTCACGATGCGATCTGCGCCAGCGGTGCGAAGGAGATCCGCTACCAGGCGGGCGGAAATCGGCTCACGGCCGCGGTGCTTCTTGTCCTGACGGGCATAGGGGTAGAAGGGCAAAATTGCGGTGATGCGCTTGGCGGAGCCACGCTTGAGCGCATCAATCATGATGAGTTGTTCCATCAGCCACTTGTTCAGTGGCTGGCGGTGGGACTGCAGCACGAAGGCGTCACAGCCACGGACGGATTCCTCGAAGCGGACGAAGATCTCGCCATTTGCGAAGTCACGCGCAGTGGTGGGCGTGATCTCTGTGCCCAGTTCGCGGGCGACCGCCTCGGCGAGCTCCGGGTGCGCACGCCCGGAGAACAGCATCATGTTCTTTTCGTTCGTCGACGCATTTTGGCATGTCATGCGGATATTAACCTTCCTCGGTTTGTTGGCCGGATGCCTTCATTGCTGCTTCGGCGGCGCGCGCTGCGGGAGTGCCGGGGCGCTTCTTGCTCACCCAACCCTCAATATTGCGTTGTTTGCCGCCGGAGACCACGAGCGCTCCCGGGGGAACGTCTTCTTTAATCACTGTACCTGCTCCCGAATACGCGCCATCACCCACGTTCACTGGCGCAATGAACATGGTGTCGGAACCTGTGCGCACGTGAGAGCCGATGGTGGTGTGGTGTTTGTTCACGCCGTCGTAGTTCACGAAAACGCTGGAGGCGCCGATATTGGATTCTTCGCCCACGGTTGCATCACCGATGTACGTTAGATGCGGCACCTTCGAGCCGCGGCCGATGGTGGCGTTTTTTGCCTCCACAAAGCCACCGAGCTTGCCGTGCTCCGCCAGGTGCGTGCCGGGGCGCAGGTAGGTAAAAGGACCAACTTGAGCGCGGTCGCCGATGCTCGAGTCCTGGGCGTGGGTACGGATCACCGAGGCATCCTCGCCCACAGCCACGTTGCTCAGCGTGGTGTCGGGGCCGATGGTTGCGCCGTCGGCAATGCTCGTGGTGCCCAACAGTTGGGTGCCAGGCAAAATGGTGACGTCTTGGCCAATGTTGACTTCAACGTCAATCCAGGTGCTTTCAGGATCCACCACTGTAGCCCCGGCGCGCATGGCGGCTTCCACGGTGCGGCGGTTCAGTTCGCGGCCTGCGGCAGCGAGTTGGACTCGATCATTGACGCCGGCGAGTTCACCAGCGTCTTCGGCGCGATAGCCGCGTACCGGGTGTCCTTCGTTGCGGGCAATGCTGAGCACGTCAGTGAGGTAGAGCTCGCCTTGGGCATTGTCCGCACGCAGTTGCCCCAGCGCCCCGCGGAGGATTGCGGCGTCGAAGGCGAAAACGCCGGAATTGACTTCCTTGATCGCGAGTGTGGCTGGGTCGCCGTCTTTTTGTTCAACGATGGCGGTGACTTCGCCGTCGCCGGAACGCACGATGCGCCCGTACCCCGTTGGGTCATCGAGCACCATGCTGAGAACCGTCACGGCTGTGGGAACTTTGCTGTGCGCCTCCACTAAGAGCTTGAGCGTCTCGGGGCGCAGCAAGGGAACATCGCCGTTGGTGACTACCACGGTGCCCTCAAAGCCCTCGAGTGCTGTCATACCGCATTGCACTGCATGGCCGGTGCCGTTTTGTTCTTCTTGCACCGCTACGTCGATGGTGACCCCGTCCAGGGAATCCGAGACCGCCCTCACCGCGGGTTCCACTTGCTCACGCCGATGTCCAATGACAGCGACGATCTTATCTGGATTAATTCCGGCTGCGGCGTGGAGGGAGTGGGAAAGCAGGGAGCGCCCGCCGATGCTGTGCAGGGTTTTTTGAAGTTTTGATTTCATTCGGGTGCCAGCTCCTGCTGCCAGCACCACCACTGCGGTTGGGGAAGTGTGTGTAGTCACGTGTTGCTTGCTTCCGGGTTGAGGATATTCGCCTAGTAGAGCTTACTTGCTTGGTGCGCCCGCGTTTGCAGAAACGTCTTTCATCCCCCGAGCCAAGAAGCTGCCGAGCAGACCCATGATGGCGAGGAACACCACGGCGATATCTGCTCCGAAGTGGGCGAATACCGCTGAGATGCCACCGACGCCGAGCAAGACTAATCCCATAAGCGTGTTGGCATTCGCGACATATTTGGTGCGCTCGTCGCCTTCTGCCATGTCCACCACGTACGTCTTTCTAGCTACCCGAATCCCCGAGTGCACCACGGTGACCAGAAAAAACGCTGTTGGCAGGAGCAGGGTGGTGCTTGAGGGTATGGCGTGGATGCAGGTGATGGTGAGCAGCAAGCTTATCGACGCCACCGCAGACCCATATTCCATCACCTTCTTTGAGGAAATGTCCGAGAGTTTCCCGGAGATCCAACTGCCGACGAAGGTTGCGACACCATTGACGATCATGAAGATCGCCAGACCTCCAAAGCCCGAGCCCTTTTCGTGAGCCAAGGTGACTAAGAAAGCAGTTGAGAGTGCGGTGACTAATAGCAGTGAGCGAACACTAACGAATCTGAGAAAGTCGCGATCTTTGCGCAATAGATCAAAACAATCGCTTAACCACCCGCTCGCTGCTTGTTTCGTGTGTTGCGGCTCTGCCTCTGGCTCCTCAATATTGCGGAACACCAAGGAGGCAAACACCCACATCGTAGCAGCGGCGATAATCAGGCACGCCAGTGCCCAACTGGGTGCGCCTTGACCAAGGAGTGCAAGGCCGAGTCCGACGATGAGAGAAGCGATACCGCCCACTGCAGCGGCGCGACCCGAGACTCGTCCGCGCTTTCCCTTCGAGATCGTTCTGCCTTGTACGTCTTTGGAGCTGATGGAGCACAGCGAGCGCGTGAGTGCGAAAACAGCTAGTAAACACAGTGACACAATGCCCATCGCCCAACCACGGAGGAAAAGCGCTGCAATACCGATACCAGCCGCGGCGGCTGCCTGCCCGAGCGAGCCGATGATCCACACCCGCTTGCGGCTGGGTTGTTTGAGCACCCATCCAGTGATTAAGGCCTGGGGGAGCATCGAGCCCGATTCGCGAATCGGAACGAGCATTGAGGTGAAAGCGTGCGGAACCCCGAGCGCTGCGAAGATCCACGGCAGCACTGTTTTTGCGGCGACGATGTTGTCGCCGATGTTTTGTAGGGCGTTTGAGTAGACAAACAGTGTCGCATTGCGCTTCTCGCTCATGGCGTCCACTGTATAAGGCTTTCGCGGTGTTCTTTGTGCGTGGTTAGATGAATCCAGACCCCTCAACTTTTGATTGATACTTTGACCGGGAAAGGTTGCGCATGCGGGCTACTCGTCGCCAGATGCTTCAGATCACTTCCTTAGGCGCGATGGCCGCCGTCGGCCTCAGTGCTTGCGATTCCAAAGATTCACAACCTCAGCGACAACCGGCACCCAAGGTGACATCGGATCATCGCCGCAGCCTGCCCATCCCGCCTTTGGCAAAGTTCGAGCTGAAGGGGGATCGCCTCAGCACGTTGTTAGTGGCCCAAACGGGCACCAGCGAAATTCTTCCCGGCGTACAAACTCCCACCTGGGGGTTTAACGGTAACCACCTGGGGCCCACTATCAAGGTGAGCAGGGGAGACAAAGTAGAACTCAAGGTTCGCAGCACGCTGCCGGAACGTACCTCGGTCCATTGGCACGGTGCCCTGGTTCCTGCCAAGGCCGATGGTGGACCTCATTCGCCCATTGATCCGGGGGAGGAGTGGGCGGCGCAGTTCGAGGTGGATCAGCCCGCCGCAACCATCTGGTATCACCCCCACCCACATGGTAAAACCGGCGTGCAGGCATACCGGGGTTTGGCGGGGATGATGATTATCGAAGATGAGTTTTCCGATCGCCTTTCACTTCCCCGAAACTACGGCGTTGATGACATCCCAGTGGTGCTGATGGACGCGAACATCAACGCCGACGGCACCTTGGATGAAACGCAGGATCCAGATGTTGGCATGCTCGGCGACATCATCCACGTCAATGGCATCAGTGACCCGGTCTTCGAGCCAAGCACCAAGCGTGTGCGTCTGCGTCTCCTGGACGGCTCGACCATGCGTTTTCACCGCATTGGCTTTCAGGATCAGCGACCATTCCTCCACATTGCCAGCGATGCTGGGCTTTTCGACGTCCCACGGGAAGTCACCTCAGTCACGCTCGGACCCGGAGAGCGTTGCGAGATCGTGGTGGAGTGCTCGCCCGGTGAAGAGGTGATGCTGCGTTCACTAGGCTTCGAAGACAACCTTGGGGTACCCGAAGACGGTTTCGCCCCCGATTTTCGTTTGAAAGAATCACATGACTTGCTCTTGCTTCGCGCGGCTCAAAAGCTACAAGATGCACCTGCGCCGAGCGCGCAGCTCAGCAAACGTCCAGCGCCAAAACTTGAGGGCCTCATCGAACGCCATTTTGAGCTCAACGGTTTCCAAATCAACGGCAAGTCCATGGACATGGACCGGGTTGACCTTGTGATCGCCCACGAACAGCCGGAAATCTGGCACGTCCGCAATGGCAATGCGGATTGGATGCACAACTTCCACATCCACGACGCGGCCTTCCAAGTACTGGAAGTCACCGGCACCGAAGCTGCCTTCGATAGTGAGGGCTGGAAAGACACCGTCACGCTACCGCCCAACGCGCAGGCAAAACTCTTAGTGGAATTCGGTCAGTACACCGACGCGAACTACCCCTACATGTATCACTGCCACATGCTGTTTCATGAGGACCAGGGCTTGATGGGGCAGTTCATAAAGATGAAACCCGGTGAGAAAGCGAAGATCGATACCGCTTACTCCCGGGCCAAAGATGATGAACGTTCTGCTCACCAACACTAGCTTCCCTGCCAGGACTCGAACCTAGAATGACGGTACCAAAAACCGTAGTGTTGCCAATTACACCACAGGGAATCGTCGAAAAGCTTGAAAGCAAGCCTTGCAACGGGTTCCTAGCATACAACACAACTGGGATGCTTATGAAACGGGCAGGACAAGATAGCCTTAAGTGTTATGAGTAAGCAGCGAATGTCGGGCCGCGAACGCCGCGAACAACTCATCAGCATTGGGCGATCGCTGTTTGCCGAACGTGGATTTGAGGGCGCCAGCGTGGAGGAAGTCGCCGCGCGCGCCGGGGTGTCAAAACCCGTGGTCTATCAGCACTTCGGCGGCAAGGAGGGGCTATACGCGGTGGTCGTTGACCGGGAAATGCAGCATCTTGAACGCGTCATCACCGAGTCTCTAGAGCACGGGCGCTCGCGCCGTCGTATCGAGCAAGCTGTGCTGGCGCTGTTGAGCTATGTGGAGGAAGAAACGGATGGCTTCCAAATCCTGGTGCGCGACATGGTTCCTGCGGAAGGCGAGCCGGGGCCGCGCAGCTACTCCACCTTGCTC
Organism: Corynebacterium gerontici; assembly: GCF_003813985.1. Lineage (NCBI taxonomy): Bacteria > Bacillati > Actinomycetota > Actinomycetes > Mycobacteriales > Corynebacteriaceae > Corynebacterium > Corynebacterium gerontici. Next base: position 788,128 of record NZ_CP033897.1, read on the forward strand.
AACGATGCCGTCAATCAAGTGTCGTACATTTTGGGCCAGGCTTTTGAGCGATCCGGGTTGGACCCCAATGTGGCCGTTCTTTATGGTCAAGCCCTTGTGGGCATGGTGTCCATGACTGCGCAATGGTGGCTCGATGCTCGCGAATACTCGAAAGAACAAGTAGCCGCGCACATCGTCAACCTGTGTTGGAACGGGCTTGCTGGCATCGAGGCAAATCCCGAACTTTCCGCGGATCAAGACGCAGAACCGAGTGTGCTCGGCACTGCGTTCGGGGGTGACAATGTACGCTCAAGCGCGGCTAGAACATCAACACACACCACACCGAGGAGATAGCGTTCGTGGCACACGGCCCTGCAATGCTCGCCGGCCTGCTCAAAGTGGCGGCCACCGACCCCAAGCTCAAAGGTCTCTGCGCTCATATCGATGAGCCGTCGTTGCACATCACCGGGCTGCAACAGGTGCGCCCTTGGGCGGTCGGAGCTTTGGCGCACAAGGCGCCCATGCTGGTGGTGACGCCAACTGGGCGTGACGCTGAGGACCTCACCGCGGAGCTGAAGGCGATGATGGGCGAGCAAGTGGCGTGGTTCCCCGCCTGGGAGACATTGCCACACGAGCGCCTCAGCCCTGCAGCGGATGTGATTGGTCAGCGGGCGAAAGTTCTGGATCATCTTGATTCGCTGCGTGTTGTGGTGACCGCCGCCCGTGGTTTTTGCCAGCCGCTGTTGGCGAAGAATCCTGGCCGAGAAGCACTGCGGATTGTTGCGGAGCGGGAATATGACTTCGAACAGTTGCAGCGAGATCTGGTGTACCGCGCGTATCAGCACGTGGATTTGGTGGCCAAGCGCGGCGAGTTTGCTACACGCGGTGGCATCCTTGACATTTTCCCAACCACCGCTGAACAGCCAGTCCGCATCGAATTCTGGGGTGACGAGGTCAGCGAGATCCGCGAATTTTCCGTGGCGGATCAGCGTGCTTTCCAAGGCATGACGGTGGATGCCGTTGAGATATTCCCGGCTAGGGAGCTGCTCATCACTCCCGAGGTCGCCGCTCGGGCAGAGGAATTAGCCCGCCAATACCAAGGCAACCCCACATTGCAGGAACTTTTGAGCAGCATCGCCGAGGGGGTGCCCTCCCCAGGCATGGAGGCGCTCATTCCAGCATTAGTGGACACGCCGATGGTGTCATTGCCGGAGCTGATGCCAGTAGGCACCCACGTGCTCGTGATGGATCCCGAACGTATTCGACGTCGTATTGAAGACCTCAAGGCCACAGACGATGAGTTCCTCGCGGCCGGTTGGGAAGCGGCAGCGATGGGAGCTGCGGGCCCGGTGGCGGCGGAAGGCCTGGACCTTGAAGCCAGCTCCTACCGCTCCTATGAATCTCTGGAGGCCAGCGCCCGCGATCGTTCCATGCCGTGGTGGACGTTCGCGCCTCCTGGCATGTTTGCAGCCGACGAGACCCAAACCCTGCCCCTCGAGTTTGAGGCAGGGCCAACGCCGCGCGGTGATCTGCAGCAGATTGAAGCGATGATGTCGTTGTTATTGGCACACACGAATGCCGGTGGACGTGCTGCTTTCATCGCTCCCGCACAAGGAGCGATGAAGCGCATGAAAGAGCGCTTTGCTGAACAGGGGATCCGAGCCAAAGTTGCAACCCCGGGATGGGAGCCGAGCCCAGGCGAAGTCACGCTCTATCAGGCGCTTAGCCACGCCGGGCTCATCTTTCCGAAGGTGCGCAAGATCGCCGGTGCCGAGGCACTGCCACTCGTGGTCATCACTGAAACAGACCTCACCGGTAATCGCGTCGGAGACATCGCGGGTGCCAAGCGCCGCCCAGCAAAGAAACGAAACCGGGTGGACCCCTTGGCGCTTAAAGCGGGTGATTACGTGGTGCACGAAACCCACGGCATCGGTCGCTTTGTCACGATGACCGAGCGCACCATCAATACCGGTGGTGAGACCAGCCGACGCGAGTACATCGTGCTTGAATACGCGCCATCTAAGCGCGGCCAGCCTGCGGACCAGCTCTATGTGCCCATGGATTCCTTGGACATGCTGAGCAAGTATGTGGGCGGGGAGAAGCCCACCTTGTCCAAAATGGGCGGCTCCGACTGGAAGAACACAAAAAAGAAGGCGCGCGCCGCAGTTCGTGAAATCGCTGGCGAACTGGTCGAGCTCTACGCCAAACGTCAGGCCGCCCCCGGTCACGCTTTTGCCCCGGACAATCCTTGGCAGCGCGAATTGGAAGATAACTTCCCCTTCGTGGAGACCGAAGACCAGATGCTCGCCATCGATGCCGTGAAAGAGGATATGGAGAAGTCCTCGCCCATGGACCGCGTGGTGGTTGGCGATGTCGGCTACGGTAAGACTGAGGTTGCCGTGCGTGCGGCGTTCAAAGCTGTGCAGGATGGCCGCCAAGTGGCCGTCCTCGTTCCCACGACCTTGCTGGCGCAACAGCACCTCAGCACCTTCGAAGAACGTATGGCCGGATTCCCCGTCACCATCAAGGGCCTAAGCCGCTTCAGTTCCTCCGCCGAGGCGAAAGAAACGCTCAAGGGGCTTGCCGACGGCAGCGTAGACATCGTCATCGGCACTCATCGCTTGCTGCAGACCGGCGTGCAGTGGAAAAACCTCGGCCTCGTTGTGGTTGATGAGGAGCAGCGCTTCGGTGTGGAGCACAAGGAGCACATTAAGGCGCTGCGAAGCCACGTGGATGTGCTCACCATGTCTGCTACACCCATCCCCAGGACACTGGAGATGTCGATGGCGGGTATCCGAGAAATGTCTACAATTCTCACCCCGCCCCAGGACCGCCATCCGATTCTGACCTATGTAGGCGCCTATGAGGAAAAGCAGGTGGCCGCAGCTATTCGGCGCGAACTGTTGCGAGATGGCCAGGTGTTCTTCGTGCATAACAAGGTCGCAGACATTGAGAAGCGTGCCCGCGAGCTGCGCGATCTTGTGCCGGAGGCACGAATTGTAGTTGCACACGGACAGATGGGCGAGGAACAGCTCGAACAAACTGTGCAGGGCTTTTGGAATCGCGAATACGACGTCCTCGTGTGTACCACCATTGTGGAGACCGGCCTGGACATCGCCAACGCCAACACCTTGATCGTGGAAAATGCGCATCACATGGGTCTTTCGCAACTGCACCAATTGCGTGGGCGCGTTGGGCGTTCACGCGAGCGTGGCTACGCCTACTTCCTGTATCCCAAGGGACAAACACTCACCGAGACCTCCTACGATCGCCTCGCCACTATCGCCCAAAACAATGACCTGGGCGCGGGCATGGCGGTGGCCATGAAGGATCTGGAAATGCGTGGTGCTGGCAATGTGTTGGGAGCTGAGCAGTCAGGACATATCGCTGGAGTTGGCTTTGATCTCTACGTGCGCCTCGTCGGCGAAGCTGTGGAGGCATATCGTGCCATGGCAGACGGCAAGGTCATCGACGCCAGTGACCAAGGACCGAAGGAAATCCGTATCGACTTGCCCGTGGATGCTCACATCCCGGATGACTATATCGCCGCCGAAAGGCTTCGCCTCGAGGTGTATCGAAAGCTCGCATCGGCTAGCAACAATGCCGAGATCCAAGGCGTGATCGAGGAGATGGAAGATCGTTACGGCCAGGTTCCCGAGCCGGTATCGCGCCTTCTAGCCGTCGCTCGACTTCGCCTGCTGGCACGCTCCGCGGGGATTAGCGACATCGGTGTTCAAGGCACACGAATCAAAGTGCATCCTGTGGTGCTCGCAGATTCCCAGCAGGTGCGCCTGAAGCGCCTGGCCCCGAGCGCAGCGTATCGAGCTGCGGCGAAAGCGATCCAGCTCAGCATGCCCAAAGAAGGCCCCAACGTGACGGACAAGCAGCTTCGCGACGTCGCGCTGTTGCAATGGGTAGCAGACTTCATCGCCGCAATGTTCAACGTTGATCGGGTCAGCGTCAGCGGTGAGGAGCTGGGTGAATCGCTGGTGGTCGCTGGTGCTTCTCGAGCTCAGGCCACGCCTGCCCCTAAGCGCGCCCGACGTGTAGTCAGCAGTGATGACTTCGATGAAGAGGAGCGCCGAGAAGCGCGGCGGAAAAAGTTCCGCCTGCGCTAGGCACGTGCTTCAAACAGGGTACGTCCGAAGTAGTCTTGTTCGTCGCGAAGCCCAGGTGGGATAGCGAAAATCGAGGAAGACTCGTAGCGGACGTATTCGTTGAGGCGATCATTTTTTGCGAGCTTCGACTGGATCGGGATGAAACTTTCGCTGGGTGCCGCCACCATGGCGATGAAAAAGAGCCCGGCATCAAGGTGCCCGAAACCGTCCGAGCCGTCCGTAAAGTTATAGGCTCGCCGCAGCATGTGCTGACCCGCGTTTTCTGCAGGGCTAGCAAGGCGCGAGTGGGCGTCTAGTGGTACCAGTGGTTCTCCGCGCTCGTCCTTGGACTCCAAGGGCAAGGGGTCGAATTCATCACTCGCGCCGAGTGGTGCTCCGCTGCGCTTTTCGCGGCCGAAGGTGCCTTCTTGCTCACGGAGCACCTGGCGATCCCAATTTTCAATCAGCATCCGGATACGCCGTGCAATCAAGTAGGTGCCACCATCCATCCAGGAATCAGCATCGCGCACCCACACGTATTGATCTAGGGTTTCTTGATCTTCGGCCTTGATATTGTTCGTGCCGTCTTTAAAGCCAAAGAGATTTCTGGGGGTTTGCTGGTCCCGGGTGGTGGCGGAAGCGTGACCAAATCCGAGTTGCGACCACCGCACTGCCACAATGCCGGCACCAACGCGGGCGAGGTTTCGCACCGCGTGCACCGCTACTTGGGGGTTATCGGCGCAGGCCTGCACACAAAGATCGCCGTTGGAAATCTCCTTGCGGGTGAGGTCGCCGGAGAAGTGGGGCAGTGGCGTCAATTCCTTCGGGCGGACCCGTTTGAACCCGAAGCGATCGTCGAAAAGCGAGGGCCCAAAGCCGACCGTAACGGTGAGGTTCGAGGCGGGGAGATCGTAAGCCTCGCCGGAGTCATCGGGAACCTGTGCCTGGCCAGTGTCTTCCATGGCACCGGGCTCGGCGAGTTCGCCGCGACACATTCGTCGAGCGATCTCGGTCCATTCTTTGAGCAAGTCTTGCAGCTTCTCGCGATCTTCAGTAATCACATCGAAGGACGCGAAATGCAGGTGATCTTGCTGTTTTGTGGTGATGCCAGCTTGATGCTCTCCATGGAAATCCACCACGTTAGACGTGGAGCGTTTCGTGGCTTCGGTGCTGCACGCAGTCGCTCCCGCGGCGATCGCGCCGAGCGCACCTGCCGTGGTGAGGAAAGTGCGACGGCTCAGCCGAGGGGTCACGATGCCACGGCCTGTTGCACCTCGGCTACCTTGGCGGTGAGGGCATCAAGCGCGGAGGACAGCTCCTTGCGTTGCTGCTCGTTCACCTGCTCATAGGACACGAAGCCGTCACCTTGGCGGTACTGGCCGAGCATTCCCATTACCTTGCCGAACTCGGAGTTGATCTCACCGAGCAGTTCTGGCTGCGTCTTCGAAATCACCGGTGCCAGAGAGTTGACTGCAGACTTGGATCCTTCCAGGTTGGCTTCGAAATCGTAGAGGTCTGCGTGGGAGAATACATTTTCCTCACCGGTGATCTTCGAGGTAGATACCTCGTCGAGGAGCTCCTGTGCGCCGTGAGCGATCTCGTCGACGTTCAGCTCATAGTCCGCGGCATTGACCTTCTTTGCCAATTCCTCGATGTCCTTGGAAAGCTGCTCGGCGTCCTTCTTGGTTTCGTCAGTGATCTGGCCATCAACCCACAGGGCCTTTTCGATCTTGTGGAATCCGCTCCACTGATCCCCCTGCTCGAGGTCTGCCTCGCGCTGGTCAATGCGGGCGTCGAGATCACCGAAGGATTCAGCCACTGGCTCGATGCGCTCGTAGGGCTGGCGCGCAACGGGATAGAGCTCCTTGGACTTTTCCACGTCCCCTGCCTTCACAGCGGCGATGAAATCGCCTCCGACACCTTGGAGGCTCGAGACTTGTCCGCGGACGTAGCCGGTGTAGTCGGACACGGCGGCCTGCTGCTCACCGCTTTGAGCATCTTGCTTGCTGTCTTTGTCCGAGTCCGTTGAGGTGACGGTGGTGGTGTCATTGGTCTTGTCTACGGTGGCCTGATCATCTCCGCTTGAGCAAGCAGCGAGCAGGGCGGTGAGTGTCAGGGTTGCGGCGGCGAGTGCTGGGCGAGAGTTACGCATGGAATCCTTCTATCCAAAATAGTGAAGTTAGGAATGGCTTACCTATATCAGTTTTAGCATAGTGTTCAATGGTTAAGGGCAAAAAATCGGGGAATTCGTGTACCCGATTCGGCGTGGTTCTATCATGGTGCTCATGACCGTTTTGCTCCTGGATGCTCGCTGGCCAACGCTGATTCCCTTTGATTTCATTTCTTCGCTTCGTGGCACAGTCACCTACACCGACGAAGTTCCGGTACAGGTTCGCTGGGATTTCGGTGACTGCGTCAAGCCGGGAAGTGAAACGCTGCTGGTGAGTACCGATGAACGTAACGAGCAAGTTCTAGCTGCTCAGCAGCGTGGGGAGCGCGTTCTCGAAGTCCCTAGCCGCCACGAATCCCTCGGACAGGCGATGCGAACGATGGAGCGAGCGCTGCGCCTAGGGGAGTGGGAGCAGTTGCAAACCCATCAAAGTCTGCTCGCGTACCTTGATGAAGAAGCGGCGGAGTTTCGAGAAGCCGTTGAGAATAATGTCAGCGATCAGGAGCTTTGCGACGAGCTCGCGGATCTACTCCTTCAGGTGCTTTTCCATGCCGAAATTGCCGATCGTCGTGGTGCTTTCAATATCAACGACGTCGCGGCTGCCTTTGTAGACAAGATGCAAAAGCGTGCCCCTTACCTTTTCGACGGCACCACCGAGGTCGTTGACACCGATGAGCAGATGCGTCTCTGGGAAGCGGGCAAACTGTTGTAGGATAGCTCGCCATGGCGAAAACGGCGCGAGGAACAGCAGGGTGTGCAGCGGCAGTGCTGCTCGCGATAGTCCTTATCATTGCGCTGGTTGGTTGGGGTTTGAGCGCCATCGATAGCTCAAATTCCCTACGTCAATGGCAAAACGTCCCCGATGACGTTCCTCCAGCGAACGCCGCTGAGGTGCCTCAAATCGACGTGAACGCGCCCGGTCGCACGAGCGATAAGCTGCAGTTTTGGGCGGAGCCTATTGCGGAGGAAACAGGGATTCCTGTTGCTGCCCTTCGGGCCTATGGCAATGCGCAGCTCATCGCGCAGCAATCGCATCCCGAATGCCATCTCAACTGGGGGACGCTGGCAGGCATCGGCTTTGTGGAAACGCGCCACGGCACCTATTCTGGGCAGCTTTTTGCAAGCCGAAACATTGACCAAAACGGTTTTGTCCTTCCGCCAATTTTGGGTCCACGTCTCGATGGCTCGCCGGGTTTTGCTCGCCTGGAAGATACTGATGGCGGCGAGATGGATGGCGATAAAGAATTTGATCGCGCAATCGGGCCAATGCAGTTCATCCCCGAATCTTGGCGAGCCTATGGGCGCGATGCGAATGGTGACGGGGTAGCCGACCCGAACCAAATCGATGATGCAGCCGTCGCCGCAGCGAACCTTCTGTGCGCGAAGGGTGGTGACCTTGCAACGCCGGAGGGGTGGACGGCTGCAATTCACTCCTATAACCAATCGGGTGAGTACTTGCGCAACGTCCGCAACGCCGCGGCCTCCTATGCGTTGAATCAAAAGGCTTAGGACTCATTCTGTCCGGGTGTGCAAAAACTCACGTATATCGGGCGGTGATAGTTCCGATTTGTTGGCATAATTGGCTGAGAACACGGAATTCGGGCATGAAGGGTTGTCTGATCCCACATTTTTGTTTGAGCTTTGCTCAGGCAAGAATCCCGATGCCCGCGTAGACTCACACCTAGAGCGAGCCTGCACAGCAGGCGAGCGAAACTAGTTTCCACAACGGCTATAGGAGACCAACAGTGGCTGACATTATGCACGTTTTCGCACGCGAGATTCTTGATTCCCGCGGCAACCCCACCGTCGAAGCAGAAGTATTCCTCGATGATGGAGCTCACGGTGTTGCTGGCGTTCCCTCGGGCGCTTCCACCGGCGTTCACGAGGCGCACGAACTTCGTGACGGCGGCGACCGCTACCTGGGCAAGGGTGTGCTCAAGGCGGTTGAAAACGTCAACGAAGAAATCGCCGACGCAATCGCAGGAGCGGAAGCTGACGATCAACGCCTCATCGATCAGGCGATGATCGAACTCGACGGCACCGAAAACAAGTCCCGCCTTGGCGCAAACGCCATCCTTGGCGTTTCCATGGCCGTTGCTAAGGCCGCTGCAGAATCTGCTGGCCTGCCGCTTTACCGCTACATCGGCGGCCCCAACGCTCACCTGCTGCCCGTGCCGATGATGAACATCGTGAACGGCGGCGCCCACGCTGACTCTGGCGTGGACGTTCAGGAATTCATGATCGCCCCCATTGGCGCTGAGTCTTTCGCTGATGCCCTTCGCATGGGCGCCGAGGTGTACCACGCACTGAAGTCCGTGATCAAGGCCAAGGGTCTGTCCACCGGCCTGGGCGACGAAGGTGGCTTCGCTCCCTCCGTCGATTCCACCAAGGCCGCACTCGATCTCATCGTTGAGGCCATCGAGAAGGCTGGATTCAAGCCGGGCGAGGACATCGCCTTGGCTCTCGACGTTGCTTCCTCCGAGTTCTTCAAGGACGGCAAGTACCACTTCGAGGGTGGCGAGCACACCGCCGAAGAAATGTCCAAGGTGTACGAGCAGCTCGTGAACGAGTACCCAATCGTCTCCATTGAGGACCCGCTGCAAGAAGATGACTGGGAGGGCTACACCGCCCTCACCGCCGCCATTGGCGACAAGGTGCAGCTCGTAGGCGACGACTTCTTCGTCACCAACCCTGCACGTCTGAAGGAAGGCATTGAGAAGAAGGCAGCCAATGCTCTGCTGGTGAAGGTTAACCAGATCGGTACCCTCACCGAAACCTTCGACGCCGTGGACCTGGCTCACCGCAACGGCTACCGCACTATGATGTCTCACCGCTCCGGCGAGACCGAAGACACCACCATCGCTGATCTCGCTGTTGCGCTTGGCTGCGGCCAGATCAAGACCGGTGCACCTGCTCGCTCCGAGCGCGTGGCAAAGTACAACCAGTTGCTGCGTATTGAGCAGGAGCTTGGCGACGCCGCCGTCTACGCCGGCCGCTCCGCCTTCCCCCGTTTCCAGGGCTAAGCATCTTAAACCCTGAAAACTTGGGCGTCATCACACTGTGGTGACGCCCGTTTTCTTTTTGCTCAGGGCTAGAATGAAAAGCCTTATGAGGATCAAGAACAAGCGTGCTGTGCCAGTGGCACACCGAAGCGAGCCCAAAAAGCGTGGCATCAAGCTACAGGCTCCTTTTTCGCTCGGTGGTTTCCGGCTCATGGCGCTGGTAGCAGTGCTGGTGTTAGTGGCGTTCATGATCTATACCCCGTTGAACACGTATCTTCAGCAAAAGGCCGAAATGAAGCGTGTGGCGGCGTCGATAAGCCAAAAAGAAGCTGAGAAAGAGCAACTGATCAACGATATCGAGCGCTACAACGACGAAGCCTATGTGCGAGAGCAGGCGCGACTTCGCCTCGGGCTCATCGAGCAAGGTGAAACAGCCTTCCGTTTGGTGGATCCGGCGCTGAATGATCCGAATGATGCCGATGCCGATGCGAAGGCGAATGCGGAGAAGGATCAACCCTGGTACCGCACGATGTGGAAATCAATTGCCACTCCGCCTGCCGAAAGCGAGCCAGCAGAACAGACCGATATGCACCTGCCCATCGCACCCGCGCCATAGAGAACTCGGTTCGTCAATCTTGGCAATGCATGTGAGAATGTTCGCATGACAGTTTCAGCATCCGACCTCGCAGCCGTGGAAGCACAACTTGGGCGAGCCCCCCGTGGCGTGCTTGACATTTCCTACCGATGCCCCGACGGGACTCCCGGAGTAGTGAAGACGGCACCAAAGCTCGAGGACGGCACTCCCTTTCCAACGCTGTTCTATCTCACTGACCCACGCCTGACCGCCGAAGCCTCCAGGCTTGAGGTAGCACAGGTAATGAAATGGATGAGCGAGCGTTTGGAAGCGGACGAGTCGCTGGCAAATGACTACCGAAAAGCTCACGAGGCGTTCCTTGCTGAAAGAAATGCCATCGAGGATCTGGGGACAGACTTCAGTGGCGGTGGCATGCCTGATCGCGTCAAATGCCTGCACGTGCTTATCGCCTACGCCCTGGCCAAAGGGTCGCAACATTTCCGGCTGGGAACTGAGGCAGTAGCCATGGCTGCGGATCATGCGGGCCTGCGCGGCACTGCAATTCCTGAACAGTGGCCGACCTGCGAGGAACTGGGCATAGATCTGGACCAATTTGATTTTTCGCGGGCTGCTACCCCTCAGCAGCCGGGAGCAACGGCATGACCCGGGTAGCGGCAGTTGATTGCGGCACCAATTCCATTCGCCTACTCATCAGTGAGGTTCGGGGTGGGGAATTGATAGACGTCACGCGTCAGATGAAAATTGTGCGTCTTGGCGAAGGCGTGGATGCCACGGGCGCTTTTTCCTCTGAGGCGATTGCACGAGTGCGCAATGCCCTTGAAGAATACGTAACCGTGATGCTCGAAGCTGGTGTGGAGAAGGTGCGGATGGTGGCAACATCGGCCACCCGCGATGTCAGCAACCGCGAAGCTTTCATCCGCATGACAGCATCGCTGCTGAGCAAAGTCTCTCCCGGTGCGCAGGCTGAGGTGATCAGCGGTGAAGAAGAAGCCGAACTTTCTTTCAAGGGCGCAGTGGCTGATCTCGACCCGGCTGCAGGCCCGTTTTGTGTAATCGACCTCGGCGGCGGATCCACGGAATTCGTTGTGGGCGAAGCAAATGGAACGTTGCTTGGCGCGCATTCAACGCAAATGGGCTGTGTGAGGCTGAGCGAAAGAATCATGCGAGCAGATCCTCCGACACCCACCGAGGTGGAAATTGCCCAGGAGTATGTGGCAAAACGCATCAACGAGGTGGAAACGATCGTGCCGATTGAGAAGGCCAACACCTTTGTTGGCTGTGCCGGCACATTCACGACCATCGCGGCGTTGGCGCTCGGTTTGGAGCGTTACGACGCCACCGCAATCCACAACGCGGTGCTCAGGACGGCGTCGCTGCACACCATTACGCAGCAGCTCATCAGTGAAAGCGTTGCCAAGCGCTTAACCCACCCCGTCATGCATCCGGGGCGAGCCGATGTGATCGGTGGTGGTTCTGTTGTGGTGGACGGCATCATCGACATGATTCACCGCAATACTGAGGCTCAAAGCATTGTTATTTCCGAGAAGGACATCCTGGATGGGATTGTCGGCAGTTTGATTAGCGATTAGGAATCCGCTTTTGCCAGCGGATTTCTAGCATCGGGCACGTGGTGCGATATGCTGGTTCCCGCGCAGATTCAAGTTTCTGTGCGCCCCTATAGCCCAATTGGCAGAGGCAGTCGACTTAAAATCGATCAAGTGTGGGTTCGAGTCCCACTGGGGGCACTTCTACCAGGGAAAACGTGCCCGCCGTCCCCAAATTTCGGGAAAACGGGCACGGAAAAGGCACACTTTTCAGCCCGTGGCAGTCTTGCGGTAGCGATTCAAAATCTGCTGCTCACCAAGGGTAAGCCCATTGAATCCCTTGCCTAAGGACTGTCCCATTTGTCCAACTGTGAGGTTGATGGCCACCTGTGAAGGGTTGCCGTGAATCCTTGCAGCGACAAGCAAGATCACACTCTCAACCCCAGGCCGGTACCGGCCGCTCATGGTCTTGTGTCGCCCTCGACAGTAAGCATCAACGATGCCTTCAGCAGCAATCAGGGACATGCTTGCGTGCTCATTACTCGCTTCTGGTTGCCCACCGTCACGCGCTAAAAGGGCTTGGAGATCACTCACCGAAGGCATTACTCAGTCTCCAGCAGGATCACGCCCTCAGGGCGAAGCAGGCCAAGATCAAAGCGCGTGGTGACTCGAATGCCCACCTTGTCGTATTCCGCGTAGCGCTCCGTGAGGATCGTCATGGTCGGATTCTGGTCACGTACCACGGCAATTTCCTTCGTGTTGGCCAGAATCGCCTTGCCCGCTGGAAGCTTGTTGGTCACAGTCACCGGCACATCAAACAGCCGGTAAGCGGCGCTGCCAGTGAGGTCGGACTGCATGATGTAACGCCCGTTGCCGTCCTTCAGCTTGCGCAGAGTGAAGAAGTCACCACCGTTGAGAATGAGGCGGTTCGGGGTGACTTCCTTCGAAGCCGCAAGAGCCAGCGCGTCCAGAAGACTGTCAGTGTCTTCTAAGTCCATGGTGGCCTTCGTAATCTCTGGCTGATTGATGATGCCCGTGATGGTGTTATCCGAGCCGTCGCCGGTAAGCAGCGCAGTGTCCAGGGCGCTGGCAATGTCACGAACGAGGCGCTGCTGCAAGAGCTCCTGCACGCCCGTCTTTGCCTGTCGGATCATCTCATTGGTGATCGTGATGATGGACTTGATCGACTTACGCTCAGTGGGCATGAGCTGAAGTTCATCAAAGTCAGCTTCCCCAGCATCCGGGATCAGCTCACCTTCGCCTACCCATGCGGGGGTGAAGCCGCTAACCAGCTTCTTGATGCGAAGCGGCTCAGAAGAGTTGAACACCGTCGGGTTCGCTGCGAGCACAACACTTTCGGCTTCGAGCGGATCCATGAGCATGGGGGCAATTTGCGGCTCGATGAGAGCAGCGGTGTTGGTGGTGTTGATTGACATGAAAATCTCCCCTTTCAAGGAAGTAGAAAACGAATCGGTGTTTGCTACTCCTCCGGGGAGTGAAGCGAAGGGGCATCTCCGGGACGCTAGGGATAGTGTATACCCCTTCGTAATTTCGTCACAGTGACGAAATTACATTGCGCGGATCAGATCGATCAGCCCCATAGGTGGCTTCGAGTCGCCACGCGCGCCTTGCCCAATGTCGCCGGACACTTTGCGGGAACGCAACCCTGGCTTGCGCTCCAAGAGTGATCCAATTGCCTCCTGAAGCGCTTCTGCGTCGTCGAGGTATGCCTCTTCGAAGGGGAGGTCTTCAGGATCAGCCAGCCGCCCATCCATGCTGACCAGCGCCCGAAAGAGCTTGGTCTGCAAATCCTCGGCCTTTGCTTCCGCCTCCTTTGCGCGTTCCCGGTAGCCAGCGGACTCCTTGCGCAGCTTTTCGACGTAGCTACGGTCAAACGAATCCCGCTCCGTTTGCTCCTGCTGATTGGCCTCTGGCTCAGGTTGAGCTTCGGCGTCCGCTTCCAGTTGTGCCCCGTCTACGGGCGCTTGCTCGTTGATTGCTTCTGCTTGTACTTCGTCGCTCATGCCAATGCTCCTTGTTCTGCTCTGAATGCTTGCCCGAATGCGGTTGTGCTACCGGCGTGCCGCCACATTCGATACAGGCGATCAGCTTCATGCTTTCCCGCCCAATTGTTTGGATCACGGACTATGACAACCCGACAATCACAATGATCATGGAAGAAGTTTCCATTTCCGCCCGCTCCTTGCTTCGTTGCGTACACAGCGCCGCGCGAAGCGAGCATTGCGCAAAAGGCGCAGTTCTCCTTTCCTGAAAGCTGCCTTGCGTACATCACGCCGTTGCGGCGCGCTGTGTCGAAGATGGCATCCCGCCCAACTTGTTTCGTATGGCGCGCCACCCCCGCCGTGAGGCGTCGCTGCATTTCCAGGATCACCTCTGGCTCATGGGGCATCCACGCCGGGGCAACCCGCCTGGATTGCATGTTCACAGTCGCCGGATCGAAAAGCTCGAGCTGTGCCAATTGAGGCTTCTGGCCAAGTCCCGCGCAACGTCGAACCAGCTTTTGCAGCGCCGGAAGACGGTACGGGCGTTGTTTGGCAATAACCAAGTCAGGATGCTCCGTGACCAACCCCGCGCTCTCAGCGGCGAATACCGCCTGCCTACGCTGCACAACCGCCGGGAACAGCTCAGAAGCCAAGGCGTCAGCCTGCTCGAGTGAGGCGGGTACACCAAAGCTATTGATCAGTTCTTCAACGGCAACTGCTGTGTCACGATCAACCGCCGCGTACACCGCCTTCAAATCGCTCATAGGGAGTCCACGCCGATCTTCTCGCGCGCCTCTTGAGTGGACAGCACCCCAAAGGACAGCAGTTTCGTTACAGCATCCGACTCTTGCGCCATTGAACGAGTAGCGGGTGACGCCCAACGAATCTCAGCGTCTACCGCCGAAACATCCGCCTCGCGATCAATCGCAATCATCAGGCGCAAAGCTTGCTCAATTGCCAGACCAAGTACCCGAATTCTCGATTCAGCCCTAGCAGTCAGTGACGCTTCAGCCGCGCGAATTGCATCTGCACTCGTAGGGTTCGAGGTGGTCACGCCCATCATATGCGCCGGAAGTGCAGACACGGCCATGATCTGTTGCAAGATCAAGTCCACCGCCGTGCGATAGCCGCTCAGGTTCGCCCCCTCGAGTTGCCCAAACTTCGCATCAGGTGATTCCACTGTCCACATTGAATTACCTTCAGCAAAAGGAGTCACAGCCTGGCCTTCAAGCGGATCGTCAGTCATGGCGGGATCATCGGCCATGAATCCATCCGGGTGCTCTTCGAGCTCAACACCCGCCGCCCAACGCTTCGGGCGCGCCACCGACTCGGAAGCAACGATCATGTCAGCAAGAATCTTTGAAAGTGCATCAACCAGTTGCGCAAGATCATCGATCACGGAATGACCATGAGTGTCAGAGAGTCGATCCACATTAATAAGTGGAACAACTGGAACCACACCTAGCGGATTGAACTGCGAACTTTGCTGAACCAGGGAACCTTGCCCATTGCGAACAAAATGACGTACCTCATCTGGCTCATACAAGACCACATGTTCAGCCACCACAGCACCAAGATGATTTCGCTCAAACCATCGTTTCACCGCGTGAGTGACCTCATTGTTTACCGGATCATGTGCGGTGATCACTTGTTCAGCAGACTCGGCCGTGATCGTGGGAATCCCATACCGATCAGTCCACACCGCCAAATAAGCTGAACCAAGAGCGAGCGCATCCGCAAGCACAGACTGCAGAATCTGATCCATATTGCAGCGCCGCCACAACCAATTCGCCCTTGCACTTACATCCTCCCCGCCCACATTGGCGGCGACCGCCTTCGGGCGCATGCGCTCAGCCACTGAATTCACCGCTAAGCGACAGATATTCACCGAAAAGAACTCCAAGTCGCCTTCCACCTCATCGGAAGTGAACCGCAACTTCTGCTTGCCCCGGTAGCGCGCATCACGCTTTGCAATCACAGGTTGCGCAAGCTCCAACCTTTGGATCATCTGCTCAACCACATCATTAGTGTTCATCGTCGAAAACCCCTCACTGTTCTAGCCTTACGATTCTTTGGCGACCCCAACCAACTGCAGCGGCTATACGCCATGATCAGACACGCCGCTAGGTCAATCTTTTGCCCCCTCGACGGTTTCGATAGCTTCATACCGCGTTGCGATTCCTCCACAGAGGCGCGCAACACATGCGCAGAAAGCTCCGACTCCCCAGAGTGAGTCAAAAGTTCAGCGCTCACAGCAGTACGCAAATCTTGCGTCGCCGGACTCAAGCGCTGTGTAGATTGCGGAAACTTGTGAACCGGTAGCCCATCTTCAGACAGCACTTGCAGCGAGCGTTGCCAGCGAAAAGGATCGGCAACCACTTCCACAACTTTGAATGTTGCCGCAAGCTCCCGTATCCGGTCTTCCACCTCAAGGACAGGCACCTCGTATCCCTCTTCCTGCTTATGTGGCTCCCACAACCCGCCGATCTGAAAATGAGGCCTCGAAGACACACTGCCAACCAGAATCGCAGTCGAGTCGTTGTTCATTGACCCATCAAGCGACAGCACTACTTTCGACCCTCGAGGGATACGCACATCAGGCCTCGAGCACCGCTTCCACGCATCAGGTGGGACAGCGGGCTCAGCAGATTGCTCAACCCATTGCCCAAGACGCGCCCGCCTGAACTCCAACTCCCTCGTCGTAGGCGGCAACTGTCCCCGAATAGCCTTCTCCGAAAGCCAATCACCATACGCAGGATTAGCGATAGCCCACGTTTCAGGATCATCAATCGGCAATGAAGGATCAGCACCAAACTCAACTAGCTTGAAGCTTCGGTCTTCAGCATTTGCACGGCCACGAACCACCAAATCCCACAAAGGAGAAATGTCCTTAAATCTCGCAGGGGAAGGTGTACCAATAGCCAGCACTTTGGAGCCTTCACGCTTACCGGCGGAAAAGATCGTGGCCTCGAAACTGTCCTTGCGAACAAAACCAATCTCATCAACGATGCCCAAAGTGAGGTCTTCGCCCTCAATTCGTTGCGCTTCAGCGGGAAGGGCTAGCAGCTTGGAATCCGTCGCCGGTATCTCAATCCGATCAATGTAGACCTTGCAGCGCTTCGCTAGCTCTTCGTTGAGTTCCACCATGCGCGCCGCTGTCTTCAACATGGCCGTTGCCCGCCGCTCATCCTGAGCCACAATCGCGCAACGAGCACCCTCAATCCCCGACATGAAAATGTGGTGCAACCCGATAGCGGCGGCTAAGCCACTCTTGCCATTGCCACGCGGAATCACCCAACAAGCAAGCGAAGTCTCAGGATCATCCAGCAACGTGCGACACATCTCCACCTGCCAATCACGCAACAGCAACGGACTACCCGCCCCCTTGCCTCGAGGAACCCGTAGATAGCGACTGCAGAACAGACGAAGTTGATCAGCGCCCTTACTTCGAGGCTTCCACGGCAATGGCGAAAGCTCAGCCGCCTTTTTGGGACCAGCTCCCATTACCAACCTCCAATCTCACTATGTGGGATAGTGTATCTCAAAATAATTCTCTCTCGTGTTTAGCCATCGGGGGCGCTCGCGTTGGCTTTGGGGGATAGCCCCCAGGTGCTCTAGGGGCGCGCGTGGCTGATTTTTTCTTCCCGCGCATGGGTTCCTCTTGCTGCGCCTCGTTTGCGGTTGCATGAGCCGCATACAACGTCAATGTCTTGGAGGCGGATCGCTTTGCCTTGGGCTTGTCGTTGCCAAGCTTGTGGGCTGTGATCGGCCTGAAGATCGGCAGTTGCGCCGCAATCTGAACAGAAGGGTTGGAGGCGGCGGGCACGTTCCGAGAGCCTGCGCCAACGGGAGTTGTAGCCGCGCTTATTTGGTGATGGTTTGGCTGAGTGTGCGGTGTGCTCTGGGCATCGTGTTTTGTTGCTTGGGGTGCCGCAGATGATGCAATAGGTGTTTGTCATGGTCGATCCTTTCTCTAGGTGGTGTGCCTAGTTGTGTGCCAGTTTTTCGGCTGTGTCTACGAGTTGGTTCGCGAGGGCAAAAGTTTCGGCAATGGTGAGTAGATGGCGCGTGTTGCCTAGGTAGAGGCAAACGTATGGATTATTCGTCTTGCGTGATTTATGCGCATGAACTTTTGCGGTTGTTTCTTGCTCTGGGATTAGCATGGGTATTGCTCCTTGCCTTGAGGTCGGTTAGAGGGGGGGCATGTCTTAGAAAGTGGACGAAGTGGACGAAGTGGACGGCTTCGGTAGTTTTAGGTAGATCCGTCCACTTCGGCCGGTTCGTCCACTTCTAAAGGGTGTGTGGGTCGAAGGGTGGATGCCCAGGCGGATTCAAAGGAGTGGCGATAGTACCCGCGTCTCCGGTCGCCGATTCCGGGGCGTTCTGGACGAATATTAAATTGTTTGGTTAATACTCTGGATAGACCGTGGGGTGTGAGGTCGCCGTATTTGTGTTCGGAAGTCCACTGTGTTGGGGAGGTGCGTTTGATCCCTGCGAGCAGGTCGGTAGTTGGCCAGAACCCACAACCTTCAGGCCATGCATCACGAATATCTTTGAGAAGCATGACGTGCCTGGGAAGGTTTTCCAGTCCCGCTTCCGCGTCCGTCTGAATGTCCTCGAGGTGCTCTGCAATGAGCTTCAGGCAACGTTCTTCCCACTTCCCGCCCGCCGCGCGGGCTACCACAAGCATGGGCTCCCACACTTCCGCGCTTCGCCCGGTCAGGCCTTTTGGCAAGTCCGGAATATCTTTGGCCACTGCGTCCTGCACGCTCAGTGCCCATTCAGCGACCTTTGCGCCTAGTGCGAGGGCATCGTCTTCAATGACGCGCCACCGGGAAGTCTCCACAGTGCCTTCGCGGTCGGGGAGTAGAAGTATTCGAATGCATCGTTGCCGGGTATCTTCTGGGAGTTTTGGGGAGTTACCGGCCATTGCAACAGCAGCGAAGAGTGGGTGTTCTTCGGTTTCCCAACCGCCATCTTTCAGCGGCGTAAGCACAGGACGGGTGGCACCTTCGCGGTACCCCGCGTTGATCACAGCGAACACTTCCTTGCCCACATCTGTGTTCATGGTGAGCGACTTTTCGGCTTCATCAATGAGAATGGTGCGAGGGGCAACCGACAGGGTTCTTGCGATCAAGGCAGGGGAAGAGATCACGGCGGCTTGCATGGCTGCATTGCCGAGGCGGTTGATGTGGTCTAGGACTGTGCTTTTGCCTGAGCCTGGAACCGGGGATTCGATGAGTAGGCGGGGACTTTGCCCAAGTGAAGGTAAAAGGTAGGTGTGTGCGATCCAGAGAGTGAGGATGTGCAGATCACCCTCCGAGGCGGTCTTAATGAAGCGCCCTAGCCAGTCTCGGACTTCTTCGAGCACGTTGTCCTTGTGGGCGTACTTTTGCGCAATGTTTTCCGTGAGCTCGAGGGTCTTACGCGCGGCTTGCTTGCCTTCGAGGGCGATCTGCTGTGTCACCTCTTGTTACACCCCCTCGCACATGCGGTAAATGTCGAAGCCACGATCATTGCGGTGCTGGTAGGGCGCGAGGCGGTAGGTTGCCTCGAGGCGGCGCTGAAAGCATCTTTGAGCTTCGCGAAATGCTCTCAGTGGTTCCCCCTCGAGAGGGAGAATTTGTGATAACATGACTTTTACCTTTCTGATGTCCCCTCTCCCCACCACCACAGCAGGGAGGGGGCATCGTTTTGTCTAGTGACGAATCTGGAAGGAATCCTCAATGCTCTTGAGGTAGTAGCACTTCTCGCAGGGGTAGTACTCTGCGGGCTGTTGCTTGACTGTGGCGATCCCTACGGCGCGTTTTCTTGGGAAGCGGATACCGCAGAGTGTCACGATTTCTGGCAGTGCAAGTCCGTCGTCGAGCCGATCATTGATCGGAATGTGTACGGGACGCTTTCTTGGCTTCTGCCTGTTAGACTTGGGGTTGCTGTCCTGCTTTTTGGTGGGTGCCGTCTTGACTGTTGCCGCAGTCGAGGCGGTTTTCTTTTTGCTTGGCATGAGTGTCACCTTTCTTGGGGGTTGAGGTGGTTGTTGATTTCTCGAAGCTCCCAGAAGATTTGATCCAGGCGCTCAATCACGTCGTAGATTTCCGCCACGTGGTTAGGCTCCTTCGAACTTTGGTGGAGTAGTGCCGGTGTAGTGCATGAGGATTGTGACTGTGGGAATGTAGTCTTCGTCTGCTACCTCTTCGCCGCCTAGCCAGATCGGGATTCCGTTGCTGTAGCTGGTGTCATTGGGGCTACCGCCGTTAGAGCTGAGTTCGAGCTGCATTGCGTTATCGAAGCGCTCGAGAAGGTCTTCAAGCTCTTCGAGGTAGGTGATGACTTCTTTGAGGTCGAACAAGTCGAGCACTTCATCAAGCACATCTCCGACGGACTTGAAGTACGAACCGCTGTCGAGAGTCCTGCGAGTTTTGGCAGGTAGGGCGCGGTAGAGAGATTCGCCGTTGATTGCTTTGAGGTTGTCGATGCAAGCGCCTAGGTCGGCGCTCCTGCCTGCCGGGTCTGCGAAGTTATAGAGAAAGCGAAGAACATCTGCAGTGTTGTGGCTCATTCCGCATCCACCGCCCCTGAAGTGAGCTCGAGCGATTGAAGCATCTGTGCTCGCGGTACGTAATAGCGTCCACCAACTCGCTTCACTGGAAAAGGAAGCTTCCCCTCGCGCGCAAGGCGGTACGCCGTAGACCTTGCCATATTCATGAGGCTTGCCGCCTCGAGTAGCGGTGCCATAGGTGGCAGATTTTCAGTCATGATGAGTCCCCTGAATTAGGATGAACAAGAACTCTCAGAAACGGATGAATGCTTTCCGCTTTTGAGTTACCTAAAAAGTATCAATTAACCGCAATTGAGTCAAGCGATTTGAGTGAATTTGAAGAAAGGTGCAGCTCATGGGCTCTTTGCCGAAAAACTGGGCAAACGTGAATGTGAAAACATTGCGCGGCTTGTCAGGGATGTCAAGAAGGCAACTAGTTGAGGAGTTGGGGTACCGAGGTGTTAGCCTCCCGCAAACTTCGTTAAGTCGGATTGAAAACGGCGAGCAAGCAGTAAAGATCGAAGAAGCTATAGCTTTTGCAGATATCTTTGAAGTGCCGCTGGAAGGTTTCCTGCTGGAGCCAATTGGGGATAGTGAATATCAAGTAAATTTGGCTAGATACAACGAGGCCAAGCGAAATTTAATTGCCAGCTTGAAAGACATTGATTACGAATGGTCAAGTGCATTCAAATCCATAGAATTAATCCGAGAGTTGTCTGGTCAAGTATCCGATCCGTCAACGAAGGAAATATTTGAAAAATTTGGTTACATCTTTGAGGAAGCGGACGAATCCATAAACCGTTTGGGATGGGTCGAATCCATGTTCCAAATTAATGAACTCAACGGCTCAAGTCGTATCAATCGCAATGTCTCGAGGCCGTGATCCGCTAGAGCCGGGGAATACCGGAAGTGTTTCCTACGAGAAAACCCCCGGCGGGAAGTGGCGTGCTCGTTGCCGCCTTGCACTTTGGGATGGAACCACAGTTCAGGTGAAGGCAACCGACACGTCGAAAGCTAAGGCACTCCAAAAGCTTCAAACTCGCTGCAAAGATCGCCTCAACTACAACGGCGCGCTCAGCAACAAGCTCAGCGGGACGTCCAAAGTTAGTGACGTGCTTGCATATTGGCTCGAGAATGAGTGCGAGGTGAAGCCTCAAACGCGGGATCGATACCGAACCGCGATCAACAAGCACATTGTTCCGGCGATCGGGAACCGACGCATCAAGTCCATTGCCCCCTATGATCTTGACGCGCTTCTGCATAGTATCCCCCGAGGCGCGGTGGGCAATTGCAAGAGTGTCCTCAAGCAATCATTCGCTATGGCGCATCGTATGGGGCTCGCTTCCGGTAACCCCATGCTTTCAGTACGCCCAATCAAGGAGGAGTCAAAAGAGGTTAAGGCGCTCAGCCCAGATGAGATTCAGCGACTACGCACAAATCTCAAGCGCTCAGGCAACGACCTACTTATCGATGTAGTTGATCTCTGCTTCGTTACCGGACTTAGGGTAGGAGAAGTACTTGGGCTCAGGTGGGAAGACGTGGACTTGGATGCAACCCCGCCAGTGCTTCGCATACGAGGCACTATCGTCTACGACTCTGAACTAGGGAATCGGCGTCAAGATGCCCCAAAGACACCGAAGTCAATTCGCACGCTGGAGCTTGCACCCTTTGGGGTAGAAACACTTCAGCGTCGCCGCCACCTGCAAGAGCACTTCGAGATGGTGTTCCCCTCAGAAGCTGGAAACTACATGTGGCATTCAAACTTCAACCGACTCTTTCGGAAATGGCGTGGGGAAGAATTTGGAGGCGTTGGGATTCACAAGATCAGGAAAACCTTCGCCTCCACCATGTACGAACATTCCGGGATCGACTCAACCCAAGCCGCCCTAGGTCACTCGCATAGGGAAATGTCGGATTCCACTTACATTGCTCGATCAGAGAAGCGTGTGCAGATTGCTCAGGCGCTCAGCGAGATGGAACGAGTGCTACGCGGGCACGAAAAAGGCACGGAAAAACACTGAGCGTTAAAGGTGGTTCATGGACACTTTTGAGCACCTTAAGCGCTGTTCATGGGCTATTTTGAGCAAATTTTTGAATACTGCTGAATATTGGTAAACACCGAGAATTAACGCCGATCAAGTGTGGGTTCGAGTCCCACTGGGGGCACTATCTCTTTTCTCCATTCGCTTTCCATTTCGGGGTTCGCTAGCGAAGGCGCAGCAAACTGGCAGCTTCTTATCAGCTTGCACAGAGTGCTTCATCAGCATGTTTTCCTAGGGTGGTGTGCATTCGACATCACGCACGAGCATCTTTCACCCAAGGAGTGTTTATGACTACCTCACAGGCTGTGTACCATCTCCAGCCGGCGGATCCATATAAGGCGGGCGCTTGGACCTATGTGCCGGAGCGTGCGCACCAATCCTTTTCGGGTTTTTCGGCTCAGCGTCACAACCGGGTACCGGAATCAGCGTCTCCGCGTCATCGAAGCTGATAGTCGCCCAATCTTCCTTCAGCACTAAACTTAGGCTAACCTTTCACTTGTAAGTGTTTGAGAGAAAGGTGAGCGCCATGATTGCCTCAGAACGAAGCAACACGTTGCACTGGTGCGTGGAAGGCCATGCCACGCTGATTTCGCCCGACAGTTTGGTTCCAGTGCGTGCCGGAGACTTGGTCCTCGCAACCCAGGGATGCGTCATCGAGGGTGAAGCCACCCTGTTGCCGTTGAAGACTCAGCACGAAATCTTCCAGGCTCGTCGCATTCGCTTGGGCAAATCTTGGAATGACGCCATGGTCTACGAGTTCTCTCGTCAACAACTGGTACACCACGAGCTTTCTCAGTCGATTGCAAATCTGGTACGCCCGAAGTTCAGCGCACCACGCCTCCCGCAGGATCCAAAGGCAAAGACGGTGGCTGAGTACCTCCGGAAGCATCCAGCATCCCAAAAATCTTTGGAAAAGTTCGCCCAAGAGCAGCACATCAGCGCCAGAACGCTTCAGCGCCATTTCCTCCAGGGCACCGGACTGGTATTTAGCGAGTGGCGAGCAGCGTGCAGGGTGCAGGCAGCGATCGGACTCCTCGAACATCGGATCCCGGTGCAGGAAATCGCCCGTCGTGTTGGTTTCCAGGCAACTTCCTCGCTGAACCGGGCGTTCCAGCGGCATACTGGCTGCACACCAGTGGCGTATGTCGCGCAAGCGGCTACGCACAACCTCACCCCGCCCCCGGTGCCGAAGAGTACGATTTTCGCGCGTTCTCAAACCGACGTGGTGATGTGGATGTACGAAGGCTCAGCGACGGTCACCACTCCGGGCTACTGCCGTTTTGTTACCAAGGGTGACACCGTCACGATTCCTGCTGGTACCGATACTCGGTTGGACGTGGCCGCAGGATCGATTGCCCTTCCAATTCCACTCGCGCACGCAGATGGCTGCATGTCACTCGAGCTCATTGCGACGCTAGCGCAGCGGGCCGTCGCTGAACCCCTATTTCAGATCGCCTTGCCTGAGGTCCGTGAAGAGCAGTTTTCAGAGGAAGTACCGCAGTAGCTTTCTTTGAGCTTGCTTCCTTGAGCAGATGCTGCACATCTGGGAACTAAAATGATTTGTGATGCGTTAGAAGTGATAGAGAAGATCATTTCTTCCACACAATTCTTGAACACCTTTTGAAAGGATCATTCTTTCTTATGCGTAGCAGCAACCCAGTGTTGACCTCGCTTACTCAACCGCAGCGTGGCCAGCAGGCCGCGTACGCGTCAGGGATGCAGGCAAATCCTTATCAGGGCGCTTATCAGCAAGGCGGCCTCCAGCACGGTGGATACCCCGCCGCTGAAGTGGCGGATCGCCCCATGACCGTCGATGATGTGGTGACTAAAACTGCCATCACGCTCGGTGTCATCATTGCCGGTGCAGTCTTGAACTTCTACCTCTTGCTCACCCAGCCCGGTCTGGCCCAGATCTTGACCTTCGTCGGCATGATCGGTGGCTTAATCACCGTGATGGTGAGTACCTTCGGCAAGAAGTTCGGGTCAAAGGCAGTCACCTTGACCTACGCGGCGTTTGAGGGTCTGTTCGTTGGTGGCATTTCCGGACTACTCACCGGCGTCCAGTTCAGTGGAGCCAACGCCACCGTGATGATTGGTCAGGCGATTCTCGGTACCGTGGGCGTTTTCGCTGGCATGCTCTGGGTGTACAAGTCGGGTGCTGTGAAAGTGACTCCGAAGTTTCAGCGCCTGCTGCTCGGCGGCATCGTCGGCGTACTGGTGATGAGCCTGGGTAGCTTGCTCATTGGCATGTTCACCGGAACCAACCTGCTGTACGACGGCGGCCCAATCGCCATCGTGTTCTCGCTGGTGTGCATCGTCCTCGCATCGCTGAGCTTCCTGAGCGACTTTGACCTTGCAGATCGCCTCATCCGCCAGGGCGCTCCCTCCCAGTACGCCTGGGGCGTGGCTCTCGGTCTTGCCGTGACGTTGGTGTGGCTCTACACCGAAATCCTGCGTCTACTCAGCTACTTCAACCGCAGCTAAGCAGTAGTGCAAAAAGCCGCCACTGGAATGATGTGGCGGCTTTCTTCATGTTCAGCGCGTTAGTATGTCACTGCGTTAGAAAACGCTGGGCCTTCGGGGGTCATCACTGGGTCGCTCAGCACCAGGGTCACCGTCCAGGTTTTCGGTTTTGAACACCGTTTATCTCCGCAGTCGGATGTGGAGTAGGTACCGGTTCCCACCGCGCGTTCAGAAGACCAGCTCTTCCACTTCACCTTTTTAACGTAGGTGGCTTCGTGGATGCAGTCCAGCATGACGGTATTCGGCTTCATCGCTGGGTCTTCGATGCAGTTTTTCCAACCTGGAATCGCCTTTTTGGGATACGGGGCGCTTGTCGACGCCTTCGTCGATGACGAGGCGCTACTTGCAGCGGGAGTTGCCGTTTTCGCTCGGGAAGCCTGGCAACCGCTTAGTGCGCTACCCACGGCAACGGCCGCCACGAGAGCGATGGCGGCCGGTTGTCGATGAAGTTTCATGGCAGGAAAACCACAGGTGTCTTAGGTGTTGCGGGGGGTCGCAGCCTTAGTGGAGTCGTAAGGAGCGGCGGATTCCACAGTCACTTTGATGGTGCGGCCGTTCGGCGCGGTGTATTCGCGGGTTTCTCCCTCTTTGGCGCCGATGATCGCCGCGCCAAGAGGAGACTGCTCGGAGTAGGTCTCGAGATCCTTGTTGTCGCTCGCTGCAGCGCGGGTACCGATGAGGAAGGTTTCCTTATCGGAGGGATCCTCGTTGTAGTAGACGTGCACCACGGAACCAACGTAGGCCACGCCATCGACGATGCCGGCGCGTTCGGTGGTGGAATTTGCCAGGATCTCGGAAATCTGCTTGATGCGAGCTTCTTCCTGATCCTGCATTTCGCGAGCGGCATCGTAGCCCGCGTTCTCCTTGAGGTCGCCTTCTTCGCGGCGCTCGTTAATTTCTGCTGCGACCACGGGGCGGTGGGCGATGAGGGCGTTCAGCTCTTCTTCAAGCTTTGCCTTCGTTTCAGGGGTGATGTACTGCTTTTGGTTCTCAGCCATGTTCGTTACCTCGATGCGTCACTTTGGTGTTCATTCGCGCTACCAATGGTGAAGCCCCGACGCTGCGGGGCTTCATTGGCAAGATTCTCAGATATTTTAGCATTGAAGATTAGTTGCTGGGCGCATCCGGTGCTTCCAAGTAGAAAGGCAGCGTGGTGGCGCAACCGTACACGTCGGCCGAAACGCCGGGCTCGCGAGTGGAAATCACCGTCTCAAAGCGCTGGGTTCGCTGGCCGCCAGCGGGAATAACGACTTCTCGACGTCCAACTTCTGCCATGTCGTAGTTGAGTGCCTTGACGATGCAGTACGAGTCGGTATCCGTGTCGTCTCGCGTGACGTCGAAAGAAAGCTTGAATTGCTCGTCGTTGAGCTGGGTGACTTCAGCGGTCTTGCCGGTAATCGTCATGGCCTGTTGTTGCTTCACAAGCCTGAACGCAGCGATAGCCACTGCGAACACCATCACGAGGATCAAAATGGCAAGCAATTTGCCGCTCAACGTGGATTGCTGGCTAGTATCGGCGCCGGAGGCATATCGTTTACGGGCCATGTTCAACAGCACTCCTTGCAACTTTTGCTTGAGTAAATCTCTCTAAGGGACTAGTACATAATAGCCAATGATGCTCGCGCTAGGATGGTTCAACGTTATTGGCAGCATCGAGTAGCGTGCAAGCAGCCCGAAGGCTGTCGGACGCTCCGGCATCCTGAGCACCAACCCGTGAGGAAGATCCGTGGCAAAACATAGACTCTTGGCAATCCACGCCCACCCAGACGATGAGTCCAGTAAGGGCGCCGCAACCATGGCCAAATACGCTGCAGAAGGCAACGAGGTCATGGTGCTCACGTGCACGGGCGGGGAGCGCGGAGACATTCTCAATCCCGCCATGAACAAGCCAGGTGTATTAGAAAACATTAGCGCCATTAGAAAAGAAGAAATGGCTCGTGCGATCGCCGCTATCGGCGCGAAGCATGCGTGGCTTGGTTATGTCGATTCCGGCCTGCCGGAGGGTGATCCCTTGCCGCCTCTACCGGAGGGAAGTTTCGCGCTGGCGGACACCGATGAAATTGTGGCGAAAGTCGTTGCAGTAATCCGCGAGTTTCGGCCCCACGTCATCATCACCTATGACGAGAACGGTGGCTATCCCCATCCTGACCACCTGAAGGTCCACGAGGTTTCCATGTTGGCGTGGGAGCGCGCGGGTGATGAGCAGTACCGCCCTGAGTTGGGCCCAGCATGGAAGCCGCTGAAGCTCTACTACACACACGGTTTTATCCGGCAGCGCATGGAAATGTTTCACAACCTGCTGCTGGAACAAGGCCGACCGAGCCCCTACACCGACATATTGGAGCGTTGGAAGGCAAACAAAGCCGACGTCATGGCTCGAGTGACCACGCAAGTGCATGTTGCCGAATATTTCGATCAACGAGACGAAGCCTTGCGCGCCCACGCCACACAAATCGACCCAGCCGGGACGTTCTTTGCCACGCCAGTCGATGTGCAGCAGCGACTCTGGCCCACTGAAGAATTTGAATTGGCCGCGACTCGGGTAACCACCTCAATTCCAGAGGATGACCTTTTTGCGGGTATCGAAGCCTAATCTGAATGCTCACACGCTCGGATCGTGACCCCGGAGGGGGTTGTACGAGACGCTAGAATAGACACGTTCGCACTATGAAACTTTGCAAGGAGCACACGCTATGACCACCAATTTGCTGATTTTGGCCCAACAAGGCCCGGGGCCGGTGGGCTCGGAATTTGGTAAGGCCTCACCGGTGGGGTGGCTCGTGCTCGTTGCCCTGCTCGTGGTGGTGCTGTATCTCGGTTATGCCTTCCACCGTCGCTACTCCAGGTTGAATCGGCGCCGCATGTTCGCAGAAGCGCATGGCCTTGATGTGTTCGACGAAAAAGCAGTGGACGAGGCAATGGCGGAAGCGGGGGTGCTTGACCGCCGGAAGAAGCACTGGTTGTGATGCGAGGCGCAGAACTGATTCAGACACTGCAGCAGCGCGCCCGAAGCGCCGCTGATGCTGTGCTCTATCCCGTGTACGAGCGGCGTTTGCGCAGGGAAGTCGCGGGGCTAGCCCAGCCTAAGCACGTCGCGGTGATGTGCGATGGTAATCGTCGATGGGCGCGGCAGGCTGGTTTTGCAGACATTAGCCACGGTCATCGTGTTGGGGCTCGCAAAATTGGTGAATTGGTGCGCTGGTGTCAAACCACCGATGTAGAGCTGGTCACCGTCTATCTTTTGTCCACAGAGAATCTGGGACGCGAGTCGGACGAGCTCGAACTGCTTTTTGACATCATCGCGGAAGTTGTTAACGAGCTTGCAGACGAAGACACCAACTGCCGCGTCCGAGTGGTTGGTCACCTCGACTTGCTTCCGGATTCGGTAGCGAAGCGGCTACGTCACGCTGAGGACCTCACCTCAGGGCACTCGGGTATCGCTGTCAATGTGGCGGTTGGCTACGGGGGCCGTCAGGAAATTGTCGACGCCGTACGTGAACTCATCGATGATGCCGCGAAAAGCGGTGTACCTGCGGATGAATTGGCGCGGGTGGTGAGCGTGGACTCAATTTCCAAACACCTCTACACGTCGGGACAGCCTGATCCCGACCTCGTGATCCGAACTTCGGGTGAACAGCGCCTGTCCGGATTCCTGCTGTGGCAGGCGGCGTATTCGGAGATCTGGTTCACCGACACTTATTGGCCCGCGTTTCGTCGCCTGGACTTCCTGCGCGCCTTGCGTGAGTACTCAAAACGCAGCCGACGGTTTGGCAAGTAATGGTGCACATTCGCTATCAAAGCATCTACGGTTCAACCCGCACCTATGCGCTGGCACTGGCGCAGCAGTTAGGGGTTGAGGCTCTCGACTTTTCACACCCGGTAGCCGAAGGGGAGCCCGTCATCGTGATGTCTTACGTGCACGGTCCGGTGATTCCCGCGCTGCATTACATCCGCGAGCACAATCTTCAAGATCATCCCCTTGCGGTGGTGGCGGTGGGTATGACCCCGCTTGCCGACGCCCAACGCAAAGACCAACTGGCCTCGCACCTGGGGGCTGACGTGGCGCGCTTTTACCTGCCGGGCCGCCTGTTCTATTCGGAGCTGCAGCCCAAACACCGCGCCGTCATGCGGTCTTTGGTGGCATTGCTGCGCCCGAAGCCTCGAAAAAGTGATGCCGAAATGGCGATCCTCGAAGGCTACGGAAAGGATATTGACTGTCGTGACATGGCGGCGCTGGAACCCATAGTGGCGTGGGCTCAAGAGTGTTAAAGTTTGCGCATCCTTACACGCTGTACTGTGTGATCCGATCCTTTAGAAAGCACGAGTGACGCGCGAACTCTCGTGGGTTGAATATTTTCCACCAGGTTGGGCAAGTTAATCGTTTGCCAAATCTTTCGGGCCTCAGCCACAGCTCGCTCGTCATCAAAGTCCGCATAGTGAGAGAAGTGGGCGCCAGGCTCGCGGAACGCCGAGCCACGCAACGTGAGGAATCGTTCGATGTACCAGCGCTCAATGTCTTCGGTGTGTGCATCCACGTAGAGGGAGAAATCGAAAAGATCACTCACGGTGAGCGTGGGGCCAGTTTGGAGAACGTTTAATCCTTCGATGATGAGGATGTCGGGGCGGTCTACGTTGATGAACGTATCCGGGACGATGTCGTAGGCGGTGTGGGAGTAGACCGGTGCCTGCACATTGGGTTTGCCGGATTTTACGTCGGTAACAAAGCGCAGTAGTGCACGGCGATCGTAACTTTCTGGATAACCCTTACGGTTGAGCATGCTGCGTTCACGCAGCGTGGCCGTCGGATATAAAAAGCCGTCGGTGGTGACCAGGTCCACCCGGGGATGCGATTCCCAGCGTTGCAGCAACACTTGCAGGAGCCTGGCGGTAGTGGATTTGCCCACCGCAACTGATCCAGCGATTCCAATGACAAAGGGCACGTGGGGCGCCGGAGCACCAACGAAGGTCTCCACGGATCTGGTGAGGGACTGGCGGGCGTCGACAAGCAAATGGATCAGACGGCTGAGTGGCAAGTACACCTCTGTGACTTCATCGAGGTCGATGTTTTCACCGATACCGCTCAGCGCCACTACTTCGTCTTCGGTGAGCACCTGCGGCATCGATTTTCTGAGCTCGTGCCATGAGGTGCGGTCGAAATCAAGGTATGGGCTTGCGTCTTTGAGGCGGGCCATGCCTCCATTGTGCCCCGCGGGGTGGGAGTCAACCGAATCGGGTGAAGCGCTGGCAGGGGCAAAAACGGGGGATGGGCGCTTTGGGTGTGCGTTAGACTAGCCACGACGTAACCGCAGTGGGAATGTGAGATGCGTCGAGGAATGACCCCCTAAGGAAAGGTGATGTGGCTTCACCATGGCACAAGACATCCGCAATATGCCGCTGAGCGAACTCGATCCTGAGGTGGCTCAGGCCATCAACGACGAGTTAGGCCGTCAGCGTGGCACCTTGGAGATGATCGCTTCGGAAAACTTCGTGCCCCGGGCCGTTTTGCAGGCGCAAGGTTCGGTGTTTACCAACAAATATGCCGAGGGTTACCCCGGGCGTCGCTACTACGGTGGCTGCGAATACGCGGACGTGGTGGAAGATCTCGCCCGCAACCGAGCCAAGGAACTCTTCGGCGCGGAATTCGCTAATGTGCAGCCACATGCCGGCGCGCAGGCAAATGCCGCCGTTTTGATGGCGCTGGCAAATCCCGGCGATAAAATCATGGGCCTGTCCCTGGCTCACGGCGGACACCTCACCCACGGCATGCACCTGAACTTCTCCGGAAAGCTCTACGAGGTAGCTGCCTACGAGGTAGACCCAGAAACCTTCCGCGTGGACATGGACAAGGTTCGTGAGCAGGCATTGCGAGAAAAGCCGCAGGTTCTCATCGCCGGGTGGTCTGCATACCCGCGCCAGCAAGATTTCGAGGCCTTCCGCTCCATCGCCGATGAAGTTGGCGCCAAACTGTGGGTGGACATGGCGCACTTCGCAGGGCTGGTAGCCGCAGGGTTGCACCCCACGCCGGTGCCCCACGCCGATGTTGTTTCCACCACCGTGCACAAGACCCTCGGTGGTCCCCGCTCTGGCATGATTTTGGCCAAGCAGGAGTACGCGAAGAAGCTCAATTCGGCGGTGTTCCCCGGACAGCAGGGCGGGCCGCTCATGCACGCGATCGCGGCGAAGGCCGTGGCCATGAAGGTAGCCGCTAGCGAGGAATTCAAGCAGCGTCAGGAACGCACACTGGAGGGGGCGCGCATTATTGCAGAGCGCCTCACTGCTTCCGACTGCAAGGAAGCAGGCGTGGATGTGCTCACCGGCGGCACCGACGTGCACCTGGTTTTGGTAGATCTGCGCAATTCCGAGATGAATGGCCAGGAGGCCGAGGATCTGCTGCATGAGGTTGGCATCACCGTCAACCGCAACGCGGTGCCGTTTGATCCTCGCCCGCCGATGGTTACCTCCGGCTTGCGCATCGGTACTCCGGCGCTTGCCACCCGTGGCTTTGAGGCCGCAGCGTTCAGCGAGGTTGCGGAGATTCTTGCCGAGGCATTGAAGAACGGTAAGGCAGCCGACGTGAACTCCCTGCGTCAGCGCGTTGAGACTCTTGCACAGCAGTACCCGCTCTATGAGGATCTGGAGAACTGGGGACTGCTCTAAGCATTCGGAAGCTCAGTGTAGAAAACGCCCCTTAGCTCTCAAACGTTGGAGCTAAGGGGCGTTGGGCGTCGAAAAGCTAGGCTTCGGCGACGTTAGGGTCCGCTGAGTTGTCGGCTTCCATCATGCGCGTGGTCTCACGCAAAGGCTCGTGCTTGATGGCTGACACCAGTAGGAAGGCGATGACCACCAACGGCATGAGCACGATGAACACGGGCATAAGGGCGTCGTGGTAGGAGGTGATGAAGGCCTCGTGCAGCGGGCCGGGGAGTTGATCAACCAGGGTAGGGGTCACGCTGTTCGCGTCAATGCCCTGGCCGGCCACAGCTCGCGCCTGCTCGGGTGGGAGCTGCTGGGTTGCGGCCGGAAGGCGCTCGGTGAGCAATGGCTTGAGGTTGCCCACGAAGAGACCACCTACCAGCGCTGATCCGATGGAGGCGCCGATTTGGCGCACGAAGTTGTTCACGGCAGTAGCAGACCCGACCACGTCCATAGGCAGAGTGTTTTGGACAACGAGTACCAACACCTGCATACCCAGGCCAAGACCAACGCCGAGGGTAAATAGGCAGAGCCCGATGTACCACAGCGAAGAATCGACCTTGATGGCGTGGAACATGAACAGTGAAGCGAACACGATGGCCATGCCGATCATGGGGAAGTGGCGGTAGGAGCCCGTTTTGGTGATGCGCTGACCTGACCAAATGGAGCAACCCATCATGCCGACCATCATCGGGATCATCATGTAGCCGGCCTCGGTCGCGGAGATCCCCGAAACCATCTGCAAGTAGGTGGGCAGGTAGCCCAGGACGCCGAACATGGTGATGCCGATAACCAGCCCGGCGAGGGTGGTGACGGTGAAGTTGCGATTGGCGAAGAAATCCAGGGGGATGAGGGGATTTTTTGCGCGCTTTTCGACGACGACCAACAGGGACGCACCAATGACCGTGCTCGCGATCAGACCGATAATCAGCGGATCAGACCATTCGTAGGTGGTGCCGCCCCAGGTGGTGAACAGAATCAGTGAGACGGTGGAGATGATCATGAGGATGGTGCCAGCGTAATCCCACTGCAGCGCCTTCTTTTCCGCCTTGGGGATGCGCAGGCGCCACATGGCGATGCCGATGGCGACGA
Source organism: Corynebacterium gerontici (assembly GCF_003813985.1). Lineage (NCBI taxonomy): Bacteria > Bacillati > Actinomycetota > Actinomycetes > Mycobacteriales > Corynebacteriaceae > Corynebacterium > Corynebacterium gerontici. The sequence continues at coordinate 820,406 of NZ_CP033897.1, forward strand.
TGCCCAGGGGGATGTTCATCCAGAAGGCCCAACGCCAGCCGATGCCTTCGGTAAACCAACCGCCGAGTAGTGGTCCGAGCACCGCCGAGAGGCCGAAGATGCCACCCATGACGCCCATGAAACGGCCACGTTCGCGGGCGGGGACGACGTCGGCGATGATGGCCTGCGAGAGGATCATCAGACCACCGGCGCCGATGCCTTGCACTGCGCGGCCGAGAATGAGGAGCGCCATGGTGTGGGCGACGCCACCGATCATTGAACCGAGAAGGAAGATGGTGAGGGCGCCGATGAACAGTGGCTTGCGGCCGACGATATCGCCAAGCTTGCCGTAGATCGGGAGCATGATGGTCTCACCGAGCATGTAGGCGGTAATTACCCACATCATGTGGTCTACACCGCCGAGCTCGCCAACGATGGTGGGCAGAGCGGTGGAGAAGATCATCTGGTCGAGGCTGGCGAGCAGCATCGCAACCATGAGTGAAGAAAGGACCCACCAGGCACGTTTGCGTTGCTCAGGGGTCATCGAGGATTCGCGCTTTTGGCGCTTTCGCTCTTTGACGTTGTTCGTCATTGTGTTCCTTTTGTTTCGTTTATGCCTGGAGTAGGTCAATGGTGGCTTGCAGCATTCTGGAGCTTGTGGCTCGCAAATGTGCGGGTGTGAGATTGCCGGAGTGTTTGGCGGACTGCATGGCCGACATCACCGCGGAAAACACCACCCCGGTTAGTGCCCTGGCCTCGTCCTCGGCTGACTCCTGCGTCCTTCTGGCCTGCGGAAAGTGGGCGAAGTATTCGCTCACCGCCTCTGTCACGGCTTCGCGGGCTCCATGAAAGCGGGCGATTTGGTGGCGAATGAACGCCGGTTCCTGTTCACAGATGCTTTTTCTGCGGGCTTCCGTTGCGGCATCGAAGAGTGAGTCACGATTGGGGTCCAGAATGAGGGATACCAGCAGACTCAGGGTGGATGCGGGCAGGTTTGCGTGTTGCTGGGAGCAGAACGCCTGCACTTCTTCTTCGCTGAGTTCGCGGTGTCCGGTGCCGAGCACTGCCTCTTCTTTTGAATTGAAGTAATTAAAAAAGGTACGCCGGGAGATGCCCACCGGCGCACAAATTTCGTCCACGGTGACCTCGTGGAATCCGCGCTCGAGCACTTGCTGCGTGGCGGCAGCTTCGATCGCTCGGTGGGTTCGGATGCGTTTGGCTTCCCGGTGGGAAAGTGTGGGATCGCTGTGGGAACCCGTGGGATCCGTGTGGGATTCTGTGGACATGTCTGCGATTCTATGCCCAATATTGCACAGGGTGCAAAGTTGCACGATGTGAATTTTGCTGCGTTGGCAAGTGGGAGTGTTCTGTAGCATACTTGCCGCGATGGAAACTCTGCGGGTAGTGTTGCCAGTACGGAAACTCTAAGAGTTTTGAGGAGGCATCCCATGGACGACTTCACCTATGCCAAACGGCTTGAACAGGCTCAATCTGGAAAGAGCATCTACTGGGTACCCGCCATGATCGGAGGAATGACCGGCCTCATCTTCTTTTTGCTCTTGCAACGCTGGCCGCTCTGGATCATCATGACGCTTGTTGTGCTCATGCTTGGAATCGCTGGCGTGAGCTCATATCGCAACGGTGTGCGTGTGGCAACGCGACAGCCAGTAGACGCGCAAGCTCCTATGCCACTCTCGGCCGTGGCACTCATGGTGGTGTGGATGCTGGCATTCTCCATGCTGAGCAACTCGTTGCGTGAGACGATTGCCGCCCAGTCCTTAGAAATTCAGGTGCTGGCGTGTCTCGCAACGTGTGCGCTCACCGCGCTGGTGTTTTGGCGAATCGAGCAAGAACGTGAGAAAGCGTTAGCACGCCATGACTAGCCTTGACCCCATCGTTCACCCGTTACCACGCCTAGCCATCTGCGCCACGCTGTATGGGGCTTCGGCTTTTGAGGGAAGAAATGAGATGCGATTTTCCCGCTTGTCAAAAGCAACCGAGCTTTCCGCAAGCGCATTGTCGAAGCATCTACGTCACCTTGAGCAGGCTGGTTACGTAACAAAGTTTCGCGAAATCGGATCAACCCGCGCCAAGGACGTACTTTGGCTGCAGCTCACTGAAGCCGGCCTCCAGGCGTACCTCCGGCACATGGACGCCCTGCAACGTCTTGTGGAAAAAGAAAACCCGCAGCCGAATGCTGTGCGGGCGGTGAGTGAAGAGCGTTAGCCCTCAGAGCCTTCAGATTGCTCTTCGCGCTGCTGCGCTAGTGCTGTGCGGGCCTTCCGAAGCCACTCGGGTTGATCTTCCAGCAGTGCCTTAATCTCCTCAGTGGTCAGCGCCTTGTCCATATCGTTGCGCTTGAGCGCTGCAATGGTGATGCCAAGCTTTTGCGCCACCACCGGTCGCGGATGCGGGCCGGTTCGGCGTAGTTCCTGCAACCACTCCGGTGGGGTGTGCTGCAACTCGTTGAACTCATCGTGGGTGAGTGCAGACTGCTGAAATTCTTCAGGAGCGGCAGGCAGATAGATGCCCAACTTCTTCGCCGCAGTTTGCGGCTTCATTGCTTTGCCGGATGGTTTACGTGCAGATGCTTCATTCACGCCATCAACGCTAGCATTAGTTCATGCTTAGCTTGAGTTTTGTCACTGGCACGGAGCCAGACAAGTGGTTCCAGCGCTTCCAAGATCGCACCCTCCACGGAGGGCTGCAGGCGCACGGCAGTGATGATCCGGTGCAAGAGCTTTTCGACGCCACCGTGGACCTCGCGCTGGTGCGCTTGCCGGACGCGCGCGTTGAGCGAGCCCTCGAGGAATATCACCTTGTGCGCCTCTATGAGGAAGCGCCCGGCGTCGCGTTACCGAAAGATCACACGCTCACGCTCATGGAAGAGATACCCGCCGAGGAATTAGTGGATGAAACGGTGATGGCTACCTATCAAGGGCCAGAGCATGTGCAAGAGATCCGCGATGGGCTGCAAGTGGTGGCAGCGAACGTCGGTGTGGTTTTCGCGCCGCGCCCGATGCTCAAAGTGCTGTGCGGAAAGAAGGTTGAGCATCGCGGGCTCCTGGGGAATCCGGGAGATGCCACCACCATTGCCTTGTTGTGGAGGAAAGAGCGCGATGCCGACGATATTCAAGACTTTGTGGGCATTGCGAAGGGACGCACGATGAACTCGTCTCGGCAACAGAAAACCAAAAAGCCGCGGACGGTAAAGAGGAACAGTGACCGTGTACCGAACAAAAAGTCTCAGCGAAATCGTCAGCAGCGCGGGCGCGGGAGACGTCGATAAGCGAAATCAAGCAAGGTTACGAAGGAATAACGATTTTTATGCTTTTGTCCTAATGGCTTGATAAGTGCCAAAGGGGTACAGCATTATTGTTGTCGGTAATCAAAAGTATCTTGAAAGGATGCCTGAACTTATGAAGATGAAGCGTACTCTCGCTATCGCAACCACTGTCGCCCTCGGCTTCGGCGCCGTTGCTTGCTCCGATGCAGAAGAAGCTGCCAAGGATGCCGGAAACGTTGTTTCCTCCGCTGCTGGTGAGGCTAAGGACAAGGTGTCCGAGGCAGCAACCGACGCCACCGACAAGGCTTCTGAGGTTGCTTCCGACGCCAAGGACGCTGTCCAGGACGACGCCGACCTTCAGGAAGTTCAGACCGCTGCCGGCGAGACTGCAAAGGTTCCCGCCGAGCTGAAGGACGCCATCGCAGAAAACGAAGCTGAGATGGGCAAGCTGCAGGAAGTTAAGGAAGGCCCCAATGGCACCTACCTGGCAATCCTTGAAGATGGTCAGATGCTTGCCTGGAACGGCAGCGAAGTAGTGCCCGTGGTTGGCAAGATCGGTGAGACCTGGGTTGGCATGGGCGGCCTTGACTCCGAGTTGGGCGCACCAAAGTCCGCTGAGCAGACCATCGACAAGGGCTGGACCCAGGACTTCGAGCACGGCACCATCAACTGGACCGCGGACGAGGCTGGCGTTTTCAGCGCTGAGACCGTCAAGAACTAGATTCGAATCGACGAAGTTTGCAAACAAGGCGTGGCTGATAAAGAATCGTTGCCATGCCAGATAAGGACTTCGTCATTCGTCCGCTGCGCCGGGCCGATTTCGGCCAGGTGCAGCAAATCTATCTCTTAGGCCTGGAAACCGGAAACGCCTCCTACGAGGTAGAAGCCCCGAGCTGGGAGCGATTTTCCAAGGCCAAGATTCCCGAATCCCTCTACGTTGCTGTGGAAGCAGACAACGACGAAAAGGTGATCGGCTGGGTTGCCGCAGCCCCGATTTCAACCCGAAGCGTCTTTCACGGAGTGGTGGAAGATTCCATTTATATTCATCCCGATGCCCGCGGCCGTGGTGTCGCAGGTGCCTTGGTGGATCAACTCATCGAAGTGTGCATCAAACTCAACAAGTGGGCCATTCATTCGTGGATCTTTCCCGAAAACGTTGGCTCCGCGAAGCTGCACGAATCACGCGGTTTTGAAAAAGTGGGCACGCTACGCCACCTAGCAAAAATGACCTACGGGGAATATAAAGGTCAGTGGCGCGACACCGACATTTGGGAAAAGCTATTGCCGAAGCCGGAAATCGACGATGAAACAGCGGCTGCGCTGCATGATTAAACGCAGCGCGCACGAGCACTCGGACCCAGTCCGGGTGCTTTTGTGCTTTCAGGCACCCCCAGCCGCAGGAGTGGCACCTCGGGCAGGGCAATATTCGTAGGTGAGCAACTCGCCTTTTTCCACCAACTTGGCTCCCACGGCCTCGGCAACTTTCTGCGATGCCACGTTGGCGGGAGCTATTTCAATGATGAGGCAAGCAATGCCTTGGTTCCACGCCCACTGCGCCGCTGCTTCCAACGCCGCGCGCATGAGACCTTTCCCGCGCGCCCACGGTGCAAGGTTGTACCCCACCGAATAGCCCCTGGGATCCTCGCGGACCTCAATGTTTCCGCAGTAACGGTCATTTGCCATGATTGCCCATCGCAGAGCATCTCCACGCAAAAACTCAAAGGCCATGTTCAAGGTGTAATTTTTGGGCACAGTGGTGAATTCCTGGGTGGCGGGATCCATGCAAGAACGCTGTAGATCAACGGCGATGTCATCGAGGTTTTCGCTCTGCGCAAGGTTTGACCATGGCATCAAGGTGGCGCCGGGAATTTCAAGTGTTTCTACCTGCATGGAGACTTCCTTGTTGAAGGTGAGGGCGAGACAGCACCTCAGGATAAAGCGATCCCCCGCGAGGCGCTGCCTCGCGGGGGATGCCTCGAACAGGGGGCTTATTTATCGCGATCCGTGTTGGCCATTGCCAGCACGTCGAGGCGCTTGTCCAGCTCGTCCTCGGTGAGCTTATCGCCGTCGACGAAGCCCATGTCAATGACGGTCTGGCGGATGGTCTTGCCTTCCTTCAGAGCGGTCTTGGCAACCTTCGCTGCGTTCTCGTAACCGATAGCGGAGTTCAGCGGGGTCACGATGGAGGGCGAAGACTCAGCCAGCGTCTTCATGCGCTCCTCATTAGGCTCGATGCCATCGACGAGGCGCTCTGCGAACACGCGGGCGGTATTAGCCAGCAGGCGAGAGGACTCGAGCACGTTTCGGGCCATCATCGGGATGAACACGTTGAGCTCGAAAGCGCCCTGGGCGCCACCGAAGGCGACTGCGGCGTCGTTGCCAACCACCTGAGCGGCAACCTGCGTTGCGGTTTCGCACAGCACAGGATTGACCTTGCCGGGCATGATGGAAGAACCCGGCTGCAAATCGGGAAGGTGGATCTCGCCGAGGCCGGTGAGTGGGCCGGAGCCCATCCAGCGGATGTCGTTGGCGATCTTGGTCAGCGACACAGCAATGGTGCGCATTGCACCGGAGAACTCAACCAGACCGTCGCGGTTCGCCTGAGCCTCGAAGTGGTTGACGCATTCGCGTAGTTCTTCTACGCCGGTGAGCTTCTTCAGCTCGGCGGTGACCTTCTCGCCGAAGTCTGCGGGGGTGTTCAGGCCGGTACCAACGGCGGTGCCGCCGATGGGGAGCTCACCCAGGCGGGGGAGTGTGGCCTCGACTCGTTCAATGCCCGCCTGAATCTGGCGAGCGTAGCCGGAGAACTCCTGGCCGAGGGTGACGGGCACGGCGTCCATGAGGTGGGTGCGACCGGACTTCACCACGGTCTCCCACTCTTTGGCCTTCTTTGCCAAGGACTCCTGCAGCACCTTCAGACCGGGGATAAGGTCCTTGACGGCAGCCTCGGTAGCTGCGACGTGAGTGGCGGTGGGGAAGGTGTCGTTGGAGGACTGTCCCATGTTTACGTGGTCATTGGGGTGAACCTCAACGCCATTTTTCGCGGCGATGGAGGCGATGACCTCGTTGGTGTTCATGTTGGAAGAAGTACCGGAACCTGTTTGGAACACGTCGATGGGGAACTCAGCGTCGTGCTTGCCGTCGGCAATTTCCTTAGCAGCCGCGATAATGGCGTCGGCCTGCTCTGCGTCGAGCAACCCACGATCCTTATTGACCTGTGCACACGCTGCCTTCAGCAGACCCATGGCACGGATCTGGGCGGATTCCAAGCCGCGGCCGGAGATTGGGAAGTTCTCCACGGCGCGCTGCGTTTGTGCACGCCACAGGGCGTCAACAGGCACCTTCACTTCGCCCATGGTGTCGTGTTCGATGCGGTATTGCTGTTCAGCCATAGAGTGTTTCACCTTCACGTTGATCGTTGATTGTGTGATGGGCACGGCTTCGCACCAAGATGCGAACGCACCACGTGTTTCCAGTATGCCCAAAACTGGGTGTGTTGTGCTGGCGATCAAGCAACCAAGGCTGCTGTGAGAACGCACACAGAAGGCCCCGCGCTCGTTAACACAGGGCCTTTTGTAATTAGTCGCGGACGCGAGAGTAGTCCACTACGGAGTATTCCTGCAGCTTAGAAAGCTGGTGAGTGGATTCAATGAAGCGGATCGTGCCGGACTTCGAGCGCATCACCAGAGAGCGGGTGGTGGCGCCGTTGGCGCGGTAGGAAACGCCACGCAGCATATCTCCGTTGGTTACGCCCGTTGCAACGAAGAAGCAGTTATCGCTTGAGACTAGATCGTGGGTTCCCAGTACGCGTCCGAGCTCGTGGCCGGCTTCGCGAGCTTTCGCAGCTTCCTCGTCGGAGGTGGGGTGCAAGATGCCCTGAATCTCGCCACCCATGCACTTCATGGCGCATGCAGCGATGATGCCTTCGGGGGTGCCGCCGATGCCCATCATCACGTCCACGGAGTTGGATGCCTGTGCTGCGGCCACTGCGCCGGCCACGTCGCCGTCGCGAATCAAACGCACCTTTGCGCCAGCTTCGCGGATCTCGCGGATCAGATCCTCGTGACGCGGGCGGTCGAGCACCACAACGGTGGTATCGCCCACGGGGATGCCCTTCGCTTTGGCCACGGCCTTGATGTTGTGCGCCACCGGTGCCTCGATATCGATGGAACCCGCTGCCTCGGGGCCGACCGCGATCTTCTTCATGTAGAACACTGCCGATGGGTCATACATGGAGCCGCGTTCAGCGGCAGCGAGGACGGAGATGGCGTTCGGGCGGCCTTCTGCCATCAAGGTGGTGCCGTCAACGGGATCCACGGCGATGTCCACCTCAGCACCTTTGCCGGTGCCTACTCGTTCGCCGTTGAAGAGCATTGGGGCTTCGTCTTTTTCGCCCTCGCCAATGACAACAACACCGTTCATTTCCACGGAATTGATCAGCTTGCGCATCGCGTCCACGGCGGCGCCGTCGCCCTCGTTCTTCATGCCGCGACCAACCCAGCGGCCGGAAGCCAAGGCTGCAGCTTCGGTGACGCGGACCAGCTCAAGCGCTAGGTTGCGATCTGGAATTTCGGAGTGTTGATTCATGAAAACGCTGCCTCCTCGACATGCGATGCGCGATTTGCGAAGTATTACCCCCTTATTGTTCCACCACCTGCTACCCCCATGTGCCCACTTTCCACCCATTTGGGGGTTGAAATCGGATATTTTTGCGGGGGTAATAGTGTTTGCTTTTCGACGTTCCACGCCGTCACCACCAATGTGATTCGCAGGGGTGCGGCGTGCCATACTCGTTAGCGTGGCTGAAGAGAAACCTCGTATTTATCAAGGCGGGAAAGACATGGTGCTTTCCCTTGGCGCCATCATTGTGGTGATGGTGCTCGCTGTCGGTTTTACCGGTATGTGCAGCTTTAATAAGGGGACACCTGAAAACGGGCCCGTGCGCGAGGTGGACGCTGATACATTCCTGCAGATTGAATCGGGTGCGATGGATTATGCATTAAGGATCCCACCGCATTTCGATGGGTGGGTTCCAAACTCAGCTCGTCGCACCGCCATCGGTGGGGAAGCGGCGCCGAGCGTGGGGTGGGTGGTCAACGACGAATCCTATGTGCAAATGGTGCAAACTGGGTTGTCCGAGCAAGATGCGGTTCGCGGCTTTGATGAATCACCACGGGAACTCAGCGATACCCGCAGCGTCCATGGGGTTGAAATTCACACCTACACCTCTGAAGAACGCGACGTCCGACCCCTCTACGTTGCTGATCTGAAAGACGAGCGTTTAGTCGTTTCGGGCGCGGCGCCTCAGGAGGACTTCGACAAAATCATCGTTGAAACTGCTCAACAGGATCCGGTGAAGCAGGGCTAATCACTCTCTGGGATGCGAGCAGCCTGTTCAAGCGCTTGCTCCACCCGCTGGGCAGCACCGGCGAGGTGCTCTTCGCAGCGTTTCGCCAACGCTTCACCGCGTTCCCAGTACTTCAGGGATTCATCGAGACCCATCGAGCCTTGCTCAAGGATCTGTACCACCTCCTGCAGCTCATTGCGCGCTTGTTCATAGGAAAGATCCTCTACCGGATCAAAGGCGTTTTCGCCGGTACCGCGTCCGATTACGTCGTCACTCATCTCTAGCATCCTTCTAATTCGCTGGGGCGTTCTGCATCGCTGCTGCAACAATCGAGCCATCCGCAACGCGGATACGCAATTGGCTGCCGGGTGGCGACATCTCATAGCTTGTCACCACTTCCGCTTCGCTACCATCGCGGGGCACCACCTGCACGATGGCATAGCCGCGTCCCAGCGTTGCCGCGGGGCCGAGAACTTGTAATTGACCACGCAAGCCTCGAACCGTTTGATCTTCGTGCTGCAGCACATATCTGACTTCTCTTCGCATCCTTGCGCGTAACTGCTCAACCTGCTCGCCACGCTGAGCAATTGCCCGTAGGGGCTGAGCGAGGACGGGGCGAGAGCGCAAGGCCTCGATGGTTCGTGCCTCCCTTCGCACCCAACCGCGCAACGCAGCGGCAGCGCGGGCGCGCAAGTCGGACACGAGGGCGCGTTCAGCAAGCACGTCTGGTACCACGCGCTTTGCGGCGTCAGTTGGGGTTGCGGCGCGAAGGTCCGCAACATCATCGAGGATCGGCCGGTCACGGTCGTGGCCGATAGCTGAAACCACGGGTGTGCGTGCGGCGGATACCGCGCGCACCAGCGCCTCCTCGGAAAAGGGAAGCAGCGTCTCAAGGGCACCACCGCCACGGGCGATGATGATGACATCTACTTCTGGCATGGCGTCGAGCTCTTCCAAGGCGGCGATGATTGCAGGAACTGCGCCTGCGCCCTGCACGAGGGTATTGCGGACTTCAAACTGCACCTCGGGCCAACGCTCGCGCGAGATTGAAAGAACATCGCGTTCGCCGTCGGAGCCGCGCGAGGTAATCAAACCAATTCTGCCTGGCAGAAACGGCAAAGCTTTTTTGCGTTGGACGTCGAAAAGCCCTTCCTGCGCCAGGCTGGCGCGGCGTTGCTCAATCTGAGCGAGTAACTCGCCGATGCCGACGGGCTGAATCTTGGTGACCCAGAGTTGGAAGTCGCCGTTTTTGGCATAAAAGGATGGTTTGGCCCACACACGGACGCGGTCGCCATCTTTAGGCAGTGCCGGGAGGGCCTGGAGGATCTGTGGACGAAACGTTAAGCGCACGGAGTCCTCTTTTGAAGGATCGCGCAACGTTGCGTAGGCGAATGCCCAATTGGGTGAGGACTTGACCTGCAGTAATTGACCCTCTACCCAGATCGTGCCGAGTTTTTCAATCCAGCCCTTGACGGCTTGATTGAGCTGGTGCACCGACATGGTTTTTTCTTGGCTTTGCTCCACCCTCGATCCTTTCTCGCGCAAGCCAGCTTAGAACATTTATGCTTGTTGCCATGACCTCTCACGAGACGAATCAACACAAGCGAGTCCTCGTCGCCGCTCCCCGTGGCTACTGTGCGGGCGTAGACCGTGCAGTCGAAACCGTAGAAAAAGCACTTGAGAAGTATGGTGCCCCGGTGTACGTGCGCAAGGAAATCGTGCATAACCGCTATGTGGTGGATACCCTCGCCGAACGCGGTGCGATCTTCGTCAATGAAACCGATGAGGTCCCAGAAGGCGCAAACCTGGTGTTCTCGGCCCACGGAGTGAGCCCCGCAGTGCACGAGTCGGCTGAAAAGCTGCAACTCAAAACCCTCGACGCAACCTGCCCGCTCGTGACCAAGGTGCACAATGAGGTCAAGCGTTTCGCGCGCGACGGCTACCACATCCTGCTCGTCGGGCACGAAGGGCATGAGGAAGTGGAGGGCACCGCGGGGGAGGCTCCTGAGGTCACTCATCTTGTCGATGGCGTTGAAGGCGTCGAAGCGTTGCCTGAGTGGTTGGACGATGAAAAGCTCGTGTGGCTGTCCCAAACCACCCTTTCGGTGGACGAGACGATGGAGATTGTGAAAAAGCTCCACCAGCGCTTCTCACATCTGCAGGATCCACCGAGTGATGACATCTGCTACGCCACCCAGAACCGGCAGGTCGCCGTGAAGGCCATCGCCGGGGAATCTGATCTTGTGATCGTGGTGGGCTCGCAAAACTCCTCTAACTCCAAGCGCTTGGTGGAAGTGGCGCTGCAGGCCGGCGCCGGCGCCTCGTATCTGGTGGATTACGCCTCGCAGATTGATGAAGCATGGCTCGAAGGCGTGAGCACCGTTGGTGTCACCTCTGGTGCGTCCGTGCCTGAGATCCTGGTCCGCGATGTGCTCCAGTGGCTCGACGAGCGTGGCTACAGTGACGTTAAGGAAGTCACCACGGCAGCGGAGAAAATTACCTTCGCGTTGCCAAGGGATCTACGCGCGCCGCGATCCTAAAAAGAAGAAATGAGGCCGCTTCGTTGCTGGCCTCATTTTTGTTTGCCGGTTCTTAGCGGCGGAATCGCTCGTCGCCCTGGCGCGTAGGGCGAGGTTGGTTGGCTCGTTGAGGACGCCCACCACGTTGTGGTTCGCGAACGCGCCTGACCGGTGATTGATACGCCTCCCGCTCGAATGCTTCTCGACTTCCTCTACGCTCCATAGACTCCCCCTGACGGCGGGGCTCGCGTGGGCCTTCCATCCGGCCCTGGCGGGCATCGGGATGGGGGCGAGTGGGGCGCCCGGGGCGCTGGGGCTCACGACGGATGTCGCGTGATGCGCGGGGATCGAAGCGTTCCTCGAAGCGTTGAGCCCGTCGCTGTTCTGGTCGCGGCCGCTGGGAATACTGGCGGGATGCTGCTTCTCGAAGATCCGGGCGTGCGCCACTGGGGCGGCGAGGACCATGTTCAACTTCGTGTTGGAATCGTCCCTGGGGCGTTTTGCCCACCACTCGCTTGGAATCCTCTGGCCTAATGCGCAGGGCACCCGGGTCTGGATAACCGGCGCGTTCTCGGGAGCGTTCGTACTCCCGACGCTGGGGACGAGGCCTGGGGCCGGATGGTTTGGTTGCTGCGGGTTTGTTGTGCCCGCGACTTTTCTGCAGCAGCTCATCAACAGTGACCTGCGATTCTTTACTCTGTTTCCGGGCCCTACTTGCAGCACGGCGATTGCGTCGATCCGCTTCGCGTTCGCGTTGACGTTGGGCGCTCAACCGCTCATTTGCGTGCTTTTGAGTGCTTCCACTGAGGAATTTCACTCTGAGAAAAGCAATGATGGCCGCCGCAAGCGTCACGGCGATCAGAATTGGAAAGTGCTGAGCAAGCGGGTACACCGCAGTGATGATCTGTGTCTTGCTCACCGGAGCGCCGTCGGCGGCTCCATCTCGTACAAGGAACCACGCGGAGCTTAGAAGCGCGATGGCGAACAGGATTGGCATGCTGGCAACCAGCATCGCCAACCCGCGAGTTTCAGTCACAATAACGAGCACCAGGGCAGCGAGAATAAACAACCCAAAAAATGGCCAGCCCAGTCCGCCAAGCCAAATGGAAATCAGAGCGCCGCTGATCAGCGATGCGCAGAAAATGCCCATGGAGGTATGCAGGGGGAGCCCTTGCAAGGACTTCTGCTTTTTCACCTCATGGGCATGGCTTGGCTCTGGCATGTGCGACACGTGCAGTTATGTTACCGAGTCGGACTTTTAAAACCTAGGAGCCCGAGGAGTTCGTGTCGTTTCCGGATCCCTCGTGATCTCTTTGCACCTCTTGCTCGGCTTCCATAGCGTCGGCGAAGACGTCGCGATCAGTGCGCCTCTTAGAAAATACTTGGCTCAAGACGCCTTTTGCACCTGCTGTATTCTTGCGGGTCGACGCTTCTTCACTGGCGTATCGGGCTGCCTTTTCAGCTCGCCGCCGCTCCCCATCAATTTCGCTCATTCGAGCGCCCTTGGTCCCGTGGGAGGTAGCGAATTCGATATCGTCGATCGTTTTTTCACCACTGCGTAGCGCAATCATGTCTTGGAGGTAGCGCAGAATTACAGCAATGGTCGCGGCGAATGGCACCGCCAAGAAGGCACCAACGATGCCGAAGAGGCCACCACCAACCGTCACCGAGATCAACACAATCACCGGGTGGAGGTTCATTGCCTTGGATTGCAGCAGCGGCGAAAGGACGTTGCCCTCCAACTGTTGGACGGCAAGCACGATGAGCAGGGTGATGATCGCTTTATTTACGCCCAAGGTGACCAGCGCAACCAGTACCGCAACGAAGCCAGAGACGAAGGCACCGATGATGGGGACAAAGCCGCCGAGGAACGTCAGGACTGCGAGCGCCAACGCCATTGGGACACCGAGAATGACGAGGCCGCCGCCGATAAAGACTGCGTCGATGAGGGAAACGAGTGCCTGCGCGCGAATGAAGCCACCCAGGGTGTTCCATGCGCGGCTCAACAGCTCCGTGAGGTGCCAGCCAGCGCGACGTCCGGCGACCGAACGAACCCAGGGGAGGAAACGGTCGCCGTCTTTGAGGAAGAAGAACGTGAGGACGAAAACGATAGCGAGGGTGGCAATGACCGAGGTGGCCATGTTAATGCCGGAGAAGATTTCGCTGGCGATGGCGCCGCTTTGTTCTTCAAACCATTGGGCGATCTTGTTGACCTGGTTAGCAAGCTCCTGGGGATCCAGGTTGAAGGGCGGACCTTGGAGCCACAACTGCACCTGTTGGATGCCTTCGAAGGCTTGGAAATACAAGGTCTGGGACTGGCTGGCGATGCTTGGTGCCATCAGGTAGATCAGGCCACCGATCACGCCGAAACTGGTCAGCAATGACACTGCCGCCGCAAGACCAGCAGGCAAACCACGCTGACGCATCCAATGCGTTGGTGGCCACAGCACCGTGCATACGATGATGGCCAAAATGATTGGCAGCACACCACCCCACAAGGGTTTGAGCACATGCCAGCCTGCATAGAAGGTGACGGCAATAATGAGAATGCGAACGCACCAAAGCGCGAACACGCGGACGCCATCGCCGATCACTTCCGAGCGATCGACGGTTTGCCGATGCTGATCAATGTCCTGGGGCGCTTCGTATTCGCCATGTTCACTATTGTTTTGCACGCATATATCGTGCACTATGCGGGACGTTTGTGCACGTTTTGCATCGGGATGTCCGAGCCACGCTGTCTGGTTTTGCTGCAAAACGGCGAAAGCCCGCCACACCAAGCAGGGTGACGGGGCAAATCGGTAGCTGGAAAGCGTGGATGGATTAGCGGACTTCCTGAGCGATAAGGACTTCGTCGGTGGCGAAGTCGTGTTCGCCAAGAATCCCCGATGTTTCATCCGGGTGGCGGTTCAACGTGAGCAAGGAAACGGCGAAGCCGCCCCAGATGACGACCATGAACAACACCATCATGATGATTGCTGCTGAAGACATGAGCTAGCGCTCCTTTCGGCTGTACTGTTCGATGGCAAAGCCTGCAACGCGGCGGCGCGATGGATCATATTTCGTAGGCATTTCCGGGGTGAGGGCGTGGTCAGGATCCACACCGAAATCGGAGCCGGGAGGTCCGTCCACCGGGGTGGAGGAAGGCCAACTGACGAGGCTCATCACTAATGAGAACACAGTGATGAACGCGATCACTCCCCAGCCAAACCAAGCCACTTGCGTGGGGTCGTAGCCGCCGTAGGGTTCGTCGAGAAGCTTGAGAAGTTCCTGGATCAAGGTAAAGCCCAAGACGAGGGAGGTGAGGTTTACAACGCAGATGCGCCACATGGTGCCAACGTGGAAAGAGGACACCATGTTCAGGTGCAGGGAGAATTCGTCGATGCGACGCAGCACCCAGTCCAGGACCACAATCGCGATCAACGCGATGGCGACGATGCCCACGTTATTGGTGAACTTATCCACGATGTCCAGGTGCATCAGGCCGGAGGTAGTGGAGAACATCAGCAGCGAGATACCCGCCATGATGATGCCCAGGCCAATGGCGGTGGTTTTGCGCGGCAGGCTCAGCTTGTCCTTGATGGCAGACACTACGACCTCGAAAAGGGAGAACAAGGAGGTGAAACCTGCGATGGTCAATGAGCCGAAGAAGAGCACTCCGAAGAGGGCGCCCATGGGCATCTGGTTGATGATGGCGGGGAAGGCTACGAAGGCGAGACCGATGCCGGAGGTGGCTACCTCATCAACCTCAACGCCTTGTTGCGTGGCCATGAAGCCAAGTGCGGCAAAGACGCCGATACCAGCGAGCACCTCAAAGGAGGAATTCGCAAAAGCGGTGACCAGGCCGGTGCCTGAAAGATTCGTGCGAGGCTTGAGGTAGGAAGCGTAGGTGAGCATGATGCCGAAGCACACCGAAAGGGAGAAGAAGATCTGGCCATAAGCCGAGATCCACACTGTGGGGTTCCTCAGCGCATCCCAGTTGGGGGAGAAGAAGGCATCGAGGCCCTTGGCGGCGCCGTCGAGGAAAACCGAGCGCACCACGACAATGAGGAATAAAACGGTGAGCAGCGGCATGAAGAGTTTGGATACTCGACCAATGCCGGCGTCCACGCCCATCGCCAGCACGATGACGGCGGCGATCCACACAATCGCGAGGGTGAGAGAAATGGCAGGAACGAAATCAAATGAGAAGCTGGCCGAGTTATCTGCCTTCAGGAAGGATTCCCCAAAATACGTTGCGGGATCATCGCCCCACGCAAGGTTCGCGCTTTTCACGGTGTATAAGGCAGCCCAAGCGATAATTGCCGCGTAGTAGATGGTGATGAAGAAGCTCACGCCTACCTGGAACCAGCCCACTGGCTCAGCCCAACGCTTAATGCGGCGGTACACCAGGGGAGCGGAACCGCGGTAGCGGTGGCCGAGGGCGTAATCGAGGAAGAGCAGTGGGATGCCGGCGGTGAGCAGGGCGATCAGATACGGCACGAGGAATGCGCCACCGCCGTTGTCATAGGCCACGTAAGGAAAGCGCCAAATGTTACCCAGGCCCACCGCAGAACCGATGGCGGCGAGGATAAACACCCAACGTGAGGAGAACGTTTCACGTTGCTGGTTTTGAGACATGAGAGAACCTTTCGAGGAAAAGGTGCGAAAAAGAGGTGCTACCCGACGTCGCGAATGAGGGGATAAAGGCGCGACAAAGCAAAGGTAAGGGATGCAATTGCACGAAACGGTGATGGTGGACCTGTGGTGCAGTGCTCAAGTGTGCGGTGGGTTGGCCGCATTTGCGGTATGGATTGTATCACTATGTGGGACAATCGTTGTGATTGCCTCCTAGGTATTGGCGCCGGGTAAGGAAGTTGGGCTGATAGGATACCCAACCGTGAGTCTTACACTTGGAATCGTCGGCCTGCCCAACGTGGGCAAATCCACCCTCTTTAACGCACTGACCCGCAACGATGTGCTCGCGGCAAACTACCCCTTTGCCACGATTGAGCCCAACGTCGGCTTGGTTGAGCTGCCTGATGCGCGCCTTGATCGCCTCGCCGAGATCTTCGGCTCCGAGCGCATCCTGCCCGCCACCGTGTCGTTCGTGGACATCGCGGGCATTGTGAAGGGCGCGTCCGAGGGTGAGGGTATGGGCAATGCCTTCCTCGCGAATATTCGTGAGGCCGACGCCATTTGCCAGGTGGTGCGCGCCTTCGCCGACGATAACGTGATCCACGTGGATGGCAAGGTGGATCCCAGATCCGACATTTCGGTAATCAACACCGAGTTGATCCTCGCTGATCTGCAGACCGTGGAGAAAGCCCTGCCGCGCCTGGAAAAGGACGCCCGCAAGAACAAGGACCTCGCCGCCACCGTGGAAGAGGTCAAGAAGGCGCAGGCCGTGCTCGAAGACGACCGCACGCTGTTCTCCGCATCCAAGGCCGGCGAAATTGATCTTGCCCTGCTGCGCGAGCTGCACCTGATGACGGCCAAGCCCTTCCTCTACGTGTTCAACTCCGACGAAGAGGTGCTCACCGACGACGCGCGCAAGCAAAAACTGCGCGAACTAGTAGCACCGGCCGACTGTGTTTTCCTGGACGCCAAGACCGAAACCGAGCTGCTCGAGCTGGACGACGAAGAGAAGATGGAGCTGCTCGAAAGCGTCGGCCAAGACGAGCCAGGCCTTCACTCTTTGGCCAAGGCCGGCTTTGCCACGCTCGGCCTGCAGACCTACCTCACCGCAGGCCCCAAGGAATCCCGCGCCTGGACCATCCACAAGGGTGATACCGCCCCCAAGGCCGCTGGTGTGATTCACACCGACTTTGAAAAGGGCTTTATTAAGGCCGAGGTCGTGTCCTTCGAGGATTTGGATGCCGCCGGTTCCATGGCCGAAGCAAAGGCCAAGGGCAAGGTCCGCCAAGAAGGTAAGGACTATGTCATGGCCGATGGTGACGTGGTGGAGTTTAGGTTCAACGTCTAATTCAGCTCAGAAGTAGCACCTAGCCTACTTCCATCTCCATCATTATCCTGGGGCGTCCCGTGGGCGTCGAAAAGCAAGATGCCCTGAGAACAGGAGAAATGATGACTGACCTGAGCAACAAGACCATCGCCGTGATTGCAACTGATGGCTTTGAGGATTCGGAGCTGACTTCACCGCTGGAGGCTGTGAAGCAGGCGGGTGCCACGGTGAAGGTGGTGTCCACGAAGACCTCGCCAATCGAGGGCAAGAATGGCACCAAGGTGGACGTGAATCTGAGTACCGCCGAGGCTGCTACGCAAGAGTTCGACGGCATCATTTTGCCTGGTGGTACGGGCAATGCTGATCACATTCGCATGGATGAGCACGCGGTGGCGCTGGTGAAACAGCACGTAGGGGCGGGCAAGCCGCTCGGTGCCATCTGTCATGCGGCGTGGATTCTCACCGATGCCGATGTGCTTAAGGGGCGCACGCTGACTTCCTACCCTTCGCTTCAAACGGATCTGCGCAATGCTGGCGCTACCTGGGTTGATGAAGAGGTGGTGGAGGATGCTGGCCTGGTGAGCTCGCGCACCCCCGATGATCTGCCTGCTTTCAACGCGAAGCTGCTGGAAATCTTCGCCTAACCGCGCCTCAAGCTACCTAGTTCAAGAACTCCATCCAGGAGTTCCACTCCCGCTTGGTCTGCGCCACGCCGCAGTTCCAGGCGTTTTCGAGTTTTTCGCGGTTGCGCTCGGTGTTTTCGATGCTCAAGTTATCGGGGTAGAACACTAGTGCTTGCCCGCTCGCTTCGAGCTCATCGATCTTTTTCGCTTCCGCGTTGTAGCGGGCGGGGCGCCTGATCATCGCCTCAGCAACGGCGGGGCGCTTGCGCAGTAGCTTGCGCGCCAGTGCGGGGCGGGATAGTTCGGGCCGCACATAGCCGCGTGGCTTTGAGCGCAGGACGAGGAATTTATCAAAGCCGGCGTCGATCGCTGCTTGGATCAACAGTCCGCCCGTTTCGCCTAGGGCTCCGTCGACGTATTCCACCCCGTCGATTTCGGGCACGGGCATGAGGCCGGGCAGGGTCGAGGAGGCGCGTGTCTTGCGCATGAGGTCGTTGAGGTCACGGAAGTCTTCGCGTCCCCAAAACACGTTTTCTCCGGTGTCGGCGCGGGTCGCGGCGATACACATCGGTGTGGGGTCTTGGGTGAAGGTTGCCCAATCGAAGGGGATGTCGCCGTCGGGTGCGCCCGCGGTTTCGTAGATGTATTCCACGTTGAAGTAGCCTTTGCCCCGCAGCATGGACTTCATTCCACCGGATTTTGGGTCGCTGGCAAGTTCCACGAAAGACAGTCGTGAGCGCTGCCGGTCGTGGGAGAGGAAGTTCACGGTGTGGCTGGCTCCTGCGCTGACTCCGCCGACCCAGCCGAAGTGCACGTCGTGGGCCAACAATTGGTCAATGCACCCGGCGGTGTAGGCGTTGCGCATTCCGCCGCCTTCGATCACCAGTGCTACATCCTTGGCTAGCATCCGTGCTCCTTTGTCTGCTTTTCGACGTCCCACGTACACACTCTTCACGTGGTCGCAAGGTGCTCTCCAATGTAAGTGATAGTTTGTGCTATCACAAAGCGGGGAGATCGTGCCCAAGCTACCAGAAAGCGCCACAACACCCGGAGTGTCGGTGGATGCATCATGCGATAGCGTCCGTCGCCGGAAGAAGTGACGCCATGGTTGAGCAATTTCTCTGGCGTGTGCTTTCACCAGCAACTCTGGCTTGGCATCGCCATTGATGTCGCTGAGGTGCTGCAATGCCGACGCATGAGCTTATCGCTACGGCTGTGGTGAGCCCCTTAAACGAGGGGCGTATTTGTTCACTTCCTGTTGGGATATTCCCTGCAATAATCGTATGCGCTCTTTTATCGCGAGCGAACTATTTTTCTCCCGAAAGATGCTCAGCATTCTCAGGCTGCTGGCTCAACTGATCCCACGAGTTGATGGGGTGGGGTGGCGCATCGGTTTTGGGTGCGCGGTCGCAGAGGGTAAACCAAATTTGTAGTGCAAAGCAGGCAATCATCAACCCAAAACAGCAGTAGGGCATGAGCTGCCCGAGTTGATTGTCGGGGAACAGTCCGTAGACGGCTGAATCCTGAGTATCCCCGTAATCGCCCATGCCAAAGGTGAGGAGCAAGGTCGATCCCCACATGCCGATGAATGCGGCACTCGCCCTCTTGCTTAATGCCTTGGGGTCTCGTTGTGCGGGGAAAAGTACCGCCAGCGCGGCGAGCGCGAGTAATGGCAGGATATGGAGGATCGCTACGAACACGTAGGCCATGAATATCCATCCCACCAGGCCGGAGGCGATGCGGCCTAACACCACGCTGCCAGGGATCAGGATGGGGGAGCCCATGGTCAGCCAAAAGCACACGCGCTGCCAAGCGCTCGCCGTTTGCGCGGAAGTGGTTGGTGCCTCCATTGCAATGCGCCTAGTGCTTCTTCAGCGGCAGCAGGTGCAGAATACCCACCACGATGAATCCAACGATGAGGCCGAAGATGAGCGAGCAAATCGTCTCAACAATCCACTCCACAAAGCCTCCTAGATGCTCAACTGCGTGGGTGAGATAATGCACGATGTCGTGCGGAGTGTGCCATCCAAGAGTATCGGTGCCCGTGAGGAGAATGTGGCCGCCGACCCAGAGCATCGCAAACATGCCGATGATGGAGATGGTGGCGAGGATCTTTGGCATCGCTTTCACCAACATGCTGCCGAATTTCTGTGCGCTGGCGGATTCCTTCGCTTGGAAACGCAGGCCCAAGTCATCCACCTTGACCAAAATGGCGACGGCGCCGTACACCAGGGCGGTGATGGCGAGCGCTACCATAAGCAGCACGCCGAGTTCCATCCAAAAGCTTTGGTCTGCCACCTCATTGAGCGAGATCACCATGATCTCGGCGGATAGGATGAGATCCGTGGTCACCGCACCGCGAACGAGCGCGTCTTCGTCTTTCACCCCGGCTTCTTCTTGCGCCTCGTGTTCTTCGCTGTGGAAGAGTTCGAGCACTTTCTCGGCGCCCTCGAAGCATAGGTAGGTGCCGCCGACCATTAGCAGGGGAGTCAGCGCCCAGGGGGCGAGCGCGTTGAGAGTAAGAATGATCGGCAAGATGATGACGATCTTGTTGATCAACGAGCCCTTGGTGATTCGCCAAATGATTGGCAGTTCCCGTGCCGGGGTGACCCCTTCAACGAAGCGCGGTGTGACTGCAGCATCGTCTACGACAACGCCGGCGGCTTTGGCGGAGGTCTTCGCTGCTGCGGCGGCCACGTCATCCAGGCTGGAGGCAGCGGTTCTGGCGATGAGCGCTACGTCGTCAAGCAATGCAAAAAGGCCACCGGCCATGAACATCAACCCTTAATGAAATATATTATTGTTAACTTGATTTCCTGATGAGGGTCGGCCGTCGAACCTCAATCCCATCGATAAGAAAGGTTACTGCACTCTTGGACGTTTCAGTGCTCCAAGCGTTCGCGCTTACCCTCTTCGCGGGCCTGTCCACAGGCGTCGGAGCAGGTATCGCTGTGGCGCGTAAACGCCCCACCGAAGGCTTCTTAGCCACCACGTTGGGGTTTTCGGCAGGCGTCATGCTCTACGTGTCCTTCGTGGAGATTCTGCCGGAGGCCTTTGAAAAACTCACCGAATCCATGGGGGAGCGGGCCGGATCGTGGACTGCGGTGGCTGCTTTCTTCGCGGGTATTGCCATCATTGCAGTCATCGACAGACTCGTGCCGGAGCCGGTGAACCCCCACGAACCCGGGAATCTCGAATCGGCGCGGCGCAGCAAGATGATGCAGATGGGCATGCTCACAGCGCTTGCCATCGCGATCCACAATTTTCCAGAAGGGTTCGCTACCTTCTTAGCTGGCCTGGATGACCTCAAAGTGGCACTTCCGGTGGCGGTGGCGATCGCCATTCACAACATTCCGGAGGGCATCGCCGTCGCCGTGCCCATTCGCGAAGCCACCGGCTCCAAAGCCAAGGGCTTCTGGTGGGGGCTGATTTCCGGGCTTGCTGAACCCCTCGGCGCAGTGATCGGCTACCTCTTGCTCCTTCCGCTCATCGGGCCAGGCGCGCTGGGGGTGGCGTTTGCATCCATCGCCGGCATCATGGTGTTTATCAGCCTTGATGAGCTCCTTCCAACCGCCGTCGCAACGGGCAAACACCACAGCGCCATCTATGGATTGATCGCAGGAATGGCGGTGATGGCAATGAGCCTCTTGCTCTTCATCTGACCCCGTGCGGTAGGATCGCCAAACGTATAAGTCAATCTTCACGGGAGCCCGGCGCCAGGAAAACTCCACCTGCCGAGCTGAGATTCATCGCGGGATTTTTCGGTGTGATGCCAACCGTTCAACCTGATCCGGGTAATGCCGGCGGAGGGAGCTCTTCATGGCAACGATCAATCGCAAGTGGCGCGTCATCGACATCGTGATCGCCAGCATCCTTGGCATCGCCGTCGGCCTGATTTTCTGGGTGTGGAATGGCATCGGTGGTGCTTGGTACGCCGCCGCCAACGCAGTCACGCCCGGTCTTGGTGGCATTGCCGCAGGCACATGGCTGCTCGGGGGTGTGCTGGGCGGCCTCGTGATCCGTAAGCCCTTTGCCGCGATCTACGTGGAAGTGTTGGCTGCTTCTGTATCTGCGGCCTTTGGTAACCAGTGGGGAATTGAGACGGTGTATTCGGGCATCGCCCAGGGGCTAGGCGCCGAGCTGATCTTCTTCCTTTTTGCTTATCGACGCTTCGGTCTGCTCATCGCAGCGCTATCCGGCGCAGGCGCCGGCGTTGGGGCATTCGTGCTGGAGTTTTTCCTCTCCGCAAATTACGCAAAGTCGGCCATGTTCAATATCACTTACCTGAGCATGCTGATCGTCTCAGGTGCGATACTCGCGGGCGTACTGGGCCACTACCTCGTCAAGGCGCTGGCATCTACCGGCGTGCTTGACCGCTTTGGCGCCGGGCGAGAAGCGCGGAAGCTGGTATAGCGAAACCAAGCATCGACGCGACCACCCAGGGATCCGGATGCGTCAATTCGATGGCCATCATTGCCGCGAACAGCGGCGCGCGCTGCGTGACCGCCAACGCAGCGGCGCCGCCGAACAACGCCAGCGCAACGGCATCGGCCCCCACAAAAGCTGCGAGCATCGCTCCGGCTGCGCCGCCCACCGCGAGCGAAGGCGTGAGCACACCGCCTCGCGCACCTGCGCGCAAGCACAGGCAAGTCAGTGCCAATTTTGCCAGCAGCAGTGCCGCGGCCTCTACGCTGTGCAAGTTGCTGTGAAACGCCAAGTCCAGCACCAGCTGCCCATTGCCCGTCACCGCAGGCAATACCTCGGCTACCAGCAGCACCACGACCACTGCCGAGGGGACGCTCAGCATCAGCCACGTGCCCGATACACGCCGGTGAATCTGGCGCTGTGCAAGCCCGGAGAACACCCAGCCCAAACCGCCGCCAAGCAGCATTGTTGGCAACAGCAACAGCAACGTCGTTGTGTTCATCGCAGCGTCAGGGATGGAATAAAAAGCGTGATTGCCAATCAGTGGCCACGCTGTCACCGTGGCGATACCGCTGGCAAGGGCTGCGAAGATCACAAGGGTGGGGTGGCATTTCCTTCCCAGTACCTCGATGGCATAGAGCGCTCCGGCAATCGGAATGTTGTACACAGCGGCAAGGCCAGCACCGGCGGCCGCGATGCTGAGGTGGCGCTTGTATGTTTCGGGAATCCACACCCGCTGTGCGATGGCGGACGCCACTTGGCGCGGGGCTTGTTCGCGGCCCAGGGAGGCCCCGGCCCCTACGACGATGAGCTGCGCGGTGGCGTCGACAAGCACATGCAACAGGCTGTGATTTCGTCCGCGCAGCCACCACCACATACTCGCGCCCAGTACTGCGAGGAACATACTGAAATACCAGGTGGTGCTGTGTTCGATCAGGTGCACCAGCATGGTCATCCCCGCGCCGATCAGTCCAGCAGCCACCCCAACGGTGACAAGCGAGCTGACGATGGCAAGAGGCTTCATAGATATCAGCATCCCATAACTGCACTTCGAGGAAAGGGTGGCGCTCGATGGCTCACATCAGCGTAAAGGATTTTTCTTATCGTCACGCCAGCCGGCGCGATTTCGCCCTGCGCAACATCACCTTCGAAATCGAGCATGGCCAAAAACTGCTGCTGCTTGGCGCATCGGGATCCGGCAAGTCCACCCTGCTGCACGCCATGGCCGGTTTGCTCGGTGAAGATGAAGGAGAACACAGTGGCGAACTCGTGGTCAATGGCGTGCCAGGCATGGTGCTGCAGGACCCGGACTCGCAGGTGATTGCTGCCAAAGTCGGCGATGATGTGGCGTTCGGGTGCGAAAACATGGGGATCGAACGCGAAGAGATCTGGCGCAGAGTGCCTAAGGCGCTTCACCGCGTTGGACTCGACCTCGCCCTGGATCACCCAACCCACGCGCTCTCCGGTGGTCAAAAACAGCGCCTCGCCTTGGCGGGCGTGCTCGCGATGGGGGCAGACATCGTGCTGTTGGATGAACCAACCGCGAACCTGGATCTCGAGGGCGTGCAGGAAGTAGTGGCGACCGTGGATCAGCTCGACACCACCGTGATCGTGGTGGAACACCGGGTGAGCACCTGGATTGATCACGTCGATCATGTGGTGGTCATTGGCGAGGATGGGGTGCTAGCGCAAGGCAGCCCGCAGCAGGTGCTGGAAAGCCAAGGGCGACGACTGGCGGACGCCGGCGTCTGGGTGCCCGGTGTGGATCCCGAATTGCCGCCGGCACTGCAATGTCCCACACACGCCCCGGCGATTCTAGAGGCGAGGGATCTCAGTGTCGGTTGGGATACTCCTTTGCACCGCATCGATCACTTTGATCTGCATGAGGGATACTCCACTGTCATTAGCGGTGCCAATGGCACGGGTAAAACCACCTTCATGCTCACGCTGGCGGGTCTGCTTCCAGCGCTCGGTGGCGAGGTTCGAGCCAGCGCTGCGTTGTCGGCTGGAAAGAGCGCAAAACCGCACGCGTGGAAGTCCAAGGACCTCGCCCGACGCATCGGGTATGTGTTTCAAGATCCCGAACACCAGTTTGTTGCCAAAAGTGTGCGCGAGGAAATACTCGTTGGGCTTGAGGGGGAAAGGGCACAGCGTCGCGCGGACGAGGTGCTAGAGGTGCTGGGGCTGGCTAAACTTGCCCAGGCAAATCCTTTCACGCTTTCGGGTGGGCAAAAGCGAAGGCTCTCCGTGGCAACAGTGTTGATTCATTCACCGAAGGTGGTGATGTTGGATGAGCCGACCTTTGGCCAGGACCGAAACACCTTCATCGCGCTGGTGACATTGTTGCGAGAGCTCACCGAGCACGGAACCACCGTGTGCTCCATCACCCATGATCCGCTTTTCCAACGCGCGCTCGGGGATTGCGAGGTGACGTTGTGATTCACGCTGAATTCAACCCTGTCGCCCGAGTCTTGGCGCTGCTGCTGCTCGCCACACCGCTGCTGCTCAGTGTGGATGTGGTTTCTTCCTCCGTTGCGGTGCTGTGCACCCTGGTATTAGCGGTGGTGCTCGGGCCGCGACTAGGAGTGATACTCAAACGCAGTGTGCCTCTGCTACTTGCGGCGCCGCTTGCCGGTCTCTCCATGCTCCTTTACGGCGCGCCCGAGGGGCGAGAGTACTTCGCCTTCGGTTTCGCTCACGTTACTGAAAACTCCGTGTCCCTAGCCCTCGCCGTAATGGTGCGCGTGTTCGCCCTCGGGCTCCCAGCCATCGTGCTGTTCAACAACATCGACGCCACCTCGCTTGGCGACGGTCTCGCGCAGATCCTCAAACTTCCAGAACGTTTTGTCGTGAGCGCGGTCGCCGCGGGACGGATGATCGGCTTGGCGCGGCGGGATTGGGACGCTTTACAGCGCGCACGAAGAGCGCGAGGCTTGGGGGAGCAGTCACCCCTGCGCAAAGCATTCTCGCTCACCTTCGGGCTGCTGGTGCTGACGCTACGGCGCGGGGCAAAACTAGCAACTGCCATGGAAGCCCGCGGATTCGGCAGTGATCGCCCACGAACGTGGGCTCGCGAATCCAAACTCCATGGCCGCGACGTGCTGCTCATGCTGACGTGTTTGTGCGTCGGCCTGGGCTCGTTGCTGGTGGCGCATCTCAGCGGAGATTTGAGGCTCTTCGGCGCATGATTGTGTTGATCGACGGCCCATCGGGCGCAGGAAAAACCACGTTCGCACACCGCCTCCAGTCGATCCTGGGTTGGCAACTCGTGCACCTCGACGATCTCTACCCGGGGTGGGGTGGGCTGGCACAAGGCAGCGCCCTGGTGGCTGAAGAGGTAATTCCAAAACGGCGAGTGCGCCATTGGGATTGGCAACACGGCCGTCCGGGGGTAGTGAGCAACCTGGCGCCGGGTCCGCTCATCATCGAAGGCGTCGGGGCGCTCAGCCAAGCCAATCTCGCGACAGCGCGACAGGCAGGCGAGGTGTTCAGTATCGTGCTGGATGGTGCCCCAAGCTGGAGAAAAACCCGCGCATTGAGTCGCGATCCCGATTATGCACTGCACTGGCAACAGTGGGCGGAGCAGGAGGCGGAACATTTCGCGTCGATGCCAACCCCGGACGTTATGTGGTGGGAGGGGGAGCCCACGAACGTTCCAATGTGACGTGGCTACCACTATTTCTTTCTGTGTGTCGAGTCGCACTGCTAGGCTTTGGCGTTACAGCGACGAACGTTGCCACTTGAGTGGCTCGTTCGGCCCGAAGTCTCAGAAGGAGTCGAAGATGAAGTTGAAGAAGGCGGTGGCTCTTGCCACAGGTGCTGCAGTCGCGATGACCATGGCGGCATGTTCCTCCGATGGCTCTGGCGATGGCGCCAATTATGTGTCTGCTTGGGGCTCTGAGCCCCAGAATCCGCTGATTCCAGCGAATACTAATGAAACCGGTGGCGGCAGAATCGTCGACCTCATCTACTCCGGTTTGGTGTACTACGACGCAGATGGCCAGGCACACAATGATCAGGCCGAATCGATTGATCTCGAGGGTGACAAGACTTACAAGATCAAGCTAAAGGAAGGTCTTGAGTTCTCCGACGGCACGCCGATTACCGCACAGGACTATGTGGATACTTGGAATGCCGCTGTTGCCAACAGCATGATGAACGCCTTTTTCTTTGAGCCCGTGAAGGGCTACAGCGAGGGTGCAAAGGAGATGGAAGGCCTGAAGGTGGTTGATGATCGCACCTTCACTGTGGAACTCACCCAACCCGAGTCCGACTTCCCATCGCGCCTGGGGTACACCGCGTACTTCGTGATGCCTTCGAAGTCGCTGGAAAACCTCGACGAAGCCGGTGAAAACCCCATCGGCTCCGGCCCGTACAAGTTGGAGAACTGGAGCCACCAGGAATCCGCCACCGTCGTACCGAACGACAAATACCAGGGTGAGCGCAAGGCTCAAAATGACGGCGTGAAGTTTGTCTTCTACAGCTCTCAAGATGCCGCCTACGCTGACTTGCTCGCCGGCAATCTGGACGTGCTCGATGCCGTGCCAGATTCTGCATTCTCCACCTTCCGTGATGAGCTCGGTGACCGTGCCGTGAACCAGCCCGCGGCAGTATTCCAGTCCTTCACCATCCCGCAAAAGCTTGAGCATTTCAGCGGTGAAGAGGGTCAGTTGCGTCGAGAAGCTATTTCCCTGGCTATCGATCGTGAGGAAATCACCAAGACGATCTTCCAAGACACCCGCACCCCGGCGAAGGACTTCACCTCACCCGTGATCGAGGGATTCTCCGAGGACCTGAAGAACGCCGACGTGCTCCGCTTTGATCCATCCAAGGCTAAGGAACTCTGGGCGAAAGCCGACGCGATCTCCAAGTACGACGGAGAGTTCACCATCTCCTACAACGCCGACGGCGGACACCAGGCGTGGGTCGATGCAGTGGCAAACCAGTTGCGCAACAACCTGGGCTTGAACGCCTCCGGCAACCCCTACCCGGACTTCAAGTCTCTGCGCGATGAGGTAACCAAGCGCACCATCAAGGGCGCATTCCGCTCAGGATGGCAGGCAGACTACCCATCCATCGGCAACTTCCTCACCCCGCTGTATGCGACGAACGCAAGCTCGAACGACGGCGATTACTCCAACCCCGAATTCGACGCCAAGCTGAAGAAGGCTGCCGAGCAGAAGAGCGTTGAGGACGGCATCAAGGAATACCAGTCGGCTGAAGAAATTCTCTTCCGCGATCTTCCCGCAATCCCGCTGTGGTACTCCAACATCACCGGTGGCTCATCCGATCAGGTGGACAACGTAACCTTCGGCTGGAACTCCCTGCCTCGTTACTCTGAGGTGACCAAGAAGTAGTCGCCCGCAATGCCCCAGCCCCGCATCGCTTTTCGACGATCGCGGGGCCGTGGTGATCACGTCTTCAGCAACAATAAGTAGAAAGTCTTCCACCCATGCTGCGCTACATTGGGCGCCGAATTTTGCAGATGATCCCTGTGTTCTTCGGTGCAACCTTGCTGCTCTACGCCATGGTGTTTCTCATGCCAGGTGACCCGATCGAGGCACTCGGCGGCGACCGCGGACTCTCCGAGGCCGCCCGTGCGAGGCTCACCGCAGAGTACAACCTTGATAAGCCCTTCATTGTTCAATACCTGCTGTACATCAAAGGAATTTTCACCCTCGATTTCGGCACCACGTTCTCCGGTCGCCCGGTTTCCGAGGCGATGGCTCACGCATTCCCCGTCACAATCAAACTTGCGCTCATGGCGCTCGGATTTGAGATGGTTCTCGGCATCGCCTTCGGCGTGTGGGCCGGAATGCGCCGCGGTGGCATCTTTGACTCCACTGTGCTCGTCCTCTCCTTGCTGGTCATCGCCGTGCCGAGCTTCGTCGTCGGCTTCCTCCTGCAATTCTTCGTGGGCGTGAAATGGGGATTACTGCCTGTGACTGTGGGAGCAAATGTCAGTTTTGAATCCCTAATCATGCCCGCGGTGGTGCTCGGATCCTTGTCCTGTGCCTACGTCATTCGTCTGACGCGCCAATCAGTGTCCGACAATCTGCGCGCCGACTACGTGCGCACAGCGCGCGCCAAGGGGCTAAGCGGAGGAGACGTGACGCGCCGCCACGTGCTGCGTAACTCCCTGATTCCCGTTGTCACCTTCCTAGGCACCGACCTTGGTGCGCTCATGGGTGGTGCGATCGTCACCGAAGGCATCTTCGGCATCAATGGCGTTGGCGGCACGATCTATCAAGCCATCTTGAAAGGCGAACCGACCACTGTGGTGTCATTTACCACGGTGCTCGTGATTGTCTATATCATCGCCAACCTCCTGGTTGATTTGCTCTACGCCCTGCTCGACCCGAGGATCCGCTATGCATAAAGAACACCCAAGCATCAATGAATCCAATGAACCGCTGGTGCCCAACGCGCAGCAGGTCTCTCCCACACGCCCCGGTCAGGAACGCTTCGTCGCCGCCGAGGACGAAAGTGGTCTCGGGGCCGTCGACGCGGTTCGCGATGACTCCGCACCCACATCCGTATGGGGCGAAGCCTGGAAGCACCTTCGCAAGCGCCCAATGTTTTGGGTATCGGCGGTGCTGATTGCACTGGCGCTGCTGTTGGCAGTTGTTCCTGGCTTGTTTACCTCCACCGATCCAGCCTTCTGCGAACTATCAAAATCGTTACGTCCGCCGTCTGAGGGGCACCCTTTCGGTTTTGATCGCCAAGGCTGTGACATCTTTGCCCGCACCATTTATGGCGCGCGCGCCTCGGTGTCCGTTGGCGTGCTCACCACCTTGTTTGTGGTGATTCTGGGCACCGCGATCGGCTCGTTGGCTGGCTACTTCGGTGGGGTGCTTGACGCGATTCTCTCGCGCATTACCGACATTTTCTTCGCCGTTCCGCTGGTGCTTGCTGCGATTGTTGTTATGCAAGTGTTCAAAGAGCAGCGCACGATCCTAACCGTGGTGGTTGTGCTCAGCATTTTCGGATGGACTTCCATCGCCAGAATTACCCGTGGCACCGTGATGGCCACCAAGAATGAGGAATTCGTGACTGCAGCGAAAGCGGTTGGCGCCAGCAAGTGGTACATCTTGCGCAAGCACATCTTGCCCAACGCGGCAGCGCCAATCATCGTGTACGCCACCGTGGCGCTGGGTTCTTTCATCGTGGCGGAAGCAACCTTGTCCTTCCTGGGCATTGGCTTGCCGCCGACGATCGTGTCCTGGGGTGGCGATATCGCTCGTGCTCAGGCTTCGCTGAGGACGCAGCCGATGGTGCTGTTCTATCCGGCCATGGCACTGGGCGCGACGGTGCTCAGCTTCATCATGATGGGCGACGTGGTTCGCGACGCCCTCGACCCGAAGGCGAGGAAGCGCTAAATGACGAACGATCAGCACACCCCCTTGCTGGAACTAGAAGATCTGCACATCGCATTTGAATCTTCCACCGGCACCGTCGAGGCGGTTCGCGGAGCGAATCTTAAGATTTATCCCGGCCAGTCGGTCGCTATTGTTGGTGAGTCTGGCTCCGGCAAGTCCACGACTGCCATGTCCATCATCGGACTGCTGCCCGGCACCGGCAAGGTAACCAAAGGCAGCATTAAGTTCAACGGCACCGACATTACGGCGCTTAATGATAAGCAGATGCAGGAGTATCGTGGCTCGATGATCGGCCTGGTGCCCCAGGATCCGATGAGCAACTTGAACCCCGTGTGGAAAATCGGCACGCAAATCAAGGAAGCTCTTCGGGCCAACAATGTGGTGAGTGCCTCTGAGATGGATCAGCGCGTGACTGAACTACTCGAGGAGGCTGGGCTTCCCGACGCCCAACGACGCGCGAAGCAATATCCGCACGAATTTTCCGGCGGCATGCGCCAGCGAGCTCTCATCGGCATGGGTCTTGCAGCACGTCCTAAATTGTTGATCGCCGACGAACCCACTTCCGCCCTGGACGTCACGGTTCAGAAGCGCATTTTGGATCATCTGGGCACACTCACCCAAGAACTCGGCACCGCAGTGCTCTTCATTACTCACGATTTGGGCTTGGCTGCTGAACGAGCCGAACACCTCGTGGTGATGCACCGTGGGCGCATCGTGGAGTCGGGTCCTTCCCTGGAAATCTTGCGCGATCCGCAGCACCCTTACACTCAACGACTCGTCGATGCGGCGCCGTCTTTGGCGTCTTCGAGGATTCAATCCGCCAAGGCGCAGGGCCGCGCCGCCGACGGGCTCTTGGTTGCTGAACATGACATCACCACGGATGACGTGATCCGCGTGGAAAACTTGACCAAGGTGTTTGACGTCCGTGGTGCCAAGGGCGCAAAGAAGGAATTGCGCGCCGTTGACGACGTTACCTTCGGCTTGCGTGAAGGCACCACGCTCGCCATAGTGGGGGAGTCCGGTTCGGGCAAGTCGACCGTCGCGAATATGGTGCTCAAACTGCTGGAGCCAACCAGTGGCCGAGTGCTCTACAAGGGCAAAGACATCACCACCCTCAACGACAAGGAAACTTTCGACATGCGGCGAAAGCTGCAGGTGGTGTTCCAGAATCCCTATGGATCCCTCGACCCAATGTTCTCGATCTACCGCTGCATCGAGGAACCACTGCTGGTGCACAAGGTTGGCAACCGAAAGCAACGAGAAGCCCGAGTCGCCGAGTTGCTAGACATGGTAGCCATGCCGCGATCGGCAATGCGACGTTACCCGAATGAACTATCTGGTGGTCAGCGTCAAAGAATTGCCGTGGCTCGCGCGCTGGCGTTAGAGCCAGAAGTTGTGGTGCTCGACGAGGCCGTCTCGGCCCTCGACGTGCTGGTGCAACACCAGATCTTGCAATTGCTTACCGAGCTTCAAGATGAGCTGAAGCTGAGCTATCTCTTCATCACCCACGATCTGGCGGTGGTGCGTCAAACCGCCGATGAAGTGGTCGTTATGGAAAAGGGACGCTTGGTGGAACGTGGTACCACCGACGAGCTTTTCACTAACGCACAGCAGGAATACACGCGAGACCTGATCAATTCCGTGCCTGGTTTGGGCTTGCTCTAACACAGGGGCATGAGCAAAGGGGGCTAGTTCGCACTAGCCCCCTTTGTTTCGTCGAAAAGCTTAAGACGCGGGTGTGAGATCAACGTGCTCTGCCCACTCCAGGCAGATGCCCATGGAGGCGAGCCACGCCATCGGATCATCGCTGTGGCGCGTGATGCCTTCGACGGCCATGAGCGTCGCGTCAATGGCACGCTCGGCATCCTCAGCACTAATGAGTCCCTCGCTGGTCGCCGCGGCGAGTTCATCGATGTCCATGACTTTCACCGGCTCGCCGCAGATGCTCACCAGATCCACGTAGAGGTCGCGGGTTTGCCACACCCCGTCCTGCTGAGAAATGTCGGCGATATCGAAGTAAAAGTCCATCTTCTCGTCCACACCATCGCGGAAATGGAAGATGTTGGCGCGCAGACCAACCTCTGGCAGCAGCCAGGATTCGAGGTAGCCAAAACGCGGGTGATCTGCACCCCTGGCCATGTAAAGGCCAAAATCCGTTTCCTTAAAGGTGTCCACTTCGCGCAGAAATCCTTTGGGATCGGTGTTGATAAAGCGCGCGGTGTCGAACACCTCTTGCTTCACCGGGTGCAAATCCACCATTTACATCACCACAAAAGCGGCTGTGGTGGGGAAGTAGTTGCAAGGACCGTCCTGGGTGCCGACGGAGCCCTCGAGCAGGGCGACAACGCGACCGCGACCGGTCTCAGCCTTGCCGGAGACGGTGGAGGGGCCTTGGGGGTTGATCCCGTGATCGCCGAGCTTGGTAGTACCACCCTTGAGGGTGTCAATGTTGAACCAGTGCACATTCATGTTCTGCTCGCCAGCAAGCGGGCGGGTGCCAAGGGCGGTGAACACGAACGTTGCTTCACCAACTCCAGGCTTAGGTGCGGGGATCGGGGCGGGGCCTGCAACGGCAATGGCAGTACCGGTGGAATCGAACTTGCCGTCGATGCACTTGCCTGCGACTACTGGCCAGAAGAACTGAGTGAAGACTGGGGCGTTGTCCGGCAGCAGGGTGGTGGACTTGCTGGGCCCCTCATAGAAGCGGATGGCTGCGAGGAGCTGCTCACGCTGCTGCTCAGGCAACTTCTGAGCGAAGTCTTTCGCCGCGTCGAGAATTTCCTGATTTGGGCGACCAAGGCTATCGACTGGCAAACCCAATTGATCAACTGGGAACAGAGGCGCTGCGCTAGCGGCGGGTGCGCAACCCAGGCCGAGGCTGAGGGCGACGGCTGTGGCGGCGAGGGCCTTGCGGGGGAGAAGGGTCACGTCGTGCCTTTCTGAAAGCGTTGGGTGTGAACGGGAGGGGTGTTTGGAAAATTTTGCCGATATTCTCGGCGTGTCTCCAACTCATGCGTCACACAAGCGTACTCAAGTAACAATAGTTATGCGTTTTTGCATGTCAAGGCGGGGTGTCCTGTCCTGAACGCTGAGGTGCATAGTTACAGTGTTGTGATTTTCGAGTGGACTCCCCTGGAATGGCAGGCTCTCCGCAGGGGAGCTGTGGACACGAATCCAGGCTTGTTATCAAATTGTTACAAAGGAAGAGTGTAGCAGGGAACCTACGCCGGGCCAACGAATTAGGCGCTTTTCACCTGGAAAATGTCGGTGCGTGGACTTCATGCGACTCGGGACTATTCGGCAGTCACACCCGGCCCATCTATCACTGTCCTACAACGTGCAGTAGGAACGGGGCGGATGCTTCAAGGCTAGGGTCTAATACAAGTTGGAAAGCGGGCTGGTCGCTGAAAAGGTGCGCCTCGCCCCGGTGTGCAGTACTGTTGAAACGCTGTACGTCTGCGCCCAAGATTCACCGGGTGCAGCAGTTGAACCCCCAGGAGATGTCCTTGACCCGTCCAGAATTCCGAAATGTTGCCATCGTCGCGCACGTTGACCATGGCAAAACCACGCTTGTCGACGCCATGCTGCGTCAGTCCGGCGCATTCGACGCCCACGCAGAAGTAGTTGACCGAGTGATGGATTCCGGTGACCTGGAAAAGGAAAAGGGCATCACCATCCTCGCCAAGAACACCGCGATCCGCCGCCAGGGCGCGGGTAAAGATGGCAACGACCTCGTCATCAACGTCATTGACACCCCAGGCCACGCCGACTTCGGTGGCGAAGTGGAACGCGCACTGTCCATGGTTGACGGCGTGGTGCTCCTGATCGACGCCTCGGAAGGTCCGCTGCCGCAGACCCGTTTCGTGCTGGGCAAGGCGCTGGCAGCCAAGATGCCCGTGATCATCTTGGTGAACAAGACCGACCGCCCTGACGCTCGCATCGATGAAGTCGTTGAAGAAGCACACGATCTGCTGCTGGAACTCGCCAGCGCTATTGATGATCCCGAAGCCGCTGAGGCTGCAGAAAACCTTCTCGACCTCCCCGTGCTGTACGCCTCCGGGCGTGAAGGCAAAGCCTCCACCGAAAACCCCGGCAACGGCAATATTCCCGATGCCGAGGATCTGCAGGCCTTGTTCGACGTCATCTATGACGTCATGCCCGAGCCCACGGCAGACATCGAAGGCCCGCTACAGGCGCACGTCACCAACTTGGACTCCTCTTCATTCCTGGGGCGCATCGGTTTGATCCGCGTGCACTCCGGCAGCGTGAAGAAGGGGCAGCAGGTTGCCTGGATTCACTATGACGAAGAAGGTAACCAGCACACCAAGACCGCAAAGATCGCCGAACTGCTGCGCACGGTCGGTGTCACCCGCGTGCCCGCCGACGAGGTGGTGGCCGGCGACATTGCGGCCATCTCCGGTATCGACAACATCATGATTGGCGATACCCTCGCTGATCCCGAGCATCCCAACCCGCTGCCACGCATCACCGTGGACGAGCCAGCGATCTCCATGACCATCGGCGTGAACACCTCGCCCCTCGCCGGCCGAGGCGGTGGCGATAAACTCACTGCCCGCATGGTCAAGGCTCGCCTGGATCAGGAACTGATCGGTAACGTTTCCCTTCGCGTGCTTCCCACTGAGCGTCCCGACGCCTGGGAAGTGCAAGGCCGTGGCGAAATGGCACTTTCTGTGCTGGTTGAAACGATGCGCCGCGAAGGCTTCGAACTTACCGTGGGTAAGCCCCAGGTGGTGACCCAGGAAATCGATGGCAAACTGCACGAGCCCTTCGAGCACATGGTCATTGACGTACCTGGTGAATACCAGGGAGCCGTCACTCAGCTCATGGCTGCACGCAAGGGGCAGATGGTTGCCATGGACAACGTTTCCGATGATTGGGTGCGGATGGAATTCAAGGTTCCAGCCCGCGGTCTCATTGGCTTCCGCACCACCTTCATGACGGAGACTCGCGGCACCGGCATCGCCAACCACTACTCCGAGGGATTCGAGCCTTGGGCTGGCGAAATCAAGGACCGCGCTACTGGCTCCCTGGTGGCTGACCGTTCCGGACAGATCACCGCCTATGCTCTCCAGCAGTTGGCAGACCGTGGTTCCTTCTTCGTGGAGCCGGGCACCGAAGCGTATGAAGGTATGGTCGTGGGCGCCAATAACCGCGATGAGGATATGGATATCAACATCACGCGCGAAAAGAAGCTCACCAACATGCGTTCCGCCACGGCAGACGCTACTGTGACGCTGGCGAAAGCGCGCTCGCTCTCGCTGGACGAGGCCATGGAGTTCTGTGGCCAGGACGAGTGCGTGGAGGTGACCCCTGATACGCTGCGCGTGCGCAAGGTGATCCTCAACGCCACCGAGCGTGCCCGTGCTCGCTCCCGCGAGAAGGCTCGCAATAAATAATCGCGCAGGCTGCTAAAATGTAGCCTCATGTCAACCAAGCACCGTTTCGCCATCATCGCCTTGGCAACGGTGCTTGTTTCATGTGCGGCGAAGCCCGGTCCTGCACCGGTAGAAAATGTCCGCCCGAGCAACGTCGCTAGCACCACTCAGCAGCGGGAGAAGCAAGAATCTCGGCTGTCGGTCGGCATTGATCCGCTCACCGCGGGGCTCAATCCACACTTGCTTTTCGACGCCAACGAGTTCGTCAACACCCTGGCACAACTGGTGCTCCCCAGCGCATTTGAAGCAGGCAAGCTCAACGGTGATTTGCTTGAGGCCGCGCGTCCGGTAAGCCCGCCGAAGGGTGTCGCGCTGAGCATTCGTTATGACATCAACCCCGAGGCGCAGTGGTCTGACGGCACGCCCATCACCGTTGCGGATTTCGAGTACCTACGTAATGGCATCGCTGAAACCCCGGGGGCACTCGATGCTGCTCGGTACCGAGCCATTAGCAATGTGCGGTCTGCCAATGGTGGCCGCACGGTGTACGTGGACTTTGAACAGCCCATCGGGGATTGGCAGTCCATGTTCCAGAATCTTTTGCCGAGCCATGTGCTGGGCCCTGCCTCCGATTTTGCCACTGCACTCAACGACGATATTCCTGCATCCGGCTGGCGTTTGTCGTTGAGTAGCGTGGATCGTGGCCGCGGCGTAATTACGTTGCACCGCAATGACCGCTACTGGGGCACGAAGCCAGCGCAGGTCGAAACTGTGCAATTTGTTGAAGTGCGCAGCTTGTCTCAGGCTACGGAGTTGCTGCGTTCCGGGCAGTTGAGTTTTGTGGATATGACGCCCACGGAGGTTGCCAAGGATACCTTCGGTTTGATTCCGCACGCGCAGGTTCGCACCAATGTTTTGGATCGACGCCTGCAGCTCAGCGCAACTCCTTCTTTAGACGTCACTGCACGCAAATCTCTGGCCTCCATGATCGATCCCGAGATGATCGCGCGTTTAGCTACGGGGCGTTCGAGTGAACTTGATGTTCCCGCTTCCCGCATTCTGGAAGCTGATCCGACGGGACTATTGGCGCTTGGTAGGCCGATTCGTCTAGGCGTGGACCCATCCGACTCCACGGCGCTTGCCGCCACCCGCGCCATCGCCGACATTCTGGACAACGCTGGTGTTGATGCCCGAGTCATTACTTCTGATAGCACCGATCTGCTTCAGCGCACCGTTTCCGATGGCGATATTGATGCGATTGTGGCGTGGACTCCCGCGAAGCCGCGCGACATGTATCACTGCGACGGAGACGTCGTTGCCGCGAATATCAGCACCTACTGCGATCCATCGGTGAATGACACCATTGAGGCGCTCATTGCGGGCCAAGTGCCCAGCGAGGCGCTCGAAACGCAAACCCAAGCGCTGGAATCTGAGCAGTTCCTCAACACCGTACTGCTCCGCGACGTTCGTTTACAGGCCTTGGGCAAGGGTATTGTGGGGCCGAATCCTGATCTCCAGCGCTGGCCGGTGGGGTTGTCCTCTCTTGCCGACTGGAGCTTGCAAAACAATTAGGGGGCTTTCATGCGAGACCTGCTGGGAAAGACGGTTGTTGCTGTTCACGCACACCCAGACGACGAGGCGATTTGGACTGGCGGGCTGCTGGCGCATCTGGCACAGCGCGGTGCCGACGTCCACGTGATCACTTGTACGTTAGGTGAGCAAGGCGAGGTTATCGGTGAGCCGTATGCACAGCTCGTGGCCGATCAAGCCGACCAGCTCGGTGGTTTCCGCATCGCAGAACTGCGCCGCTCCCTAAACATCCTCGGTGTGCACGGGGAGTTCCTCGGCGGCGCCGGCCATTGGCGCGATTCTGGGATGATCGGGGATCCTGCCAATGAACACCCGCGGGCCTTCATATCCTCTGGCGAGGCATCAGTCCAGCAGCTTGCACAAAGGTTTGAGGCGCTTTGCCCAGACCTCGTGGTCACCTATGGCCCCGACGGTGGTTACGGGCATCCCGACCACGTTCGCGCACACCACATCACGCATGAGGCGGCCAAACGTGTAGCGATTCCGAGAATCTTGTGGGCGGTGACCTCCAGGGAGGACCTCGAAGCGGGCCTCGCCACCATCAAGCAGCCGCCGTCTGGTTGGCGATTAGCGCTGTCTGGGGAGATCGCCTGCGTTGCAGAGACGGATCTTCGTCTGCATCTGGACGACGCCAGCTACGCAGCCAAGCTCGAAGCGATGAAAGCTCACGCCACCCAACTGTGGATCGCAGACGGCAGCGTTTCGGAAACCAACCCGGAGGCGAGAAGGACCCGCATCGAAGATCCGGATTTGGTGCCTGCAATTTTTGCGCTTTCGAATCTCATCGCGCAGCCCCTGTTGCGCACCGAAAGTTATCAGCTCGGGGCCGGTTCGCGTCCTGAGTCCAACGACCCGATGGCGGGACTCTGAGCGCATGGAGGAACGCCAACCTTATGTGCATCAGGGTTTTAGCAGGGCAGAGGCCGTCTTGGGTGTGCTGTGGCTCTGCATCGCAAGCTTCATCTCGGTGTTTTTAGAAGTGTTCTACTTGGGTACGTGGATTGGGCCAGTACCATTTCCGTACACCATCGTGGTTGCGCTGCTGTTCAACTGCGTGCTGGTCAAGACCTCCGGGCTGTGGACGCGCTTCGTGCCCTTCCAGTTGGCACCGCTGTGGGTGTGGTGTGCAGGCTACGCACTGTTTATGGTGTGGTCCGGGGTGGGCGGCGACCAGCTTCTGCTCAATAGCTTTCGCTCTATTGCGCTTCTCATCGCTGGTGTTGCTGGAGGCGTGTGGGCATTGCGCGAGGCGAAGTGACATAATAGGGCGGATTGCACCAAACCATTTGCTTGGAAACTGGAGAATACAGCTTCAATGACGTACACAATTGCTCAACCCTGTGTTGATGTCATGGATCGTTCCTGCGTTGAGGAATGCCCCGTGGACTGCATCTACGAAGGAAAGCGCTCCCTCTACATTCACCCCGATGAGTGCGTCGACTGCGGTGCTTGCGAACCTGCTTGCCCCGTTGAGGCCATTTTCTATGAAGACGACGTACCGGACGAGTGGATCGACTACAACGACGCGAACGCCGCATTCTTTGACGATCTCGGCTCGCCAGGCGGCGCTGCCAAGCTCGGCCCGCAAGATTTCGACGCGCCACTGGTGGAAAAGCTTCCTCCGCAGGCTTAAACAGTAAAGGATTGCCCCGTGCGCACACCCTTGTCAGCCACGCTGCCGGATTTCCCATGGAACTTGCTGGAGCCTGCAAAGCAGCGTGCCGCTGAGCACCCAGATGGCATGATTAATCTCTCGGTAGGCTCGCCCATCGACGAGGTGGCGCCCGGCATTCAACTCGCACTGGCTGAGGCCGCTGCGCCCGGGGGCTATCCCCAAACTATCGGCACCCCCGAATTGCGAGAGGCTATCACCGCGTCTTTGCAACGCCGATACCAGGTACAAGGCGCACCAGGGGTCCTTCCGGTCATCGGCACGAAAGAAGCCATCGCCTTGCTGCCCATGCTGCTTGGCATTCGTGGCACCGTATTGATCCCAGAGGTCGCGTACCCAACATACGAGGTGGCGGCGCTGGTAGCTGGCGCAACCCCGTTGCGCGCGAGCACACCGCCTGAAGACGCAAGCGGCATTGATCTTGTGTTTATCAACTCGCCATCGAATCCCACAGGGGCAGTGAGCACACTGGAAGAATTGCGTGCTTGGGTGGCGTGGGGGCGTGAGCACAATGTGATCATCGCCTCCGACGAGTGCTACCTGGGCTTGTGTTGGGAAGGCGAAGCGCTGTCCATCCTCCATCCGGATGTATGCGATGGTGACTTCAGCAACCTGCTGGCGATCCACTCGCTGTCAAAAACCTCCAACCTCGCCGCCTACCGCTCGGGCTTCTTCGCCGGTGATGAAGCATTGCTCGCCGAGCTCACTGAGGTGCGGAAGCACACTGGCCTGATGATGCCCGGGCCAATTCAGGCGGCAACCGTGGCAGCGCTCAATGATGATGCCCAAGAAGAGCTGCAACAACTTCGCTACGCCAAGCGTCGCGCGGTGCTCTATCGTGCGCTGAGCGATGCGAGTTTCCGTATTGAGCACTCTCAGGCGGGTCTGTATCTTTGGATCACTCGTGACGAGGATTGCTGGGACACCGTGCAGTGGTTCGCGGAACGTGGCGTGCTCGTGGCTCCAGGTGAGTTCTATGGACCTGAGGGGCAGCGCTTCGTCCGCGTTGCTTTGACCGCACCGATGGAGCAAATCGAGCAGGTGGCCGCGCGTTTGGCCTAGCGGCACTTAACCTCGCAGCAACTTGGGCGTAAGATGACTCAGGTTAGCTACTGCAATCAATATTCAGCGAGGTGCGAGCGTGGCGCGATCGTCCACAATAGGCACCACGATTGTCCAATTCTTGAGATTTGGCATCGTGGGTGGCTCTGGCGTGCTGGTGAACATGGCTGTCGTGGTGCTGATGAACAAGCTCATGCTGTTCAGCGCGGACATCACCCCAGAAGATCCTTTCTATAATCTCTTCGGTACGGCTTTCCACATTCGCTGGTATCACGTATTTCAAACGGTGGCGTTCCTGGTGGCCAACACTTGGAATTATCAACTCAACCGAATGTGGACCTTCAAGGCAACGGTGAGCCCAAAATGGTGGAAGGGATTCTTCGCCTTCCTCACCACCGGCCTTGTGGCGTTCATGGTGAGCTTGGTCATCTCAACATTGCTGATGAACCCAGAGTCGCCCATCGCGCTTTCTGATCGAATTTTCGATAATTCGGACGGTTTCCACACCAAGGTCTACTGGGCTAATGCGATCGCCATCCTCGTATCCATGCCGATCAACTTCCTCATCAACCGCCTGTGGGCATTCCGCCCTACCCGCATCGTGGTGGACCAGGAGCCCATCAGCCACGTCTAAGCTTTTCGACGAAAATGCCCGCTCCATACGGAGCGGGCATTTTGCTTACGTGCTAGTTTTTGTGCAGCTCGGAGTTGAGCTCAACTGCCTGAGACTTCCACGGCACCGCCTCGATAGCGCCGCTGACGGAGTTGCGGCGGTAGAGGATGTTGTTGGCGCCAGAGAGATCAACGGCTTTGATGGTGTCGCCGTCGGATACGCCGAGCGCCTCGGCAACGGCACCGCGAGCGACGAGCTTGGATCCGGAGGTGACATAGAGGCCGGCTTCGATCACGCAGTCGTCGCCAAGCGGAATCCCGCAACCGGCGTTGGCACCTAACAGGCAGCGCTCGCCGATGGAGATGACGTGCTTGCCGCCGCCGGACAGCGTGCCCATGATCGAGGCGCCGCCGCCGATGTCCGAGCCATCACCAACCACCACACCGGCGGAGATTCGGCCTTCCACCATGGAGCTGCCCAGGGTGCCAGCGTTGAAGTTGACGAAGCCTTCGTGCATCACGGTCGTACCCTCTGCCAAGTGGGCGCCCAGGCGCACGCGGTCGGCATCGCCGATGCGCACGC
This sequence comes from Corynebacterium gerontici, assembly GCF_003813985.1. NCBI lineage: Bacteria > Bacillati > Actinomycetota > Actinomycetes > Mycobacteriales > Corynebacteriaceae > Corynebacterium > Corynebacterium gerontici. The sequence goes on from NZ_CP033897.1 coordinate 860,823, forward strand.
CGGAGGGGATGACGTAATCGATCATGCGGGGGAACTTGTCCATGCAAAACACCGTGACCGGGCCGCGGCGCTGCAGGCGAGCCCGGGTGACCTCAAAGTGCTTCGGTGAGCAGGGGCCGAAGTTGGTCCACACAACGTTGTTCAACAAGCCAAAGATGCCGTCCAAGTTTAGTCCGTGAGGCTTGACTAGGCGGTGGGAGAGCAAGTGCAGACGCAGGTAGGCGTCGAAGGTGTCCTTAGGGGCGTCCTCGAGGCTTGAAAGCGTTGTGCGAATAACCTTGCGCTCAACTTTGCGGTCGCCGTCGGTGACCGAAAGCGCGCGGAAGTCCTCGGGAACCTCGCTGCCTTCGATCAACTCGGTGCCGGCTTCGGCTGGCTGTCCGCTGAGCTCCGGATACGGGAACCAAGCGTCCAAAATCTCGCCGTCTTGGGTGATCGTTGCAAGTCCAATGGCATGTGCAGAAGTCATGGTGTTGCAGTGTACCTTTCTTGACGTTTCCTAGCTTCGCTTGCCTTTAACCAAGAAGGACAATCCTACGAGGGCGCCGAAGATCACGAGCACGGAAGTGATCTGGCCGCGGGAGGAGTCGTCGAAAAGCATGAGCATGACCAGGCCAGCGATGGCTGCCAGCGTGACCCACGTGAGCCAGGGGTAGCCCCACATGCGTACCGAGGTCAGCTCCCCGTTGCGCTTCATAATCGGGTGCAGCTTCAGATACGAGAACGCGATGAGAACCCAAATGACGATCAAGCAGCCGCCCACGGCGTTGAGCAGGAAGGCCAGCAGGCCCGGGGGATTCCAGTACTGAAGACCAACGGAGAGGAATGCGAACACCATCGACAAGATCACGGAAGAAGTCGGAACGCCCTGCTTATTGGTGGCAGCGAAAACCTTGGGGGCGTCGCCGCGTTCAGCCAGAGAATGCACGAGGCGGGAAGTGCCATAAATTTGCGCATTGAACGCCGAAAGCAGTGCTAACACGATCACTGCCTCCATGAATCCCACGACGCCGGGAATGTTCGCCATCGCCAGGATTTGGGTGAAGGGCGATTCTGCGGCGGACTTGGCACCACCGAGCTGGTCATACGGCATGAGGAAAGTGATCACCAGGACTGAGCCGAGGTAGAACAGTGAGATGCGCCAGATCACGGAGCGCACAGCCACGCCGATGGCCGTCTTGGGATCCTCAGACTCTGCAGCGGCGATGGTGACGATCTCGATGCCGCCGAATGCGAAAGCCACGGCGAGTAAACCAGCGGCAACGCCGCCGATGCCATTGGGCATGAAGCCGTGGTCGAGGAAGTTCTCGGTGCCAACAAAGGTGTGGCCCGGCAATAGGCCGAAGATCAGCAGCACACCAACGATGAGGAAGAAGATGATGACGGCGACCTTGATGAAAGCGAACCAGAATTCGAATTCGCCGAAGCCGCGCACATTGGCGAGGTTTACGACGGCGAAAAAGACCACGCTGATCAGGGCTGGGATCCATGGCGAAACGCCAAACCAGGAGCTCATGATGGCTGCTGCACCGGTCATTTCTGCGCCCATGACCATGGTGAGCATGAACCAGTACAGCCAGCCGAGGGAGAAACCAGCCCAGTGGCCGAAGGCTTGTTCGCCGTAGATGGAAAAGGAGCCGGAGGCGGGACGCGCCGAGGCCATTTCGCCGAGCATTTGCATGACGAACACGACGATGGCGCCGGCGATGATATAGGCGATGAGCACCGCAGGGCCTGCCGCCGCAATGCCCACGCCAGTTCCGAGGAACAAACCGGCGCCGATGGCAGAGCCGAGACCCATCATGGTGAGGTGTCGAGTTTTCAGGCCCGCACCGAGCGCTGTGTCATTTGTTGTTTGGGACATAGCAAAAACAATAAGATATTCGGCTCACACAAGGAATTTGCCTGAGCTTTTCATGAGAGAAATCGGGCGCAGTGCCCCCAAAAGGGTAGTGTTGCGCAGCGGCTTCGGTATGTGCGCTGCTCTTCCACCTAGCGAAGTGGCCGAACCACTGGCTCGACTTGGTCTGCAACGTGAGTGATCTCCACGTTCGAGATCCCTGCTATTGCCGAGGCCGGCACCAGATTTTCGTTTTCGAAGTGGTGCACCATGGTGGATGGTTCAAGAATCAAATTGGAGCCGATACGCACGTTATCGCCAAGATCGATGCCCACGATGGCTGAGCCCACTCCAATGTGGCAGTGCTTGCCTATGCGAACCAGGCTTCTGTCTTTGTCGGACACGATCGAGGAAGAGATGCCGAGGTTGAAGCCTTCATCAATCACCGCGCCGGGGTAGAGGCGCCCTTCGATGCGGCCTGCGCCCAGGGTGCCGGAGTTATAAGAGACGTAGCCTTCGCGCAATACTTCGGTGCCCGGTGCGAGGTAGGCACCGAGGCGTACGCGCTCGGCCTCAGTGATTTGGATGTCGCTGGGCACGACGTAGTCCACCATCCGCGGGAGCTTGTCAATGCCGTAGACGTGAATGAGTCCTCGCGAACGCAGTGCCATGCGCACATCTTCAAAATTCTGGGCCAGGCAGGGACCCTTGTTGGTCCACACCACCGTGGAAAGCAGATCGAGGCCGCCCTCGATATTGATCTCATGCGGTCGCACCATTCTGTGGGAGAGCAGATGTAGGCGCAGGTACATGTCGTGGGCATCCACTGGAGGGGCGCTGAGGTCTTGGATGGTGGTTCGAACGGCCACTTGCTCCACCATGCGGTCTTCGTCGATGCGCACCAGGCTGAGCATTTTTTGCGTCAGTTCGTGAGCAGCTAGACGGATGGTGCCGGTTGGAAGGTCAAAGTGGTTACTGAGCAAAGGTGAGGGATACCAGGTATCCAAAACGGTGCCGTCCATCGCGATGTTGGCGATGCCTACTGCTTGCGCGCCAAAAGTGCTCATAATGATTCTATGGTAACGCTTGTGCTTCGAGCGTTGTGCCCAGGGTGCAGTGCTGGTGGTGTGCTGGCTACAGTGGTGGGCATGCTGGAACTTGCACAGGATCCCATTGCTCTCACCGCGGCATTGGTGGACATTGAAAGCCCCTCGCATCACGAAGCAGCTATCGCTGATCAGATCGAGCAGGCGCTGAAGGGCATCGATGGTGTCGAGGTGTTTCGGATGCACCACACCGTGATGGCGCGCACGCATCGTGGCTTAGGCTCACGCGTCATTCTGGCCGGGCATATCGATACTGTGCCGATTGCCGAGAACGTGCCCTCCCAGCTTATCGACGGCACCCTGCACGGCTGCGGCAGCGTGGACATGAAGTCGGGAATGGCGTGCTACCTCCACGCTTTTGCAACGCTGGCGAATGCGGAGAACTTGCAGCACGACCTCACGCTGATCTGTTATGAAGCAGAAGAAGTCGCTGCCACCTACAACGGATTAGCGAAACTTCAACGGTCCCATCCCGAGTGGCTGGAGGGGGATCTGGCGCTGCTCGGCGAGCCTTCCGGGGCCATGATTGAAGCCGGCTGCCAAGGATCGGTGCGCCTGAAGGTTCGAGCACATGGTGTGCGCGCGCATTCGGCCAGGTCATGGCTCGGAGATAACGCAATGCACAAACTCTCACCGGTGATCGCGCGTATCGCCGAGTATTCCGCCCGCGAGGTGGAAGTGGATGGCTGTATGTACCACGAGGGTTTGAATATCGTGCATTGTGAATCTGGGGTGGCCACCAACACCATCCCGGACGAGGCGTGGATGTACGTGAATTTCCGCTTCGCCCCGGACCGCACTCTCGACGAAGCCATGGCTCACATGCTTGGCGTCCTCGACCTGCCTGAGGGTGTGGACTACGAGGTCAGCGACGCGGTGCCCGGCGCACGTCCCGGTCTGGATCAGCCAGCGGCTCAAGCACTGCTGCGCGCCACGGGAGGTAATTTCCGTGCGAAGTATGGTTGGACCGACGTTGCGCGTTTCGCGGAACTCGGCGTTCCGGCGGTGAATTTTGGCCCGGGTGATCCTTCCTTTGCCCATAAGAAGGATGAGCAGTGCCCAGTGCATATGATCACCACAGTCAGCGAGCAGCTATTGCAGTATTTGACCAACCCAGCCTCGGCCTAGGCCTCACGCTCTGAGAAGGAAACACCATGAATCGACCCCAAAACCGTACGCTGCTCGGCCCCATGCTGGTGCGAGACAAGCACGCTGCAAAAGGCGCAGGCACATACGATCAGCGCCTACTTGAACTTGGCGCGGATCATGACTGGCTGCATGCTGATCCCTGGCGTGTATTGCGAATCCAAAGCGAGTTCGTTTCCGGTTTCGACGCGCTGGCGGAGCTTCCCCCGGCGGTAACCGTCTTTGGTTCCGCGCGCACTAAGCCGGAGGAGCCCTACTACCAATTGGGTGAGCAGCTCGGTGCAGCAATCGCCGATGCCGGTTACGCCGTCATTACCGGGGGTGGTCCCGGTTTGATGGAGGCCGCCAACAAAGGCGCGATGGAAGCAGGTGGACGTTCGATCGGCTTGGGCATTGAACTGCCTCATGAGCAGGGCATCAATGAGTATGTGGATATGGGGTTGAACTTCCGCTATTTCTTCGCCCGCAAGACCATGTTTTTGAAGTACTCGCAGGCCTTCGTGTGCTTGCCGGGTGGTTTGGGCACCTTGGATGAACTCTTCGAGGTGCTCTGCATGACCCAGACCGGCAAAGTCACCAACTACCCGATTGTGCTTTTGGGCACCGAGTTTTGGTCTGGTGTGGTGCAGTGGCTCAAAGATACATTGGTGCAGGAGGGCATGATCTCAGAAGGTGACATGGATCTGTTCTTGCTCACTGACTCCATCGAAGAGGCGGTGGATCATATTCAGCGGGTTCATGCTCAAATGCCACTGTTTGCTCAGGGCGACACGGAGCAGTAGTGCGCAGTTTCTACCTTGGCCCCGACGGGCTTGCTGCGGTGATGGCGATTGTGAATCGCACCCCGGACTCTTTTTATGATCAGGGCGCCACAGAGCTTTTCGATGCCGCCCTTGCCCGCGTTGAAGCCGTGGTGGATCAGGGTGCAGGCATCATCGATATCGGGGGCGTGAAAGCTGGTCCCGGAACGCATGTGGGGCCGAGTGAAGAAATTGATCGTGTGGTGCCGCTCATTGCCGAAGTGCGTCAGCGCTATCCGCATCTCCACATTTCCGTGGATACCTGGCGCGCCGCTGTCGCCGAAGAAGCAATCAATGCCGGAGCGAATCTGGTCAACGACACTTGGGCCGGGCATGATCCCGAGCTGGTGGAGGTAGCGGGCGCGCACAAGGTTGGTTACGTCTGTTCCCACACCGGTGGCGTCCAGCCCAGAACGCGGCCGTATCGCGTTCATTTCGACGATGTCGTTTCCGATGTGATCCGAGAGACCACCGCGCTTGCTCAGCGCGCTGTTGAATGCGGGGTACCTGAGGATCAAGTGCTTATCGATCCAACTCACGACTTTGGCAAAAATACCTACCACGGCCTGGAGTTGCTTCGGCGCATCGATGAGCTCGTCGTCACCGGCTGGCCGGTGCTCATGGCGTTGTCCAATAAAGACTTCGTTGGAGAGACCCTTGATCGTCCAGTGGGGGAGCGCGTGCCGGGAACCTTGGCGTGCACGAGCTTTTCTGCGGCAAGAGGGGTAGCAGTTTTCCGAGCACATGAAGTAGCCGCCACCCTAGACACCATTCGGATGACCGCCGCGATTCAGGGAACGTGCTCCCCGCGGGCTGTCACCAGGGGGCTTGCATGATTTCGGTGGTCATACCGGCTCTCAATGAAGAAGCCACCGTGGCGCACGTGGTGCAAGTGGCGCGCCGTCATGCCGATGAAGTGTTGGTGATCGACGCCGACTCCCGCGACGCCACCGCCCAGGTCGCTAGCGATGCCGGAGCTACTGTGCTGAACTGGCGCGATATTATGACGACGCCTCCACTGCCTGGCAAAGGTGAATCTCTCTGGCGTGGGGTCCATGCCGCACAGGGTGAGGTTGTTGTGTTTTTGGATGCAGACCTGCAAAGAATCAACCCGGACATCGTCGAATTGCTCGCCGCCCCCTTCGAAGATCCAAGCATCCACTTGGTGAAAGCCGCGTATGAACGGCCAATGACTGATGGTTCGGAAGGTGGCCGCGTGACGCATCTGACGGCACGCCCACTACTGCAATTACTGTTTCCCGAGCTTGCACACATCCGGCAGCCTCTCGGCGGAGAGTACGCAATTCGCCGCAGCACAGCCGAGCAGGTCCCATTCGTTGCAGGCTACGGCGTGGAAGTGGGTCTACTCATTGACGTGGCACGTCGTTATGGCCCCCGGGCGTTGCTTGAAGTTGAAGCAGGGGTGCGAACCCACCGCAATCGACCACTGCACGAACTTTCATCTATGGCGCAGGAGGTGGCGGCAACGATCCTTCAGCGCGCCGGGCAGAGGGGCATTGAGGTGACGCAGCGTCCCGCGTTGAAGGGTTAGGCTGTTGGATATGTTTGCAGTTCTTCCCTGGCTCGTTGGTGCCGTAGCCCTGGTGCTTGTCGGCATGTTGCTTGGCTGGTTGCTCATGCCCTTGAACAAACAGGATCCTCATGCGGCTCGGCACGATGCTGTGGCGCAGCGAAACGCGATGTTGCTTGAGCGTGGCGAGTGGGAGCAGATTCGATTCACTCGGGTTGCTCACGGCTACGATCCGGTGCAGGTAGATGCGGTGCTGATGGAACTTCTTGCCCGGCTGCGCAACGATGAGCAGTCGGGTGAGGTTACACTAGAAAGAGCTGCTCGGCTGCAACGCGCGGCCAGCGAATCCCCTTCAAGCAAGAAAGAACGGTGAACTACCCATGGCAGCGATGAAACCTCGTACCGGCAATGGCCCTATGGAGGCTGTGATCGAGAGCCGTAAGATCGTCATGCGCATTCCCACCGATGGTGGCGGACGCCTGGTAATCGAATTAAATAAGGAAGAAGCAGCGGAGCTAGGTTCGCTGCTGACTGCTGTCTCTGAGTCTTAAAAGGAGAGTGTGTGCTTTCGCACGTAATTGACGTCCTCGCCGATCCCATCGACGGCAGTGCATTAGAGCTTGTCGACGACGCATCGAGGGTGGTTTCAGCTTCCGGGCATAGTTACGATGTTGCCCGCCAGGGATATGTCACTCTTGCTGGTGGATCCGGGCTTCGCTATTCCGGCGATAGCACTGAGATGATCAAGGCGCGCGAAACCTTCCTGTCGAACGGTCACTTCGCCCCCTTCGTTGAGGCAGTGACCGAGTCGGTGCAGCATGTGATAGACGACGCCGAAGTGCCGGACGATGTCGATCCCGCAGTCTGCGAAGTCGGCGCTGGTACGGGTTACTATCTCTCGCACATCTTGGATTCGATTCACGGAGCGCGTGGCGTGGGGTTGGACGTGTCGGTGCCGGCCGCGAAACTCTTAGCAAAGTGTCACCCTCGCGTCGGTGCGGTCGTAGCGGATGCTTGGAATAGGCTCCCGATCGCCGATGCGTCCCTCGATGCCATCGCCGTCGTGTTTGCCCCCCGCAACGCTGCTGAATTCGCCCGTGTGCTCAAGCCTCGAGGCGAAGTCGTGGTACTTACCGCCGATGCCGGACATTTGGCGGAATTGCGCGAGCCCCTCGGCATCATTGATGTTGAGCGCGGCAAGGTGGATCGGATGATCCAGCAGGCGTCTGGGCATCTTGAGCCGGTGGGTCCTTCGCAGCCGGTGGCCTTCCAGATGCGACTCAATCAAGAGTCCATTGCCACGCAGATTGGTATGAGCCCTTCGGCCCGTCATATCCATCCTGATGTGTTGGCTGAGCGCATTGCTGGTCTGCCGGAGTCGATGGAAGTGAGTGCTCGCGCAATGATTACCAGATTGTGCAAGATTGACTAACAAAAAAGGGGACGCGCTGAGCATCCCCTTTTTTTATGCAAACTTCGGGCGAAGTTCATCAATGCGTTGAATTTCAGCGCGCTCAGAGCACTGCACGCGGAATTCGCTGCATGTGCCCTCAAAGTACACACGCGAGGCCATTGCCACCTGCCCACCATCGGCGAACACTTCTACGGTGGGCCCATCTACCACGATGGTGATGGCGTCGGTGTCGTCTTCGTGAAGCACTGCTTCGGCGCTGGCATCTCCCTCGTGCACGGGATTCATGGAGCGGTCGAGCTCAAGCGAGTTGCCTCTATGGGTGATGCTTGCAGCGATCTTGCCTGTGGAATCCACCAAATCTACTTGTACGGATTCACCGCTGGGCACGTCCAGAACGCCAGTCCACAACGCGGCGCGATCCGACAATTCCACGGCCTCGAGCAGCCCCTTGGGCGGGGTCTGGTAAAGCTGGCGTGATTGCAGTGTGGCGGTTCGTGGTAGCGCCAGGCAGTTGGCCCAACCGTCGAAAATGAAGGTGCGGTGCTTTTCCGGCTCATCGAAGCGCCCCCGGCCGTTCATGAACCCGAAAAGAGTGGTGGAATCGTACTGATCAGCCATAGCCTCGCCCACGATCGAGGGGACGGAGGTAATTCTTGGACGGGTGAAGTCGTGACCTGCGTCAATTCTTCTAAAGGGCTCAAGAGCCTGGAAAGTGGTGTGCTCGAGGTGCCCTACGAGGTATCCGGATACGTCCATGCCCTCGCGTTCAATGGTGATGATCAGCACGTCGTACACTTCGCCATCGACGTGATCTTTTAGCCGGATCAATCGTGGAGCGACGAGCCGCTCGCCCTCGAGCCCGGTGTTACCCTGGAGATCCAGCACACCGCGGGTATGCCATTCCACGCCATCGGTGGAATCAAGCAGTACTAATTCGGGGTAATCCATGCTGCCGCTCACAGCGAGCATGAGCCAGCCCGTGTGCTGATCGCCGCCGCGATAAGAGGCCCGCACGCTCGGGGAGCGGAAGTTGCTGAAGCCGTGGTTGTCATCGACTACCGCACCGCGGAATTGGACGTTGCTGTCGATCGCCGAGCCTTCATCGGATACGAATTCAGTGGTGGCTGCGAGGTTCGGAATGCTCGCCAGGTGGATCTCATCGCCGTGTGGTGTGACGGATGTGTAGTACAGCAGCGCCTCGCTTCCGGTTTGTACCACGGAGCCAGCGCGCACTTTGAGTTCCTCATCACGGGGAGCGATAACGTCGTCACAGATTTCCCAACTGAATGGGGTTTGCTCGGCCACCTGATGAGCCCACCGAGCCCCGCTTGTGGCTGTGGGGGTGAATTGGGCGAAAATATGCCAACGTTGGCCGTCGAAAAGCGCTCCTGCGGGAGCATCGAGGATGCCGATTTCCGGTGTGACGTGCAGTTCGGGACGATAAGCCATGATGGGGAGCCTCTAAGATTTCACTTCGGTGTCGTGGATTTGCTGATCAAGGTCGTCGGGAGCCAAGCTGGCGTCGGAAAATTCCTGGGTCAGTGGCAAGCGCAGCTCCAAGTCGGTGCCGGGGCACACTTCGATGGTGGCCTGAGCCAAGGTGAAGTCCAGTACGTGCCCACCTTTGGATTTGGCGTCGTCGACGAAGTGCACGTGGCAACCGGGCACGCCGATGCCCTTTTCGTACACGGGAGTGCGGAAGCCACCGATGATGCCGCTGATGTCCTGGAAGAGGAGTTCTTCATCTTCCAGCGTCGCCTCAGTCATTGGGCGATAGGGCTTGCTTTGTTTGCTGACGGTTCGCACTCGCACGTCATGGAAGTGGCCGCGGATACGAACGGCATACATGAAGTTTTCGCTGGGAAGATGCGAGGTGATGAACTGGCTAAGCTCGCTGCGCTTCAGATTATCTGGGGCCTCAAGTTTCAAGCGCGGTACGAAGTTTGTGGCGATGGCGAAGGGGCTGAGCTGCTCCAGCGATGCCACTTCCGCCGTGCCGTCGCCGCGCAGTTGATAGCACACGCCGTCGAGGATGATCATTTCGCCATCGAGGGCATTGAAGGTGCCGATGCCGAAATTGCCGTGGCCAAGGAGCTCGCCGATGCTCAGCTCACCGTCGTAGATGCCGTCGAGCAACGCGGACATCAACGAGCTCTGAAAAATGGTGTGGCGCGTGATCCTGAGCGGATGATTGTCACTCATGCCGCCCGAGGATAGTCGCGCCAGCGGATTCTCGCAGAGGCTACATCACGGACTTGTACACTTCGATGGTTTGCTCAGCGATGGTTGCCCAAGAGAACTTTTCGACGGCACGATCGCGACCCGCAACACCGAAGGCCTCAGCGCGTTTGCGGTCGGCGACCATGGTGTTGACAGCCTGGGCAATATCGCGTTCAAAGGCCTCGGTGTCGTTTTCGTCGTAGTGCACCAATGCACCGGTTTCACCGTCCGCGACAACCTCGGGAATGCCACCCACGTCTGAGGCGACCACAGCGGTGGAACACGCCATCGCTTCGAGGTTGACGATGCCCAAAGGTTCGTAGATTGAGGGGCATACGAAGGCGTCGGAAGCAGTCAGAATCTCTTGGATCTTCTCCTTCGGCAGCATCTCTTGCACCCACACAACGCCTTCGCGCTCCGCTTGCAAATCATTGACCAATTTGGTGGTGCGAGCTGCAATTTCGGGAGTATCCGGGGCGCCTGCGCACAGCACCAACTGCACGCCCTCATCAAAGTGGCGAGCTGCCTTGACCAGGTGCTCCACGCCCTTTTGGCGAGTAATGCGGCCAACGAAGCTGACGATTGGCTGATCCTCGCGGATGCCAAGTTCACGCAGTACCGATTGCTCAGCGTCGTCGAAGGTTGGGCGTGGCTGCCAAAGTTGGGTATCAATGCCGTTGAGCACCACTTTGACTCGATCCGCATCGATGCGGGGATACGCCCGCAACACGGCTTCTTTCATCTTTTCCGACACGGCGATGACGGCATCGGCGTATTCCATCGTGTTCTTTTCAGACCAGGAAGAAATGTCATAGCCGCCACCGAGTTGCTCGCGCTTCCACGGACGATCCGGCTCAAGGGAGTGGGCGGTTGCAACGTGGGGAATGCCGTGGAGGAGCCCTCCAACGTGCCCACCGAGACCCGCGTACCAAGTGTGGGAGTGAGCCACCTGAGCATCGCCCAACCCCTCGGCCATGCGCAGCCCGGTGGAGAGCGTCTTCACCGCGGGGTTAGCGTCCTTGAGCGCATCGTCTACGCCGTAGACGTAGACGTTGTCTTCATCGCGGGGAGCTCCCATGCAGTGCACGTCGACGTCGACAAGCTTGCGCATGTAGCGGGTGAGCTCGGTGACGTGCACGCCTGCGCCGCCATAGATCTCCGGTGGGTATTCCTTGGTGAGCATTGCAACCTTCATAGTTGCCAAGCCTAAACGTGTTATGCCGATCGTGGGGAACGATCAGTATGGTTTAAGTCGCAATTTATCTATTCTTTAGCGGAAATTACTTTTTGCGCCTACATTGGGCATCGTGAAGACCCAACCAAATGTTCTTGCAATCGTGCTTGCCGGCGGCGAAGGCAAGCGCCTCTTCCCATTGACCGAAGACCGCGCGAAGCCTGCCGTGCCCTTCGGCGGCGTGTACCGCCTCATCGACTTCGTGTTGTCGAACATGGTCAATGCCGGATACATGAAGATCTGTGTGCTGACCCAGTACAAGTCGCACTCTCTGGATCGCCATATCTCGCAATCCTGGCAGTTTAACGGCCCTACCAGCCAATACATTGCTTCCGTACCGGCGCAGCAGCGCCTGGGCAAGCGTTGGTATCAGGGTTCCGCTGACGCTATTTTGCAGTCCCTGAACCTCATCTATGACGAAAAGCCCGACTACGTCATCGTCTTCGGCGCCGATCACGTCTACCGCATGGACCCCAAGCAGATGGTGGACGATCATATTGCCTCAGGGAAGTCGGTCACTGTGGCAGGTATCCGAGTCCCACGCTCTGAGGCCTCTGCGTTCGGCTGCATCCAGGCGGATGAAAACGGCAACATCACTGAGTTCTTGGAAAAGCCCTCTGATCCCCCCGGTACACCGGACGATCCGGAGATGACCTACGCCTCCATGGGCAACTATGTGTTCACTGCGGACGCGTTGGTGAGCGCGCTGAAGGAAGACGAAAATAATCCGGATTCCACCCACGACATGGGCGGAGACATCATTCCGTATTTCGTCTCCAAGGGCGAGGCGAACGTGTACGACTTCAATAAGAATGTCGTCCCCGGATCCACCGATCGCGACCGCGCCTACTGGCGTGACGTGGGCACCATCGACGCCTTCTATGAGGCACATATGGATCTAATCTCGGTGCACCCAATCTTCAACCTCTACAACCAGCAGTGGCCGATCCGTTCCACCGATACCGGCGAGCTGCCACCGGCAAAGTTCATCCAAGGCGGCATTGCACAAAGCTCGATGGTGGGCCAAGGTTCCATCATTTCTGCCGCCACGGTGCGCAACTCGGTGCTTTCCACTGACGTTGTGGTTGAAGAAGGCGCAACGGTTGAAGGCTCCGTGCTGATGCCCGGCGTTCGCATCGGGAAGGGCGCTGTGGTTCGCCACGCGATCTTGGACAAGAACGTGGTGATCTCCGACGGCACCCTCATCGGCGTGGAGCCCGAGCGTGACGCACAGCGCTTCGCGGTCAGCCCCGGCGGTGTGGTCGTTGTCGGAAAGAACGAAGTGGTATAACGCTAACAAGCAACGTCCCCGGTATTCATCTTGAACAGGTGATTGCCGGGGACTTTTGCGTGGACGAGTTCAGCGTGCCGGGAGAAGCGCTAACGGAATCCCCGGAATGGATAGATCATAGAAGTGTCAACAAAGACTGCACGGTATCTCTCCTTGCCCCTCGTATTCCCGAAGTGACACATGGTCCACAAGCGCAGAAGCGTAGCCTCGAAACTGCTGTGAGAACATAGAGCATCGCCTCGATGCTGAGTGTGAGCGCCTACAACCCGAGGGCGCACCTACGTGGCGAACCCTCCGGTAGGTCGCAGACGCAAAAACAATGAATCGGGCTCACCTGCGCCGATCGAATCACCGCTGCCACCGGCCACCACGGACGCTCCTTTTCAACGTCAGGATGAGCAGCTCACCGGGCAATCATCGACTCCTCAGCAGGTAGAGCATCCGGTTCGGATCTGGGTAGGCTCTTGGATGGGGAGTTCCTCTAATCCAGTGCTCAAAACGATTTCTGGGGCTTGCTTGGAGTTTGGTTCGACTCCAGCATGGGAATCCCTCATGGCGCTGGTGCATCTTCGCGGCCCACAGGCCCGGTTGCTCCCACTACTGATCCCGGTATTCCCGAGACGGAAGCACCAACGAGTGAATCCGAAGTACCTGAAGCCCCCTCAACCAGCACAGTATGAGTCATCGTGGATTACACGCATGAAGGCGCCGATGTGCGTTTTCGAGTCACCCACGCTACGAAATGCAGGGTTCGTTATCCGAACCAAGCCCTGTACTGATCTGCGGTCGTGGGAAGTCAAACTCCGCGGTCTTATACCAGGGAAGATCAGCTGAAGAATGTTGAGGCGGATCGCAGCGTAGGCATCATCATGAATTACGAGGGCGTTTATGATCAACTGCCTGAGCAGGGCACACCTTTGAGCCGCATGAGCGGATCACAGATCGCTGCTGTCACCAACGCTGAAAATAATCGCATCCGGAAAGTAGAGGCAACCACTGCGTACCTCTCGCAACCCGGTGCGCAAGGCATCTCCAAGACATCTCTGAGATTCTGGGCACGACTTACGGCAAGAGCGGTGGTGTGCTGCAAAAGATCGTTCAGCACTTCGAGCAGGAAAAGGTCGCAAAGGGCATCGATGAGCAATTGGAAACGTACCAACTCAGTGCCGAAGAGCTCGATGCGCTGTCACTATGCATCGAGGTGAATAACCGCCACAATGCTCGAATGGCGCATATTTGGAACACGCTGCACGAAAAATTGGACTGCCAGCCGTGCAGCATTCCATCGTCGAATTCGTGGCAAAGTTCCAGCAGAACATCAATGCGGCGACCGGGCTGGACAGCGCTATCCCGAATGTGACCGTGAGGGGTGAAAACCTCTGGCCCGGAAGTCCTAGCGAATTAGTGGTATATCAAGATCCCGGATGATAGCTAGGCTTGGGCAAGTGGCATCGGTACCACCAGCGATATTTCAGCGGCGCTGTCGGGGCTGTGAACCCTAACCGGATTTGCACCCGCCACAAGCATGTATGGATCGATGTTCATCTACGATCGTCCAGTCGCGAATGGCTCGTCAACCGCGCATCAGCTTTTGCTGACGGATCTGTATTGAGACGTGCGTGAGTGAGCCTCAGTGCTCTTGTTAAGAGCCTGAGTGCTTGCTCAGGATCACCATGCCAGCGCCCAAAGGCAGACGAGCGAGGACGACGCCTTCGAGTTCGCTGATATAGGCCTCGGCTTCTCTCGCAGAGGCTGTTTCTCGGTCCGTGCGAGTTTCGTCGTTCAGCGTTCCATCCAGTAGTGCATCGGCAAGCACCAAGCATCCGCCCTCGGAAAGCAGGGGCAGCGCAGTGTCAATGAGCGCTTTGAGGTCGATGGGGGAGACCTCGGCATAAATCACCTGGTAGGTGTTCTTTGCTAAGCGGCCCAGCACTTCTAGCGGGCGCGAAGGCAGGTATCGAACGCGATGTGCAGGAAACCCTGCCGCTCGGAAGGTGCTTCGTGCCCGTTGTTGGTGTTCAGGTTCGGGGTCGATACACGTAAGTACAGCCTGCTCGCCGGCGCCTTTCAGTAAATGGAGCCCCACCACGTCGGCCGCTGGGGTGATGGCCACCATGGCCTGGGCTTGGGTAGTGCACGCTAGTGTGGCGAGCACTCCGCCGGTTATGGTGTCGGGCACCGCGAGTCCAACTTCTTGGGCCTCGTTGCCGGCGAGATGGAGGGCCTGGTCCTGTCCGCTGACGGATTCAATGTACTCACGAAGCATGTCGTTCACGCCTTTGAGTGTAGGGAAGGTAGCCACTGAAATGGGGGAGGCATTGCCGAGCAGTAGTCTGAGAGACTGAAATGTTGAGAAAGAGTCACATGTTTGCAACTTTTCGCAACTATCAGGAAAATTTCAGCTTCTTGGTTGGTTTTCTTTACCTCGATCCGGAATGATCTCATCTATGCGAGCACACCGGAACCACACCGAGCCCATTTCCGAGGATCGAGAGCTTTCTGGCACCGCCGCGTTTGATGCTGGCGAGGCTGAGATGCCTTCGTGGTCGGAGCTGGTGGCAGAACATGCAGACGACGTATATCGTCTCGCATTTCGCCTCTCGGGTAATCAACAAGATGCGGAGGATCTCACCCAAGAGACCTTCATGCGTGTGTTTCGTTCACTCAAGAACTACCAACCGGGCACTTTTGAGGGGTGGTTGCATCGCATCACCACGAACCTGTTCTTGGATATGGTTCGTCACCGCGCGAAAATCCGCATGGAAGCGCTGCCTGAGGATTATGAGCGCGTCCCCGGCACCGAGATGACTCCAGAGCAAGCTTTCGCGGTGAGCAATTTGGATCCGGTTCTCCAGGGTGCTTTGGATGAGCTCAGCCCCGATTTCCGTGTCGCTGTTGTGCTTTGCGACGTCGTGGGGCTCAGCTATGAGGAAATCGCGGCGACTCTCGGGGTGAAGATGGGCACGGTGCGTTCGCGAATCCACCGTGGTCGATCACAGTTGAGGGCACACCTTGAACAGGCCGCACAGCAAAGCGAGGATGCTCAACTGCTGATTCCTGCACTATAGGCCCCCGCGTGGCTACCATGGGCAGTGATAGCCGATCCGCTAACGGAGGTGAGTTGCATGCATGACGCGGGTACACCTAAACGCAAGAGGCGTTTTTCCTCCATCGATCACCCAAATCCCGAGGCAGTAGCCGCTTTCGTCGATGATGAACTTAGCTCCACTGCCAAGCATCGCGTGCATATTCATCTCGTGCATTGTGAGGAATGCCGGGATGAGGTGAATCGTCAGCGCCTCGCTTCCGCCCGTTTGCGTGCTTGCGAGGACGTTTCCGCACCCGAGCCTTTGCTCCATCGTCTGCAGTCCATTGCCAAAAGCTGCCCGGATGGGCCGGGAGTGGAAGATACCGTGATGGAGCGTTTTTCTCTTCGTTCATCCATTGAGCAAGCCAGCAGGCGTTTTCGTCATTTGCGTGAAGAGGGCTAGGCTCCCCCATGCAGACGAAGAGACACGGGGCGAAGTACAGTAGATGCTGTGTTTTCTAGCATTGGCTGGACCGAGATTTTCTTCCTGCTTGTTCTCGGCCTGATAATCATTGGCCCCGAGCGTCTCCCTGGCGTGATCGAGGACTTCAAGGCGGCTATCTATGCCGCTCGGAAGGCGATCAATAACGCTAAGGCAGAGCTCAACGGGGAGTTCGGTGAGGAATTCAAAGAGTTCAAGCAACCGATCGGCGAGATTGCCAAACTGCGCACGATGGGACCAAAGGGCGCGATTGCTAAGGTGCTTTTCGACGAAGACGAGTCTTTCATGGACTCCTTTGACCCCAAGAAGATTATGTCCGAACCCACCGTCGGTGAGGCCTACCGGGAACAACGGCCTGAGCAGACACAGCCGCAGCAACAGCAAACGCCCCAGCCGCAAACGCCGGCCCCACAGAAGGCAACGTTTAGCTGGGACGATATTACCTAGCGCTGTCTAGTTCTTACGTGTAACTCCCAGGTTGAGCGGCTTGCCGGCCAGGGAGTTTTTCCTTAGCGCCAACTGCTCGGCGATCTTGGTGATCGCCTGAGCTGTGGGGCTTTCTGGATGCGAGACCACAATGGGGGTACCTGCGTCGCCGCCTTCACGCAGCGCAGGATCCAAGGGCACGCTGCCTAGCAGCGGGATAGTAGCGCCGGTGAGCCTTTGGAGTCGTTCGCTCAGAAGCTCGCCACCGCCGGAGCCAAAGACCTCCATCAGGGAGCCATCGGGCATCACCATGGCGGACATGTTTTCGATCACGCCGGCGACTTTTTGGTTGGTTTGCATGCTGATGGACCCAGCGCGCTCGGCAACTTCGGCGGCCGCCGCTTGGGGGGTAGTAACGACTAACAATTCGGCATTGGGCACAAGCTGTGCCACTGATATGGCAATGTCGCCGGTTCCGGGTGGGAGGTCGAGCAGCAAAATATCGAGATCGCCCCAGAATACGTCACCTAAGAACTGCTGGATCGCGCGGTGCAGCATCGGGCCTCGCCAAACCACCGGCGCATTGCCTTCGACGAAGTGTGCGATGGAGATGAGCTTAATACCGTGCGCCTGTGGCGGCATGATCATGTCGTCCACGGCGTGGGGGCGATCCTCGGAGCCGAGCATGCCGGGTACGGAATGCCCATAAATATCGGCGTCCAAGACACCCACCGATAGACCCTGCTTAGCCAACGCCGCCGCCAGGTTCACGGTCATAGAGGATTTGCCTACGCCGCCTTTGCCGGAGGCCACGGCAAAAACGCGGGTGGTGGAGTCAGGTTGAGCAAAGGGAATCACTGGCTCCTCGGCGCCCCCGCGAAGTTGTTGGCGAAGCTGCTTGCGTTGCTCGTCGCTCATCACGTCGGTGGTCACCTCTACGTGCTCCACGCCGTCTACGGCACTGATAGCCTCGCGGGAATCATTCACGAGGGTAGATTTCATGGGGCAGCCCGCGATGGTCAAATAAATCACCGCGTGCACGTCGTTGCCCTGAATATCGATGGACTTCACCATGCCGAGTTCGGTGAGTGGTTTGCCAATCTCTGGATCCTCGACGCGCGCGAGGGCGGCGCGGATATCGGCTTCGTTCACAGTGCTCATGTGCTCTTCTTTTCTCAATTGTTAGTCAGCTTTTTGATCATCAGCGAGGTCACCTTGAATCGGATCGTTCAGATCGTCGTGGCCAGTCTCGTTAATGCTGTGCATGAGGGCGATGCGGGCCGCGGCTTCGTCGTCAAGCTTGGCCTCAAGGCGCTCGAGCAGGTTCTCAATATCTTCTAGCTCGTGGCGCAGGTAATCGCGGGTCACGAGCTCACCGATGGCAAGGCGAAGACCCGCGAGCTCGCGCGTGGTGAACTCGGTGTCAGCCTTCGTTTCAAAGGCGCGGCGACGATCCTCGTTCAGCGAGATGCGGTCGCGGTCCTCCTGGCGGTTCTGTGCGAGCAGGATGAGGGGAGCCGCGTACGCGGCCTGCGTCGAAAACGCCAAATTGAGCAGGATGAATGGATAAGGATCCCACTGAAAGGCGAAGACCCCGAGGTTCAGCACGATCCACACGAGCACAAATAGCGTCTGCCACATCAAATAGCTGCCGGTACCGAAGAAACGGGCGACCTTTTCCGCATAGGCGCCGACGGCGTCGTCGTCAAGCTTGAAGGGATTTCGACGCTGCTTCAGGTAGGGAGTGTCGAGTTCCGAGCGATTGTAGTCGGCCATGGCCTAGCCCTCCTTCGTACTGGTTTCCGGGCGGATGCCGGCGTCGCGCCAATTGTCTGGCAAGAGGTGGTCAATCAGGTCATCCACGGCAACCGCACCCAAAAGGTGCTGGTCTTGGTCAATTACGGGTCCGCACACAAGGTTATAGGTGGCGAAGTAGCGCGCCGCTGTCTCTTGCGAATCATCAGCGTACAGCGGAGGCAGATCCGGATCGAGGATGCCGGAGATCAATTCGCTCGGGGGTTCGCGAAGCAGCTTTTGGAGGTGCACACAGCCCAAGTATCTGCCAGTTGGCGTCGCCGTGGGCGGACGGACTACGAAGACCATGCTGGCAAGGGAAGACGGCAGATCGGGGTTTCGAGCATGCGCGAGAGCCTCGGCGACGGTGGTCTGCGGGGGCAGAATCAGCGGTTCCGGGGTCATCAGTGCGCCCACGGTGTCAGGGCTGAAGCTCATCAATCGACGCACTGGCGCTGATTCTTCTGGATCCATCAATTCCAGCAGTACGTCGGCTTTATCATCGGGAAGCTCTCCCAAGAGGTCGGCGGCGTCGTCCGGGTCCATCTCTTCCAGCACGTCTGCGGCGCGCTCGATGTCCAAGGTTTCCAGCAACTCGGCCTGGCGTTCTTCGGAGAGTTCCTGGAGCACGTCGGCGAGAAGTTCATCGTCGAGCTCGCCTGCGACGCTGAGGCGCTGTCGCTCAGGTAGGTCGTAGATGGCGGTCGCGACGTCGGCGGGGCGCATCTCCTTGAAGTCTGCGATGAGTTCGGCAGCGGCGTGTTCATCTGCATTGGCGAATGGGGCGATGCCGTGCACGTAGTTCCAAGGAATGGTGTGCAGCTCTGGGCGGCGACCAAATTTCGGCCGATTGGTGATGCCGGCAATGCGGGCGATCACCCAATCGCGCGATCGATTGCGTTCCAGTTCAACGTCTGCGACCTCAACGGCTTTGCCGTGGAGTTGTTCGAGCTCTGGGTCGTCGACATGCACCTTGGAGCCGAAAATATCGCCGAACACTGACATTTCACCAGTTCTCGCCTTGAACGCCCGCAGCGACACCGAACCAGAGACCAAAGTGATTTCCTGTGGCTCGATCGCGGCGATACGCAACATAGGTAGAAAGATGCGCCGCTTATTCACCATCTCCACCACCACGCCCATCACTCGGGAGGGTTGAGGAATTGGGCGGATATTCACGATCACATCGCGCACACGTCCAATGACGTCCGTGTCTGGCCCGCGAACCACCATTCCGGCAAGGCGTCCGGCATATACGCGCGTCACTTCACTCATGAGTGTTTAGTGTACGTGGTTTCGTTGCGTGCTTTTCGACGCCCCCGCGACCAACTGAAGCAGCGGAACTAGACGGGGCGTTGAGGCGTTGCATTGGTAGAAGATCGATCATTGCTTTGAAGGAGCGGAGTACACGCACATGACCACGCCTCAGTCTCGTCCCCGCATGCAAACAGGAATGCAACGTCCGGAAGGTTGGCCAGTTGGTTCTTTTGATTCCTACGCGCAGGCGCAGGAGGCGGTAGACATGTTGTCAGACCGTAGCTTTGCCGTGGAAGAACTGACCATCGTTGGCGTTGATCTCATGCAAGTAGAGAAGGTGATCGGCCGGCTTACCTGGGGCAGAGTGCTGGCGAGCGGTGCCGCGTCCGGGGCTTGGTTAGGTCTCTTTTTCGGCATGATGTTGGGGCTCTTTGGCACCGATTGGCTTTCAGCCGTCACCACAGGCATTTTCATGGGCGTGATTTTTGGACTCGTGTTCGCCGCCGTGCCGTACGCCGCCAGTCGGGGAAAACGGGACTTTGCTAGCTCCACCCAAATCGTGGCTGGTCGCTACGACGTACTGTGCAGCCCGAATAAAGCACATGAAGCGCGCGACATTATTGCCGCGTACCTGACCCAGAAGCACTAAGCTAGCTAGGCGTTGCCTGATCTGATCGGAGTGTAGTCGTGCGCGTAGTCCTTCCCCTCGCCGTGGTGTTAGCTCTAGGTTTGGGGGCGTGCGCCTCCCAGGAACCGAATCCACCGCTGCAGCGGGCCGCCGTGAAGGACGTGGTGATTGGGGTGGAGCGTGGCGATGTTACCTCGGAGTTGCTGGCGGAGCTTTATGCGCAGGCGCTGCATCGCAAGGGGCGAATGACGGAATTTCGAGACCTTAAGGAACTCGCCCAAACCGATGCCGGGCAGCCAGTTGATTTTGTAGCACAGGGGCAAATTGACCTCACCGTGAGCTGCACCGGGGCGGTGCTGGCGCTGCAAGATCCGAACAAAGCCGGTGAATTGAGCACCGAGTTGCAGAAGCAGAAACAGCAAGAGTGGTCGCCGGCGATTCAACAGGACTGGAGCGATGCCACCTACGAGGCAATGGTGGGCACGCTACCGGGAGACGTGGATGCCGCAGATCCCTCGCGTGCTTCCAGCTGCAAGAATTCCGATACCGAGTTGCCTCTGAGCATCGTGCCAATCTACAAAGCTGATGTGCTGAACCGACAGCAACGGGTGGGGCTGAATTGGGTGAGCGGCTCGATCAGCAATGAAAAGCTCCAAGAACTGCGTGACCAGACGAAGTCTCAAGAACTCGGCGCTGTCGTTGCCGCTTATCTCGACGAAGTCGGGCTGCACTAGGCAATCGAAAAAGCGGGTCGCCTCAGGTGCGACCCGCTTTCCCATGCCGGTATTAGTCGGCGAATGCTTCGTCGAGAAGCTGCTGCTGTTCAAGCTGGTGCACCTTCGACAAGCCGGTGGCCGTAGAGGCCTGGGCGCGGCGCGAGATGCGCTTCATGGGCAGCATGTTCGGGATCAGCTCACGCAGGTGCTCGTTGAGGAACGGCCACGGACCCTGGTTGGCGGGTTCGTCCTGGCAGAAGCGGATCTCCTCGGCATTCGGGTAGGTGTCGAATGCTTCCTTCAGGCGGTTGAAGGGGATCGGGTGGAGCATTTCGATGCGCACGATGGCGACATCGTCGCGCTTATCCTTCTGCGCGCGCTTGGCCAGCTCATAGTAGAGCTTGCCGGACACGAGCATAATCTTCTTCACCTTGTCCACGTCGCCGGTGACATTGCCATCGCGATCCACGAAGCGAGGATCGTTGATCACGGACTGGAACTTCGTCACCTTGGTGAAGTCCTCAACCGAAGATGTAGCGGCCTTCATGCGCAACATGGACTTCGGCGTAAACACCACCAGCGGGCGCTTCAGGTTGCCCAGCGCGTGACGGCGCAGCAGGTGGAAGTAGTTTGCCGGGGTGGTTGGCTGAGCCACGGTCATTGTGCCCTCGGCGCACAGTTGCAGGTAGCGCTCGATACGTGCGGAGGAGTGGTCCGGGCCCTGTCCTTCGTAGCCGTGGGGCAGCAGCAAGATCACGGAGGACGTCTGACCCCACTTGGCCTCGCCGGAGGAGACGTATTCGTCGATGATGGTCTGCGCGCCGTTGGCGAAGTCACCGAACTGAGCCTCCCACGCAACCACGGCATCTGGGTTGCCCACGGAGTAGCCGTACTCGAAGCCCATACCCGCGTACTCTGTGAGTGCGGAGTTGTAGACGAGGAATTTGCCTTCGCCCTTGGACTGAGCCAGCTCGTTGAGGCCGTTAAACTCATCGCCGGACTCGGGATCGTAGACAACAGCGTGGCGCTGGGTGAAGGTGCCTCGGCGGGAATCCTCACCAGCCAAACGCACGAGCTTGCCGGAGTTAGCCAGGGATGAGAAGGCGATGAGTTCGCCCCAACCCCAGTCGATGCCACCTTCCTTAACGGCTTCAAGGCGCTTCTTGGCTACAGGAGCCACGCGCGGGTGGAAGCTGAAGTCCTCGGGCGCATTCGCGTACGCCTGGCCGATTTCCACCAGCTCTTCGCGGGTGATGTTGGTTTCCAGACCGTGTGGCAGCTCCTGGGAGGAGGTGATCCCGGATTGCGTCTCGAAGGCCTTCTTTTCTGCTTCCTTGACCTCGTTGAACACGGACTCCATCTGATCGTGGAAGTCCTGTGCCACGCGCTCAGCATCTTCCTTGCTCAGCTCACCACGGCCGAGGAGATCGTTGTTGTACTGCTCACGGACGGTCTTGCGGCCGTCGATCTGCTCGTACATGATCGGCTGCGTCATCGAGGGATCG
Organism: Corynebacterium gerontici; assembly: GCF_003813985.1. NCBI lineage: Bacteria > Bacillati > Actinomycetota > Actinomycetes > Mycobacteriales > Corynebacteriaceae > Corynebacterium > Corynebacterium gerontici. The sequence continues at coordinate 883,261 of NZ_CP033897.1, forward strand.
TCGGCCTCGTTGTGGCCACGACGACGATAGGAGATCAGGTCGATGAACACGTCCTTGCCGAAGCGGCGACGGTATTCAGTGGCCAAACGGCCAACCCACACCACGGCCTCCGGATCGTCGCCATTGACGTGGAAGACTGGGCAACCGAAGGTCTTGGCAAAGTCAGTGGCGTAGTGGCTCGAGCGACCGGAGTCGGGGGTGGTGGTGAAGCCGATCTGGTTGTTCACCACGATGTGGACGGTGCCACCAACGGTGTAGCCGCGAAGCTGTGCCAAGTTGATGGTCTCCGGCACGATGCCAAGTCCAGCGAAGGCAGCATCGCCGTGCAGCAGCAGTGGCATGACGGTGAAGCCGTTTTCGCCCTTGTCCAAAATATCCTGCTTAGCGCGGGCGATGCCTTCCATCACAGGGTTCACGGCTTCGAGGTGTGAAGGGTTCGCGGTGAGCGATACCTTGATCTCACCGTCGCCGAACATCTGCAGGTGAGTGCCTTCTGCGCCGAGGTGGTATTTCACGTCACCGGAGCCACCGGCGGCCTTGGCCTCAATGTGGCCTTCGAACTCGGTGAAGATGGTGGCCAAAGGCTTCCCAACGATGTTGAACAGTACGTTGAGTCGTCCACGGTGAGGCATGCCGATGACCACTTCGTCCAGGCCTTGGCCTGCGGCAGTGTCGATGGCTGAATCCATCAGCGGGATCAGCGACTCGGCACCTTCAAGCGAGAAGCGCTTCTGGCCCACGTACTTGGTTTGCAGGAAGTTTTCGAAGGCTTCGGCGGCATTGAGCTGTTGCAGAATGTACTTTTGCTCAGCCTGGGTGGGCTTCGGCATGCCGGCTTCGAGGCGATCCTGCAGCCAGGTGCGCTCGTCGCGGTCGAGGATGTGCATGTACTCGGAGCCCACCTTGAGGGTGTAGGCGGCACGCAGGCGAGAAAGCACCTCGCGCAGCGTCATGGTTTCCTTGCCGCCGAACCCGCCGACGTTGAAGGTACGGTCCAGATCCCACAAGGTTAGGCCGTGTGTGCCGATTTCGAGGTCGCCGTGATCCGGCACCGGCATGCCAGGCTGCTGCCACTTCAGTGGGTTGGTGTCCGCAATCAGGTGGCCACGAGAACGGTAGGCCTCGATGAGCTGCATGACACGGGTGTTCTTATCGATGCCGGTGTTGGGCACGTCCTGAGCCCAGCGCATGGGGGAGTAGGGAATCTCGAGGGATTCAAAGACTTCATCCCAGAAAGCGTCATCGATGAACAGTTGGCTCATCGTGCGCAGGAACTCTCCAGATTCGGCGCCCTGGATAATGCGGTGGTCGTAGGTGGAGGTGATGGTTACCAGCTTGCCAACGCCCAGTTGTGCCAGGCGGTCGGTGGAAGCACCGGCGAATTCGGCGGGGTAGTCCATCGAGCCCACACCGATGATTGCGCCCTGCCCCTTGGTCAGGCGTGGCACGGAGTGGCGGGTACCGATGCCGCCGGGGTTGGTGAGCGAGATGGTCACACCGGAGAAGTCGTCCATGGTGAGCTTGCCCTTGCGGGAGCGCGCCACGATATCTTCATACTTTTCGACGAACTCTGTAAACGACAGGGTCTCGCACTGTTTAATCGCAGCGACAACCAGGGCGCGCGAGCCGTCCTTTTGAACGAGGTCGATGGCGAGGCCGAGGTTGATGTGCTCGGGGTTGTTGACGGTGGGCTTGCCGTCCGCAACCTCGTAGTAGGAGTTCATCACGGGGTGAGCCATGACGGCCTTCACCATGGCGTAGCCGATGATGTGGGTGAAGGAGACTTTGCCACCGTGGGTGCGCTGCAGGTGTTCGTTGATGATCGCACGATTTTCGAACATCAACTTCACCGGCATGTCGCGTACGGAGGTCGCGGTAGGAATCTCGAGGGATTCGTCCATGTTCTTGGCAATGGCCTTGAACACGCCCTTGAGTGCGGTGGAACCAGCCTCGGGGAGTTCGCCTGCGCGATCCAGTGGAGAAGCCTTGCGCTTGGCAGCCTTCTCGGAGGAGCGACGCTCCTGCTCTTTTTGAGCGCGGGTATTGAGATCTGCGTTTTGTGCGACCTCTTCCAACTGCTGTGGCTCGGTGAGGTTGGCCTTTTTGTGGATCTCAGGGGCTGTGGTCGCGGCGGCCTGGGCCGGGGTGGTGGCCTTGGCGGTGGCGGACTTGGGGGCACCTTGAGTTTCAAAAAGCTTGCGCCACTCCGCATCGACGGAGTTGGGATCCTTTTGGAACTGCTGGTACATGTCGTCTACCAACCATTGGTTCTGGCCGAACGTACTAGCGCTGCTCACGGCAGATGCTCGCCTCATTTCTTTGTGAGTTTTCTAACTTCTAATCACACTGTAATAGCACTTTGCTTACTACAGGCTAGCGGTTTTTGGTGTCGGGGATTGAAAAGTTTTTGATTCCAAGGCAATGGGGGCAACCTAGGGGAGAAATATGCTGTCTATCCGGTGCTCTTGACTTGGGTTTGGTCACCCCACATGCCCGCGTAAATACCCCCAAAAGATAGGAGCTCTTCGTGATTCCCGTCCTCGACGATGGTGCCATCTTGCATCACGATGATTCGATCCGCCTTTTGCGCGGTAGCGAGCCTGTGGGCGACGATCACCGACGTTCGCTGCTGCGTCACGCGCTCGGCGGCGCACAAGATCGTGGCCTCAGATGCTGGGTCGAGTGTTGCAGTGGCCTCATCGAGCAGCAGCATGTTGGGCTTGCACATTTCAGCACGCGCAAGAGCGATGAGTTGTCGCTGCCCTGATGAAAGTCCGCGGCCACGTTCACCCACGCTGGCGCGGAAACCTCCCGGAATCGCCGCGATCGCACTCAACGCCCCTACTCGCCGAGCCGCATCACTGATTTCTGCTTCGCTGGCTCCCGGCTTGCCATAGGCGATATTTTCTCCGATGGTGCTGGCAAACAAATGCGCCTCTTGTGGTACGAAACCAATACCTTGGCGCCACGGCTGCAACTGAAATTGGCGAATATCCGTTTCGCCCGCGCACACGGCACCCGCAGAGGGATCGTAAAAGCGCTCGATGAGTTTCACGAGCGTGGATTTTCCTGCGCCAGTTGGGCCGACAACAGCGAGGGTGCTGCCCGGAGCGATCTCGAGGTTCAGATGCTCGCTGACCACCGGGCCGTCCTCCGAGTAGCGGAAACTGACGTCCCTCAAACGCAGTGGTTGGGTGTGGGCACCATCCGCATCGAGCATGCCATTGTCCGGCACCTTGATCGGCGTAGCAAGCAGTGCAGAGATGCGCCGCAGGCCCACCTGGGCTTGTTGGTAGGCGTCGAACACCTGCGAAAGGTGTTGGATGGGCTGATAGAGCCGATCCAAGTACAGGAGGAAGGCGACGAGTACACCCGCTGGAAGATTGCCGTTGGCGACCATGCCAGCGCCAACAAAGAGCACGGCGGCTTGAGCGATCTCACTTAAGGCATTGATGCCGGGGAAATACAGTGCGACGGCCATCTGGGTTTTGATGCGGGTGCGTCGATAAGCATCTGCCTGGCCGGAAAAGTTATCCAGAGTCTGCTGCTCAATGCGGTGAAGCTGCGCGGTGCGAAGCCCGGCCATGGATTCCTGGAAGGTGGCATTGACTTGGCTGATTTGCTCACGTGCGAGCGTGTAGAGCCGCGAGGAGATCCGGCGAAAGACCACCGTGGCCACCGCGATGATCGGAACGCCAAGCAGCGCGATCATTGCAAGGGTTGGGCTCGTGATGCCGAGCAGAACCAAGATGCCCACGATGGTGCTCAACGCGACGACGGAGGCCGCGAGACCACTTTGCAAAAAGGCGTTCAGCGCCTCGATGTCGGTGGTCATGCGGGTCATGATCGTGCCCGACATCGTGGTTTCGAAGTAGTTCATGGACAGGCGTTGCAGGTGGGCGTAGGAGCGGATTCGCAACTCAAAGAGCAGGCGTTCGCCGGTTTTCGCGGTCAAGATGGTGGTGGCGACGTCGGCAAGCCAAGCAATGAGCACCACGGCCAGGCCGATGAACGTCACTTCCCAGAGCACCCCGCCGTTGCCGGTGCGTACACCTTGATCAATTGCGGTGCGTACCAAGGTCGGGATGGCCAAACCTGCGGCCACGCCCACCACATACAGTCCGATCACAAACAGAACTAACCAGCGCACTGAAGCGAATAGGCTGTGTACGCTGACTTTCTGCATCGGTTGGTAGAGTGAAGCGCCCGGATGCGCTGGCAGGTCACGGGCAGGCGGCAAAGCGTCCACACGAGCGAGCAACTCAGGAGTGGCTGGCATCGAGGCCATTGCGCTGCCATGACCGCGACCACCTCTTCCGCCTGCCGCTGCGGGATTGGCGCCGGCCTGTTGGGACGCCGCGCGGGTGGCTGCCCTCGAAATCTGCAAGCGTGCGTCGCGCTGTTGAACCTCGGGCCACAATTGCTCATGGCTCGGCTCCTCACCGTGATCGAACGGAAGGGGATTCTCCTCGCTCACCGGGGCTTGGCACGCCACATCCATCAGGTGTGCAAACTGCGCATTACGCCGCATCTCTGTTTCGGGGCCTGTCGCTACAACCTTGCCCTCGTCCATGAGCGTCACTTCATCCGCAAGTGTCAAGGTGGAGTGCCGATGGGCGATGGCGATGATGGTGACGTCTTGAAGTTCGGCGCCTAGGGCGTTGAAGATTGCGCGTTCGGTGGATGCGTCGATGGCCGAGGTGGCGTCGTCCAGGATGAGAATTCGGGGCTGCTCCAACAAAGCGCGCGCGATGGCGATGCGTTGGCGCTGCCCGCCCGAAAGCGTGAGGCCTCGCTCACCGATCACTTGATCAAAGCCATTGGGAAGCGCGGTGATGAAGTCTTCTGCCTGCGCAATGCGTACGGCTCTGCGTAGCTGGGCTTCTGAAACTTCGCGTCCCATGGTGATGTTGTGGCGCACGCTTGCTGAATACAGAAACGGCTCGTCGAACACGCACGTCACCGCACTACGAATGTCTGCCCGCCTCAACTCATCAAAGCGCGCGCGCTCATCGCCAACGAGCTCGATGCTTCCGTGGTCCGGGCTGTAGAAAGCGCTGAGCAATTGCACCGCGATGGATTTTCCAGAACCGGCTGGCCCAACAATCACCCGGGTGTGCCCCGCTGGTACGTCCAAGGAGAAGTCGCGGAGAATGGCGTTGTCTCCCAGGGAAAAATCCACCGCGTGTACGCGGATACCCAAAGGGCCTCGAGGGAGCGGCTTGGGATGTTGAGGATCCGGGTACTTGGGCTTGAGCGCGAGGATATCGAAGACGCGATCGAGTGAGCTGAATCCGAGTTGAATCTGCACCATCATGCCCGCCAGCATCGACACCACTGCAGTCAATGAGGTGAGGTAGGCGGAGAAAGCCAAAAAGGTGCCGATGGTGATGGATCCGCGCATCGCCAGGAATCCGCCCACACCAATGCCGATCACGAGCGCCACGCTGGGAAGCTGTTGCACCAAAGGCTTGAAGCGAGCGGTGAGTTTGGCAGCGCGCAACTGCTGGCTGTACACACGGGTGGAAATGCTTTCGAGTTTTTCCAGTTCGCGCTGCTCCTGTGCGAAGGCTTTGACCACACGAATCCCCGTGACGGTTTCTTCAATGTGCGTGGCGAGGTTTGCCACCTCCTGCTGCGCGGACCATGTGGCCGCAAAGAGCGTGCGCCTAGAGCGAAGTGAGAGCCACACCAGGACCGGGATCACAGCGAGCGCGATGAGCAGCAGCAGCGGCGAAATCCAAGCGATGATGCCGAGGATGACGAGCACCTTGAGCATGTGGCCGGCGACCAAAGGAAGCATCGCCACCATCGCTTGCACTAAGTTGAGATCCGAGATGGAGCGTGACACCACCTGCCCTGTACGCAGTTCGTCTTGGCGTGCGCCGTCAAGCCTTTGGAGGGTGTCTAAGATGCTGACTCGTAGCTGATGCTGGAAGGTATTGGAGAGCAGCCCCGCGATGAAGCGGCGACTGAACTGGAAGCAGTAGCGCCCGAGCGCCACGAAGACCAGGAAACACACCACCCTGCGTACATCGGCGTCCACCGCGCCGGTGGCGGCGTCCACGGCGGAGCCGGTGATGAGGGGGATGGTGACGTCGAAGGCCGTGACCAAGACCGTTGCAATGATGGCGAAGCCCAAGGTTTTGGGCTGTTTTTTGAGTTCCTGCCACAGCATGCGTGCGCGCTGCTTGCCGCTGCGTGCGGTGGAGGGCTTCATGAATCTTCCAAAGGTTGTGTGTGCATCGATTTATATCCTAATTGAGGTGCAAAAATGCCCCACCCGTGAGCAGGGGTAGGGCATGAAAGAGGTGAAGCTATGAGTTGTCTGAGACGCTGACCTTTGGTTCCTCGATGGAGCCTTCCTCCGGGGCGGGGGTGTCGAAGCGTTCCGGCAATGCGCCCAGGGAGCTGTGCGTGTTCTCGATAACGCGGTTGGCGACTTTGCGGTTGGCGGCGGTACCAATCACTACGCCAATGCCCAGTGGCATGATCTTGCCAAGCCAGGAGTACTTGAGGCGCTTCGTTACCTGCTTGAGCGCCATCTTGGTGAGTCGATTATTGACTTGCGAGACGTTTCGGGCAGACATGCGAGAGAGTGCCGCAACAGAGCTGTTGGCGCCCATGGAGACGTCGACAAGCGCGGAGCCCTCGGAGCCTGTGATCGCAATGAGGATGAGCGACTTGCGTCGTTCGGGATCTTTCACGTCGCCTCCACGCAGGTAGCCGGAAGCCATGGTGTAGAAAGCTGCAGCATCCAAAAATGCCAGTGATTCAGCGGTAATGGCCGCTGCGCCGGTGATAAATCCGATACCGGGAACCGCCGCAGCGCCACCCGCACCAGCGCCCGTCCCGGTGACGAGCATTTTGAAGTGCTTGTCCATCTTTTCTTGGATCTGCTGTGGAGAAGCGTCTGGGTTCTTGGAACGAAGCCACTCGACATAATTCACGATGGCGGAGGACTGCATCTTGGCGGCCTTGTCTAAGGTGCGCAGCAAGAGCTTGCCAGTGGCGCCGCTGTTTTCCGCCAAGGTGTCCAGGTCGGCGTCCTTGGCGTCTTCACTGTCCTTCTTGTTAAAGAGGAAGGTATCGCCAACTTTGGTGGCGGCTTTCTTCAAAAATCCCATTGTCGTCCTTATGGTTATTCGTCACGGTTTGTGTACAGAGCCATAAATATAGATGAATGTATGCCGTGCGCTGCAATCGGAATGCGGAAAGACGCCAAAGAGTAGCAAAACTGTTACAAAAGCGGACTAATTTTGTGAATAGGCTTCGGCTTGCTCCACCGCCTCGGGGCTCGGATCAACCCCGGTGTAGAGCTTGAATTGCTCAGCTGCCTGCAGCGCTACCACTTCGCCGCCGTGAATGATCGGCTTTCCGGCAGCGCGCGCGGCCTTGATCAGGGGAGTCTCCACGGGGTACGCCACCACATCGAAGATGACTTCGGCGCGAGCAATCGCTTCGTCGCTGAATGCCTGAACATCTTGGTGATCACCGAACATGCCAAGCGGAGTGACATTGACGAGCATCTGCGCACCCTCAGGTACCTGCGCGGCATAATCCCAACCGAAGCGCTGCGCCAACGCGCTACCTGTGGTTTCGTTGCGGGCAACCACTGTTCCGCGCATGCCGTGGTCAGCCAGGGCCGCCACCACGGCGTTCGCCATGCCGCCGGAACCGTGCACCGCCACATGAAATTCCGGTGCGACGTCATGCGAGCGAAGTAGAGAGGCCACAGCAATGTAGTCAGTGTTATAGCCGGTGAGCAGACCGTCGTCGTTGACGATCGTGTTTACCGCGTCGATACGCTCGGCGGAGGGATCGAGGGCGTCGATAAGCCGGATCACGTCCTGCTTGTATGGCATTGAAACCGCCGCACCACGGATATCAAGGCCGCGTACACCGGCAATGGCCGCGGTGATATCCACGGGAACCACGGCTTTGTACAGGTAGTTGAGGCCGTAGTGATCAAATAGCCAGTTGTGGAAGCGCACCCCATGATTCGAGGGGCGCGCTGCAAGCGAGATACACAGGACAGTTTCACGGTCGACGATGTTCACCATGTGCCCTACTCTAGAACACATGGGTGCACCGCCGAGCCAATCCGCAGGGCTCACCATCGACACAACCTCCGGGTTGGTTTGTGGCATTGAGCTTTTCGACGAAACCAGCGGTGCCCCCATCCACACCTGGCGCGGCATCCCCTATGGGGCGGATACTGCAGGGCCTCGAAGGTTCCGTGCCCCGCACCCGATAGAGCGCTGGGAAGGTGTCCGAGATTGCAGTGAATACGGCCCGATGGCAGCACAGCCCTCCATGGGACCGGGTGAAAAAATTCGCGGGACCGAAGACTGCCTGAACTTGGACGTGGTGCGCCCCGCCACGGGGGAGCAACTGCCGGTGGTGGTGTACTTTCACGGCGGTTCCTTTATCTATGGCTCATCCCACGAGCAGATTTTGCGTGGACATTCTTTGGCGCACGCAATGGACGTGGTCTACGTATCCATCAATTTCCGCCTCGGCGTGTTGGGATACTTGGATCTGCGTTCTTTGGGGGAGGATTGCGAAGCCAATCCCGCCATCCTGGACCAACTGCTGGCGTTGAAGTGGATACGCAGCAACATCGCTCAATTTGGTGGGGATCCCGACAACATCACGATTATGGGCGAGTCCGCCGGTGGGGCTGCCGTGCTTACGCTCATGTGCACGCCGGCTGCGCGCGGGCTGTTTCATAAGGCAATCGCGCAATCACCACCTTTGGCCGCCATCCACTCTTCAATGCAGGCGAAGTTTTGGGCTGGCGAACTCACCCGTCGCATCGATCTGCCTGAAGCAACGGTTGAGGATTTAAGGGAACTGGACGCTGATTCGCTGATCCGCGCCGGGCAGAAGATGTTGTGGCGCACGGGCGAACTGATCCAGATGAATACCTGCTATGGCCCAACGGTGGATCACCGAGTCCTTTTCGAGCATCCGCTGGAGGTGTTCGAGAGCGGTGGACAACACAAAGTTCCGCTGCTCATTGGCACTAACGGTGACGAGACTTCCTTTACTAAAGCCTTTTATCTGCGCTCCGCAGCGCGCAAGCGGGCCGCCGATAGAATGCTCCGCGCCTTCGACCCCGACGGCACGGAGGCCGTGCTGCACATGTATCACCATGCACAGAAGCGATCGGATTTTGCCGAGCTGCTCTCAGACGCCATCTTTTGGGCACCCGCAATTCACGCAGCGGGAGCACACGCAATGGCCGCGAATACCTGGATGTACCGCTTCGATTTCACGCCGCCGACGATGCGCTGGCTTGGCCTGGGTGCCTGGCATTCGATGGAGCTCACCCCACTGTTTGGTGACCTCAAGGCGGCGAAAACGGCAAAATTGCACATCGGTGGCCGAACCCATTTGGAGCAGTTGAGTACCACGATGCAGAAGTTGTGGTCGCAATTCATTCACTATGGCAACCCGGGGCGTGAGTGGCCGCGATATCGGCTGCCCGATGATCTCAATCCGGGGCGAGCCACGCTGATTTTTGATAGGGAACTGCATGTTTCTTACGATCCGCGCGCTGCGTTTCGCCGAGTGTGGGAGCAGTACGACATGACAGAGTGGGGCATTGGCCGTCCCGAAATTATGCAAGCCTTAGGACTTTCGCCAAACGATGCCCAAGACCAACTAGCCCTGCCCCCAGCGAAAAGGATGAGCCAGTGAGTTTGCAGCACGCTTTTGATCGTCTCATTGCGCAGCACGAGCGTTTTCGGCCGAGTCTGACGCCGAACACCAATACGCTGAGCGCTGCAGAGCTCGCGAGCCGCGACACCATCGAGGGCGCCGTCGCGGAATGCCAGGACATTTTTCAGCTAGAGCACCAGCGCCATGCCGCGCAATTGTGGCTTTATACCCTGCTTGGAGATGTGCTCACCCCCTCGGTGATGCTTATGGTGCAGGGTGAGGAGATCCCGAGCTTGAACTTCCACAATGGCACCCTGTTTCGCCGGGAGGGAAACTTTTGGTTTGGGTTCTTGCCAGGAAGCGGTGCGGATTCCCACCGGCAGGCTGGTGAGGAACTTGCCAGGAGCCTCAGCCCGGTGGTGGAGGGCTTGTGCGAGCACTTCGCTATTCGCCCTGCCCCCTTGTGGGCATTGATTGCAGATGGCGTGATTCAACCCGCAATCGCTGCTGGCAATGAGGACTTCGAAACAGCGAAGGGCTATCGCGTTGCCGAAGCATTGCACGAGGGCATTGCGGAAGTCGCAGGGGATTGCTTAGCGCCAATGCGAGTGGAGGCGATTGAGGATTCCGGGCTCGTCGCGGTGGATCCGCAGCACTTGGAGGCTGAGGAGCCGGAGTATTTGCTGCCGCATCGTAGCTCTTGTTGCATGATTTTCCATTCGCCCGCCGCCGATGTGTGCACCTCATGCCCGCGCCAGGATCGGCAGCAGCGTATTGCCGCTCAGATTTCTGCGATTCGTGGGTTCTAGCGGGCGCAATTTGTTGTAGACCCGGCTAGGCTTAGGCGCAGGTCGTCTGCTCACACGAGCTGCGGCAATCGTTTCTCCTGCTAGAAGGGTAAGACATGAGTTTCTTTGAGGACATTGCTTCTGCGCTGGATGCGGAAGGGATCGAATCACGAGTCAATGATGATGTGATGTTCGTGCCGATCACCTCGGACGTGGAAATTCAGTTCGTGGAGATCGACCCGATCATGCCAGCGGCTAACGTGTATATCGCTGCGGCTGCCGCGCCGGAGCTGGATGTGGACTTTGAGGCCGCATTGGTGTCCGTGGTGTTTTCGGTTGAGGACGCAGTTCGCACCGTCGCGGAACATGTGGCCACCGATCAGGTGGTGACGATCCTGCGCGACCTTTTGGAATCTACCGATGAGCGCATCGCGGATCTTACCTTCCTTCAGGATCCGCTGGATCCGAGCGTGGTGATCGCCGACGTTGCTGATTCTTCGCAGCTCATCGTCGAGGTCACGGTGCAAGATGCGCAGCCGGTGGCTGCCGTCACCTTCGCTACCTTGGGCAGCGAGTTTGAGGAGCGCGTGGGTGAAGTTGTGGATGAGCTCTGGGACGAGGTTGATGATCCCGAGGAGCTCAGCGACGCCGAGCGTGAACGCATTTTCTATGAGGCCGCCGCAGAGATCGGAGCTATGACAGAAGAAGTGCTGGAACTGGGTAGCTTCAGTGATCCAGACCGGCTGTTCGATGTCCTTTCCTTGGCTGCTGACCACGCCGAAGACTGGGAATCCCAGCTCATGCCACTCGACGACTTCGAGGATGACGAGCCGGACGTCTACGACATCTTCGGCGAGGACGACGAGGAAGAATAACTCCAGCCCGTTTCCCTACGCCGCTTGGGCGAAGTTGGCAAAGAGTGAGGCGGGGGAGTGTAACGGCTGATATTGCGCGTCAACCATCCACAGGAAGGTTGGCGCGTATTCGTCTTCGAGGACGTGGACGCAATCAACATCGACGCCCATAAGTGCTCGAATCCACGCCTCTGCCACCTCCGGCGGGGCAACGGTGGCTTCAGGGTGACTAAAGCGAAGCGAAATGACGTACGCGGGACGGCGTTGCTCGCCAAAGCCCTTGATGCGCGCCTGCGCGTTTGGCCCCACCCGCCGCCGTGTGATGGTGAGGTTCACTTGATCTAGCCCGTCACCCGAGGGAAACGGAATGCTGAGAGTTGGCGGGCGCCAGGTGGGGTTGGGGCGCGCCAAGGATCGTGGATGGCGCAGCACACTCGTGATCTTGGCAAGTGTTTGTGGCTGCTTTGACCGCAGGAGAGCAGGAAGATCGGGGTGGGCAATGGGCTGTGGTTTCCTAGCTGTGTTGAACATGCGCCCAACCTTAGAAACCGACCTCCGAGCTACGGAAGGAGGGAAGAGAACATTTGTTCTAATTTCTAAATCTTGCCACACCCACGCTCGGGACTATCCTGAATCGAGTGATTCGCCAAGCCTCCTCCCCGCGCCCGAAAATCCCTCACGAAATCTGGATTTTGGTGAGTGCAGCGTTCATTATCGCGATCGGATTTGGCATCATTGCGCCGATCATCCCGCAGTTCGCCGCCAGTTTCGGTGTCGGTATGGCGCTCGCCGGGGCAGTGGTCTCAATTTTCGCTTCTACCCGCCTCATTTTTGCCCCAGTTTCGGGTTCGCTTATCGACGCCATCGGTGCCCGAAAAATCTACCTTTCAGGGCTGTTTACGGTGGCAATCGCAACGGGACTCGTTGCTTTCAGCCAAGCATATTGGCAAATCCTTGTTCTTCGGGCGATAGCGGGCTTCGGCTCCACCATGTTCACCGTGTCTGCGATGGGGCTGATCATCAAGCTTTCCCCGCCAGAAATCCGCGGGCGTTCTTCTTCGGCTTATGCCTCGGGGTTCTTGTTTGGCAACATTTTGGGCCCTGTGATCGGCGGTGCCCTTGCCTCATTGGGGATGAGAATTCCATTCCTCATCTATGGAGCGACTGTTCTCCTGGCCGCGATGGTGGTGTGGTGGCGGATGCCGAAAAATATCGGTGCCGTCCAAAAAGGCGCGGAGAAGCTGCCCAGTATGCGCTTCGCGGAGGCATTCCAGGATCACGCTTACCGGGCCACGCTTACGAGCGGCTTCGCCAACGGCTGGTCGAACTTCGGCGCCAGGGTAGCAGTATTACCACTGTTTACCGCAGCTACCTTCAGCAACGGTTCGGCGGTGGCCGGTTTCGCGCTGACGGCGTTTGCGGCAGGTAATGCTTTCGCTTTGCAGTTTTCTGGCCGTTTAGCTGACTCAATCGGCAGGAAGCCGGTGCTCATGACTGGCTTGTTGATCAATGGTGTGTTTACTGCAGCGCTTGGCTTGAGCCATGCGGTGCCGATCCTGCTCGGGACGAGTGCGGCCGCGGGTGCCGGTGCGGGTTTCCTCAACCCTGCCCAGCAGGCCGTGCTTGCCGACGTCGTCGGCACCGAAAAATCCGGCGGCAAAGTGCTCGCGAACTTCCAAATGGCACAAGACTTCGGAGCTATCCTGGCACCAATCCTCGTTGGCTTAGTAGCTCAACATCTCGGCTTCCAGATAGCATTCGCCCTATGTGGAGCGGTATCGGCCGCTGCGTTCGTGGCTTGGATATTCGGGCGTGAAACGCTGCGATAATCGAGCACTTCTCGACGCTCTACGTTAACTCGCCGTCTGCTGTGAAGTATCGGTACAGTTCGGGGCTCACTGGATCCTGCAATTTGAGATCAATCTGCACGATATCGACTTTGCCTTTGGATGTTTCCATGCGCTCCTGCTTGCGATCGGTGGGAAGGACATCACCGAGGTAGTAAAACACGTCACCTTCGTCCTTGCTGCGCTGGGCAAAAAGCGGCATGCGATACTCGCCAGATAAAAGTCGCTGCACCTCGGGCGAATCCAGTCGGCGGTTGCGCCTTGTGTACCACCTGAGTAGATCCTCGGACTCGAAAGCATCCTCGTAGGAGGTTTCCTCGCTGAACCTGTGATCCTTTCGATACGTCACAAAGATGGGGATGGTCTGGGTGTCTTCGTTCGCTGCGTAGCCGAAGATTGTCTCGCTCTTGTCTTTGGGATACCGCAAAAGACGTGTGACCTCACGCCTGGTGTATTTGTTGTTGAGGACTAACGAATCGGCGTGACCGTAGACCTCAGCTGAGGTGAATAGACCCGTGCGAATGACGTCTCGCACATTAGCCTCAAAAGTCGGATCCTCCAACGCTTTTTGGAAATCGGCACTGAGGTGATTCATTCCCGCATCGCGTTCGATCAGAGGCGATTCGCCGAACAGCGTCTTGACATAAAAGCTATAGTCCAGAACCCGCAGAGCACTCTCTATAGTTGCTTCGTCGGCATCGAAACCTTCATTGCTGAGCAACGTGGAAAATTCGACTGTGCTGATTTGATGATGATCCAAGAGGTACTTCAGGAGCACCAGTTCGTGTGGACGTTTTCCCGGGAGGATCTCTTTGGATAGAAAATTGAGGTAATGTCGTTGCTGCTTTGTTGGGCAATCTTTCCTCAGACCTACGCGAACCAGTAGATCCCAGTAGTTCTTCACACTTGGCACTTTGGTTGCCAAGATTAATGGTTCGACTGAATCATAGACGGCAAAGTCAAATAACTTAGGTACACGATTGAGGCGTGCCTGAAGCGCTAAAATTTCTTTCTTCATCTCGGAAAGATGATTCAAAGGCGCCTTATCGATGGCGTTGAGGATGCGCTCCTCAGCGATACGGTCAAAGTTCACACTTGATAATCCGGCAATCGCGTTATTGCCTTTTCGGGAAACTAAGGCCTTGCGCAATCGGTCCTTGCTGCGGCTATTATCGCCGAACAGCGCTACCGGGATCATGTAGTTGTTTTTGTAATTGGCGATGAAGTCAATGACACGAAGGTGGTCCTTATTCTTCGCTTTTCTTAGCCCGCGGCCGAGTTGCTGTGTAAAAACGATGGCAGATTGCGTCGGACGAAGCATGACGATCTGATTTACAGCGGGGATATCAACGCCTTCATTCAAAATATCGACTGTGAGAATGTAGTCGAGCTCTCCAGCTTCGAGCTTGCGGATCGTCTCGTTACGATGCTCGACCGAGTGTTCGCCGCTAAGTGGTACCGTCCGTAGTGGCCGACCGTGCAGTTCTTGCTGATTAAACAGCTTGGACAGTTCTTCGGCTTCCTTTCTTCGGCTGCAAAACATCAGACCGCAAACGCCGTTGGGATGGCCGTATTTTCGGAGCATTTCCACCACATACCGGACACGTTCTTCAGCGACTAACCTGTGAAGCTCGGTTTTCTCGTTTATCTCGGCCCCATCCAAGCTGTAGTCGGTGACTCCGTAATAGTGGAAGGGGACCAACATATCGGCTTCCAGGGCTTTTTGCAGACGAATTTCATAAGGAACGTTGTGGTCGAAGAGCTCGAAGACGTTGAATTGATCTGCGCGTTCCGGAGTTGCTGTGAGACCTAGAAGAAAATCCGGTTTGAGGTGGTCAATCACCCGGCGATAAGTTCCCGCACCTGAGCGATGGACTTCGTCGATGATGACATAATCGAAGTCGCGAGGACCTATGGCCTCCAGGATGCCCTTTGAACTTAACGACTGAATTGATGCAAACACGTACTTGCAATCAAAATGCTTGTGCCTGCCAACGAAGAGACCAAACTGCTCACGTTTCTCGTCGAGTACTCGAATAAACTCCTCACGAGCTTTATCAAGAATCTGCTCCCGGTGGGCGATGAATAGCAGGCGTTTCGGGGCAGACGCTCGCACCGCCAAAGCTGCAAGAATTGTCTTTCCTGTTCCGGTTGCCGAGATGACTAGTGCTCGGCGCGCACCTGCAGACTGCATTTCATCGATCGCGTCCAAGGCCTCGCTTTGCATGGCGTTTGGGAGGATCCGCTTCTGAGTGGGCCTTTGGTCTCGGGTTAACCCGCGGAATACGGGTTGTTTTCGGTCGTTTTCATAGTCGCGAATCCAATCCGGTGTGAGCGGCTGACTGCGCTGAACCTGTTGATCCAGGGCTTGCCTAAGCTGAAGGGCTATATCGCCGCCCGGAAAGGCGGAGAATCGGAGATTCCACTCGTGATTTTTTAGCAGAGCTTTGTCCGTCAGATTTGAGCTTCCGACGATTGCTGTGATGCCATCCGGAGCATCGAAAACGTATCCCTTGGCGTGGAAGCCTGCATCGCGATCGTCGTGGATGAAGACTTCAACATTGTTCAGCAGCAGGAGTTCCCGGAATACGTCGGGCTGATTGAAGTCAAGATAGCGTGAGGTGATAATTCGCCCGCGGCCTTGGAATTGAAGGAGCGACTCTTTCAACAATGCCAAGGCCGCGGGCGTAATGAAGGCAACTGAGAAAGTAAAGTCAGTGCAGCGATGCAGCTCCTGCTTAATCGCGGTGAGCATGACATTTTCATCAACGTTTGCAATGAGCTTCGGATGAAAGATCTGCTCGCTTGGTTGTGTTCGGTCGAGGAAACCGAACACAAGGTCGTCGGCAAGCGTGTGCTGCAAGGACTTCAAGGAGTCAGCCCTGATCGGCAAAGCGGTGCCGAATAAGACGAACTGCGGGAATGTCGGCGGGGGCCCACTGCAGGTTCTCAAGATCTTTTGGGCGAACCCACCGGACCTCTTTGTGCTCGCTAAGAACCGGCTCAGTGCCGTTAAGTTCGCAGAAATAGGTAGAGAGCACCACGATGCCAAAGTCGTATTCGTGCTCAGTAGTGGTCAGGAATTCGCCGATTGTGGCGTCCACTTGGAGCTCTTCGCGTAACTCTCGAGCGAGTGCTTGCTCGGGGCTCTCTCCGGGCTCAATTTTACCGCCAGGGAATTCCCAAAAACCGTCCAAGGCTTTCCCGCCCCCGCGTTGAGCGGCCAAAATTAGATTGTCTCTGAGAAACACTGCACCTGTGACTTCGATACGCTTCTTCAACGTTTTCAACCTTTGTTTATGGGGGAAATCAGAGCCAAAGTTTAGCAGCTATTGGTTGCATTATTTTTCTGCCCCTCATTTCCTTGCGGGCAATGTATCGCCGCCGCTACCATGGTGATTGTCTGGTCGTCCGACGTCCGAGTTGCGGATCATAACCTGGCTGCTCGTCCGCCGAACTTCCGCCCAAGCCACAAACGGAAAGGCAGAGGCGATGGTGAAGAAGCAACCGCAGAGCATTGTGCTCACCAGTGGCGATATGGCTGCGGTGATCAATACGCGAGGCGCCGGGCTCAAGTCGCTCACCTACCAGAGTGCGCCGCTGGTGGAATCTTATGAATCGCTCGACGATCCACCGCTTGCTGCAGGGCTGTGGCTTGCCCCCTGGCCAAACCGGACAGAAGATGGCACGTTCAACTTTGGTGGGGAAGAGCATCAACTCGCGATTACAGAACCAGAGCGCAATAATGCCATCCACGGCTTCGTTCATGACCAGGTGTGGGATGTGGTGGAACGTCACGAGGATTCCGCTGTCCTTAGCTACCGCATAGAACCCACCCAGGGGTGGCCGTGGCCCATCCGCCTGAGCGTGGATTATCATCTCAGCCCTATTGAACTCAGCACCACGGTCACCGCTCAAACGGAAGCTGAAGCAGCTCCATTTGCCATCGGTTGGCACACCTACCTCAGCGCGATGGGTGCGGAGACGGATCGATCGATGCTGCGGGTGAACGTCGAAAAGCAATTGCCGCTGGATCCGCAAAGAAACCTCCCCAATGGCTCATTGGAGGCGACGACCCTCAGCGCCAATCTCAGTGAGGGCACCTCGCTTGCTGGCGTGGTGATGGACGATTGCTTTAAGGCTGGCCGGGGGTTGGAGGCAGTATTGGAAAGCGACATTGGCGCGGTTCGAATGGTGTGCTCGGACAACATGCAGTGGGCACAGATTTTCACTCCGGATGAGTCCCTCGGCGTGACGTATCCGGGAAGGGGGAGGGCGCTGGCGGTTGAGCCCATGTCTGCTCCGCCGAACGCGTTGCGTGATGACGTGGACGTCGAAAAGCTAAGAAAAGGCGATTCGGTGGAATATCGGATCACTATAGGCGTGGCCTGAACCCTCTTGGGCCAATAACTTCATATCCCTCAAATCACTCCAGAGTAAAGGTGACCAAATGGATACCGCATTAAGGCTTGATGCCTCTTGGGTCGACTACATATTGGTTGCGCTGTACTTCGTGTTTGTGCTCGGCATTGGTTGGGCTGCGAAGGCGCGTGTGTCGTCGTCGATTGACTTCTTCCTGTCCGGCCGTGGATTGCCCGCTTGGGTGACTGGGCTGGCGTTTATTTCCGCCAACCTGGGTGCGGTGGAAATTATCGGCATGTCCGCCAATGGTGTGCAGTATGGCTTCCAAACCATGCACTACTTCTGGATCGGTGCGGTGCCGGCGATGGTGTTCCTGGGCATTGTCATGATGCCCTTTTACTATGGCTCGAAGGTTCGTTCCGTGCCCGAGTTCATGCTGCGCCGCTTCGGCCCGGGCGCGCATTTGGTGAACGCCATCTCCTTCGCGCTGGCGCAGTTGCTCATCGCGGGCGTGAACCTGTTCTTGCTGGCCAAGATTGTCAATGCGCTGCTGGGTTGGCCGCTGTGGGTGACGCTGATTGTGGCCGCCGTGATCGTGCTGTCCTACATCACGTTGGGCGGCCTGTCTGCGGCGATCTACAACGAGGTGCTGCAGTTCTTCGTCATCATCGCAGCGCTGCTGCCGCTGACGCTGATCGGTCTGAATCGCGTGGGCGGTTGGTCTGGTCTCAAGCAGCAGGTGGCGGATTCCACGCACTTCCACACCTGGCCGGGCATGGAAATTTCCGGTTTTGATTCTCCAGTGCTCTCCGTCATCGGCATTACCTTCGGCCTTGGCTTTGTGCTGTCCTTCGGTTACTGGACCACGAACTTCGTGGAGGTGCAGCGCGCCATGGCCTCCGAATCTCTCTCCGCGGCGCGCAAGACACCAATCATTGGCGCATTCCCGAAGATGTTCATCCCCTTCCTGGTGGTGCTGCCGGGCATGATCGCCTCGGTTCTCGTGGCTGAGCTGATGGGGCCGAACCCGGAAGCTCGACCGAATGACGCGGTCCTGCTGCTCATGCGCGACCTGCTGCCCAACGGCCTGCTCGGGGTGGCAATCGCTGGCCTTTTGGCTTCCTTCATGGCTGGTATGGCGGCGAACATTTCCGCATTCAACACGGTGATGAGCTACGACATCTGGCAGACCTATGTGGTCAAGGATCGCGAAGACGATTACTACCTCAAGTTCGGCCGTCTGGCCACCGTCTGCGCCACCGTCATCGCCGTGTTCACCGCGCTGCTGGCGAAGAACTTCGGCAATGTGATGGATTACCTGCAAACGCTGTTCGGCTTCTTCAACGCGCCGCTGTTTGCCACCTTCATCTTGGGTATGTTCTGGAAGCGCATGACGCCTTCCGCCGGTTGGGTTGGCCTGGTGTCCGGTACGGTTGCGGCCATTAGTTTCTGGGTGCTTTCCCTCGGCGAGAATCCGATGGTGAATTTGCCAGGCCAGGGTACCGCATTCGTCGCCGCCTCCATCGCCTTCGCCACCGACATCATCGTTTCCATCGTGGTGTCCATGCTGACCAAGCCCAAGCCCGATAGCGAGCTGGTTGGTTTTGTCCGTTCGGTTACGCCGAAAGAGTCGCTTGTCGACGCCTCCGAGGCCGCCCTTCCCTGGTACCGCCGTACCGTCCCCCTTGGCGTGTTGTGCATGGTGCTCGTCATCGCCTTGAACATCATCTTCGCTTAAAAGGAATCCAATCATGGCTAATAAGAAACACGCTGCGGGTGCCTTCGACATCCGCAACTTCATTGGGCTGCTCATTGGCATCTACGGCATTGTGCTGGTGATTTGCAGCTTCGTACTCGATCCCGGCACGAACCCCGACACTGGAGCGCTGAAGAACAGCTCCGACAATCTCTATGCAGGCATTGCCATGCTGGCTGTGGGTGCGTTCTTCATGCTGTGGGCCAAGATGAAGCCGATCGTGGTGGATGAAACCAAGATCGACGAGTCCGCTCTACCTGGAGGTCACTAATGGTCCAGGTCGCGATCACCGAAGGCACGCTTGCCGACGGCCGCGAGATCATCTACTTCGACGATCGCGAACATGGCGACCGTGTGCTGGAGGATACTCGCGACCTACCCGAAGCCAATACCGCTTCAGAAATCCGCCGCGATCCGCTCACCGGTGCCTGGGTGGCCTATGCCTCTCACCGCATGAATAGAACCTTCATGCCCCCGGCAAACGAAAACCCGCTGGCGCCCACCAAACCAGGCGAGCTGCCGACGGAAATCCCATCGCCCAGCTACGACGTGGTGGTGTTTGAGAACCGCTTCCCGTCCTTTACCCAGCACATGGACACAGCCGGCTGGGATCACCATGTGGACGGTTCGGAGCTCTTTCCCCGGGAGCCTGCCCTGGCGCGCTGTGAGGTGGTGTGCTTTACCGAGGACGTGCAGCAGTCCTTCAAGGACCTGGATGTCACGCGCATCCGCACCGTAATCGAGGCGTGGGCGCACCGCACCGCCGCGCTTTCTCAGATCCCCGGGGTGCAGCAGGTGTTCCCCTTTGAAAATCGGGGAGAAGAAATCGGCGTGACGCTGCAGCACCCGCATGGGCAGATCTACTCCTATCCATTCTTGAGCCCCCGGCTGAAGCAGGTGGTGGAGCAAGCGAAGGCGCACGCCCTTGCGCAGGGAGATAATCTCTTCGATGCGATCCTCGCAGCCGAACGTCAGGCTGGAACCCGCGTGATTGAGGATGGAGAGCACTTCCTCACCTTCGTTCCTGCCACAGCGAAGTGGCCGGTGGAGGTCATGGTGATGCCAAAGCGCCACGTTCCCGACTTCACCGAATTGCAGGAAGAAGAGCGCGAGGAACTCGCGGGCCTGCTTAAGCGCCTCTACACGGCATTTGACCAGTTCTTCGAGGGAGTGGAGAAGACGCCGTATATCGCTGGCTGGACCCAAGCGCCGGTGGATCCGGAACTTCGCACCTACGGCAGGTTGCATCTGCAGATGTTCTCGCTGATGCGCAGCCCCGGCCGCATGAAGTTCCTCGCCGGTTCAGAATCTGCCCAAGGGGTGTGGATCAATGACACCACGCCGGAGGCGATTGCCAAGAAATTCCAGGAGGTGTGGTGATCGTGCCACGTTGGATTCAAACCCGTGACGATGCAGCAATGGTGAAGGCCGCGACGCAACTGTTCCGTTCCCACTTCGGTGAGGATCCCGAGGGAGTGTGGGCTGCTCCGGGGCGCGTGAACGTGATCGGTGACCATGTGGATTACGCTGGCGGCATCTCAATCCCCTTCGCTCTCAAGGCCAATACCGCAGTAGCTATTCGACGCTCCGGCGCCCCCAACTACCGCGTGGTCTCCCTCGCGCCGGGCGAGACGGAAGCCGCCCGCGTGGACATTCCCATCAACGAGGTTGGACCCGGCAATCCGAACAGCTGGGCAGGCTATGTGGTGGGTGCTGTATGGGCGGCGATCGAGGCAGGAGTGATTCACTGCGCTGAGGGGCTGGACATGGCGATTGTCTCCGATGTGCCAGTGGGCTCGGGTTTGTCGAGCTCCGCTGCCTTGGAGTGCTCTGCTGCTCTTGGGGCGCTTGAACTCGCCTCGGGCCGAAAGGCAACAGATGCCGAGCGCTCCGCACTAGTGGACGCCTGCATTCGGGCAGAAAATGAGGTGGTCGGCGCTTCAACCGGGGGTCTTGATCAGCGCGCTTCGCTCTATGGCGAGGAAGGCAAGGCGTTGGTGATCGACTTCCAATCGGGTAACACCGAGCTCGTGCCTTTTGATCTATCCGGCCATGGTTTGGCGTTGCTGATCGCAGATACGAATGCGCCACACGCGCTCAACGACGGCCAATACGCCTCCAGGCGCGGTGTGATCGATGAGGTCACCGCGGCGTGCGATGCCAACACCTTGCGCGAGGTAGACAACGCCGTGGCGCGTGCCGCCGCGTGGGCGAAAACCGAGGGCAAGGATGTTGAGGTCACCTGCAAGCGCGTGAAGCATGTGGTGGAGGAGACTGACCGCACCGCCAGGGCTGCCCAAGCATTGCAAGCCGACGATTTGGTGCTGTTTGCGAAGCTCATGCGGGACTCTCATGAGTCCTTGCGTGATCAATACGAGGTGGTCACCCCAGAACTGGAGTCCGTGTTCCAGGCGGTGGGTGAGCGGGGCTCACGAATGACGGGCGGCGGCTTCGGCGGCAGCGTCATCACTCTGGTAGCCGAAGAGGAAGTGGAGCAGGTGGCCGAAGCCATTACTAAGGCCGCCGAAGAAAAGGAATTCCCGGAGCCCACTTTCATGGTGGCAACTCCGGGGGCGGGGGCTCGTCGAATAGCTTAGGCCTGCTGATCCTCGGCAACGCGGATCTTCACCGGATTCTTCCGGCGCTTCATCAGCGCCGGAATGATGATGGGGAGCACGGAGATGAAAAAAATCAGAATCATGATCAAGTCGATGGAGTGCGCGATGCGGGGGATGTTACCCAATGCCACACCAACGAACGTCACCGGCACCACCCAGCTCACCGCGCCGATGACATTCATGGTGATGAACCTGCGATACGGCATGGCAGCGATGCCCGCCGAGAGCGGTACATAAGTGTGCACAATGGGGAACGAAACGTCCCAAAATCAACGCCACGGACTCTTCCAGAAGTTTTGTCTTGAAAACGCGCACGTCCGGCTTGAATAGGCCTCGTCCGAAGCGGTGGTTGGGGTAGGAACAGACCCGGTCGCCCAGAAAACGCGCGGATCGTACCAACGATGGGGATTTGCTACACGCTAATGCCGAGATCGCCGCGCAGAATGGCCGCAGCGACTAAGAGGGTGTCGCCTGGCAAGAAGGGGAAGAGCACGCCAGATTCAATAAAGAGGCTCAAGCCCAAGCCGAACAGTACCCAACCGCCGAAGCCATGCAGCAATGCCGCAGGGTCCGAGAAGGTGTGCAGAAGTTCATGGGCGCAACACTACGATCCTAAACAGTAAAAGGCTGCCTAACAGGCTTTCTACAAGTAGCTCTACCTCAGTCGTGGGAATTGGTGTGGTGCTCGTCTCACCTGAGGGTGGGGGAGCGTTACGTCTCCTTTTCTGCAATTGTGCAGCTCGTAGCGTAGCGTGGACTGGCAATGAGCATTACCGATAACGCCACCGGCGGCGAGAACGTGCCGGAACAGAATATTGTGTCGGAATCTCAGGATCAATCGCAGATGGGTGCCATCAGTCATGATGAGGACACCTCTAGGGTCGCGAATACTTCTGAGACCAACGACTCCGTACAGACGGACAGTGAAGAGAACGAGCAACCCGGGTTCGCAAACCTGGGCTTGCCCAAGGCCGTACTGAAGGCCGTACAAAAAGTTGGCTTTGAGGTTCCCTCAGCCATCCAAGAACAAACCATTCCGTTGCTGATGGAAGGCAACGACGTGATGGGTCTAGCGCAAACGGGTACCGGCAAAACTGCCGCCTTTGCCTTACCGATCCTTTCGCGTATCGACGCAAAGAAGCGTCACCCCCAAGCTCTGGTGCTTGCGCCCACCCGCGAGTTGGCGCTGCAGGTTGCAGACTCCTTCCAGAGCTTTGCCGATCACCTCGGCGACATTCATGTGCTCCCGATCTACGGTGGCCAGGCGTATGGCATTCAGCTTTCGGGACTTCGCCGTGGTGCCCAAATCATCGTGGGTACACCGGGTCGCGTGATTGACCACTTGGAAAAGGGCTCGCTCGATATCTCCGAGCTCAAGTACCTGGTGCTGGATGAAGCCGACGAGATGCTCAACATGGGCTTCCAGGAAGACGTTGAGCGCATCCTCGCCGACACTCCCGAGGAAAAGCAGGTTGCGCTGTTTTCCGCCACGATGCCCAACGGTATTCGTCGCCTGAGCAAGCAGTACATGAACGATCCGCGCGAAGTGCAGGTGAAGAGCGAAACTCGCACCAACACCAACATCACGCAGCGCTACTTGTCTGTTGCCCATCGCAACAAGCTCGACGCGCTCACACGCATCCTCGAAGTTACGGAGTTCGAGGCGATGATCATGTTCGTGCGCACCAAGCATGAAACCGAGGAGTTGGCCGAGAAGCTACGCGCCCGGGGGTTCTCCGCCGCTGCCATCAATGGCGACATTGCGCAGGCGCAACGTGAGCGCACCGTCGATCAGCTCAAGGATGGCCGCCTGGACATCCTGGTGGCTACCGACGTTGCAGCACGCGGGCTTGACGTTGAACGCATTACGCACGTGTTCAATTACGACATTCCGAACGACACTGAAAGCTACGTGCACCGCATTGGCCGCACCGGCCGTGCAGGACGTTCGGGCGAGGCCATTTTGTTTGTCACCCCGCGTGAGCGTCGTATGCTCCGTTCCATTGAGCGCGCGACTAATGCGCCTCTGACTGAGATGGATCTGCCCACCGTCGACGAGGTCAATGATTCCCGCAAGGCTAAGTTCGCCGATTCCATCACTGAGTCTTTGGAAAACGATCAGGTTGCTGTATTCCGCAGTCTGATTAAGGCCTATGCGGAAGAGCATGATGTTCCCCTAGAGGACATTGCTGCAGCTCTGGCCACTCAGGCACGAGCTGGTGACGAGTTCCTGATGAAGGAGCAGCCGGTGCAGCGTCGCGATCGACGCGATCGTGACTTTGATCGTGATCGTGGCGACCGCCGTGACCGTGACCGTGGGGACCGCCGTGATCGTGACCGTGGCTCGCGTTTTGAGCGCTCTCAGGACATGCAACTTTATCGTTTGGCCGTAGGTAAGCGTCAGCATGTTCGCCCGGGTGCCATCGTCGGTGCTCTCGCGAACGAGGGTGGCTTGAGCAATAAGGACTTCGGTCGCATCAGCATCTTCGCTGATCACACCTTGGTTGAGTTGCCAAAGAACATGTCTCGCGACGTGCTGGACAACCTGCGTGATACCCGCATTTCCGGTCAGCTCATCAACATTGAGCGCGACAACGGCCGTCCTCCGCGCGATAATCGCGGTGGCCGCGGTGGATTCCGTGGTGATCGTGACCGTGGTGGCCGTGGTGGTTTCCGTGGTGATCGTGACCGTGGCGGTCGCGGTGACCGTGGCCGCTGGCGCGACTAAATGCTTTGAATGCGCCCCGGGACCTCTGGTCTCGGGGTTCTTGTCATTTTTGGTGCGCGGGCATGCTCGGTCGTAGCATTTGGAAGCGTCCCCAACGATAAGGAGCCTCTTGTGCTGCGCCGAACCACGCTAGGAATTGCCGGCCTGACGGTATTCTTTGTCACCTTGTCGGTGTTTAGCATCTGGCTTGTCGTTCACGATCCCTTGATGGATGCATTGCGTGATGGGGCGAAGGGGCAAGATTTTCCGCAAGTGGTGCAACTCAGCGCTGCGGAGGCCTATGGGGATCATTGGACTTCGGTAGCCGTCATTTGTCCTGCGGAAGATAGGGAATTGGTGGAGGACCGCCTCGGGTTGAGCTTGGATACGCCCGAATACGGGCCCGCTGAAGACGAAAACATCGCTGTGATGTTGGACGATGACGGCGGTTTCGAGTCGGTCACCTATAAGCGTAGCGAGGTGGACTGGTGCTCGGGGTATCAGGAGGCGCATCTGAATCCCGTAGGGCACTTGGAGTTTTCTCGTGCTTCCGAAGATGCCCCTTGGGTGTTGGTGAAGTCCTACTAGCACCATCGAATAGGAAAAATGTTCGAACATTGATCTACGTTCGAACCTTTGATCGGGGGTGGGCTGTTAGTGTGCGGGTATGCAAGCAGAACAGCAGCTAAAGCCGTATTTCCGCAGTAGTAACCCGGACGATCCAATCTGCCAGATATTCGAGCATCGCCGCCGTGATGATTATGAACTCTGGCGGGCATTGTTGCCGCAGCCCGATGACCGCGAAGATGCCTTCATCGTAGCCGCCACGATCGCACCTGGAACTGGCCACGGTGAAACCTATGTTTACAACCGTTTTGTGGCCCTATGGGTTTTGGATCAATTGCCGCAAACGAAGGCCCTATTCGAGACGCTCTGGCACCTCGACTTTGCGCGGCTCATTGCCATCGGCAACACCCTGGATCTTGAGGAAGACTGGGGAGATATCGATGCATACCTCTGTCGGTACCTCACACCCAAAAAGCCTGAGCAGGCGCTGCCATCGGCGCGTCAGATAGCGGCCTACATCCGACGTCGGCTCGGCGTGTTGCCAAAAGCCAAGCGAAACCCCGACATGCTGGTTGAACACGTCTCCAGCCGGAATCACACCTACCTCGGTGTCATGCTTTCCGACGCAGCCGCGAGCATGCTGCGGGATGTAATCATCAGAAACGCCGAGATTATGGGTATCAGCCAAGCCGATGCCGTGTTCTGCATGCTCATGGGGGTGGGAACTAAGGTGACGGTGAATGTTTATCAGGACCAAGGAGGGGTGATCCGTACGGCGCGCGGTGACGCTTTCACCGGCGATGAAGCGACAGTGCTGCGCGATCATATAAGCCGCACCCGCCCTTTGGAGCCGCCGCCAGCAACCAAAGCGTACCGCTTCACTGAGAAAATGCGCGCATTTATCCAGGCGCGAGATGGACATTGCCGATTCCCAGGATGTTCAACCCCGCACTATTTCTGCGATATCGACCACGTACACGAGTTTGACCGGGGAGGGGAGACGGCGGTGGAAAATGCCCAACTGCTGTGTCGGCGTCACCACAACTTGAAAACCTCAAAGCAGATCCGGGCCTATATCGGTGAAACCGCGGAAGTTACCTGGCAGTATCCCGATGGCTCAACGTGCGTCACCCTGCCGGAGGGGGTGCTGGAGCGATAAAAAACCGGCCAAGTTGAACCTGGCCGGCTGATAAGGGGGAGGTGCTGATTAGAGCATCATCAGGATGAACACGATCACCCAGAGAGCGCTGAAGATGCCACCAAACATGGCTACCTGGCTCTTCTCCTTCTCCCAGTTCTTCACCTGGAAATCATTAGAGGCCAGCTCGTCTTGATCGAGCACACCCAATGCACCTGCCATGTTCTTTTGGCGCGGCAGGATCAGGAAGAACAGCACGGCCCAAGCGATGATGGAAAGAAGGATCGAGGCGTGGAAACGGCCCTCGGACCAGTAATTTCCAGTGAACATCAAGGCGATGCCGATCATCGGCACGAACAGAGAGAAGATGCCGTAAAGCTCGGTGATGCGATGCAGGGTCTTCACCGAACCCAAAGCGTGCTGATCACCACGCGACGCGGCGAGAGCACGGGGGCCGAACGTGGACACAGCCACGGTCACCGGACCTAGGAATAGCACGGCAGCGAGCACGTGCAGGATAACGAGAATAGAGCTCATCATGACCTTTCAATTCATGCAATTTCGAAAAATGCTTAGCCCTAGCACCCTAACGCAGAAGACACTGTCTTCGCATCACCGCCACATCCCCACGCGGTAGTGGTAGAGAGTACTTCACGGCCACCGCAATGAGGCGATTCACATACCAACATCGGTTGGTGCGCTTTGAGGGCAGCCATGTTGCTGGCAGAGCGTCCGATTTGGCTTGGTTCTCCGTCTTACTGGCTATTACGAGATTGAGCGGATCATTGGCAAAGTTGATCCGCGCAATTTCATCCCATTGTGCTGCCCCTAAATCCCAGGCTGCTGCCAAGGGAAAAACGTGATCCAGTTCAATTGTCTCTGCTTCCTCGGTGCCAATACCAATTCGATTGCCCGAATATGGGTCCACGCCCCACCCGGATTTCAGGCGGCAGGATGGCTCGCGGTGGACGTCGAAAAGCGAAGATTCCAGGATGGTGACCCGGGTATCGCAGGCATTGCCGGGGGCGGTGGCCCAACCATCGCCGAAGTTGCTGCGCTCGTAACCAGGCACTTTGTGGCGTTCGGGCACTTCCGGAATTGTCTTGATCGCTGGATCAAGGCGTTGCAGCGGTGGCAGGCTCAGCAAGCTCAGGACGATGGTTGCTACAAGGAGGATATAAAAAGCGCGTCTCACATCAATGTTTGACGTAAGACGCGCGTGTCAGGTTCCGACGTTAGATCTTGCCTGCTTGCTGCAACTTGGCGGCTTTCTCAATATCGAGATCAGGATTGGCGGCGGAAACGCGGGAGAGGCGCTGCGCCTCATCGAACTCGCGGATCACCGTTTCTGCCGGCTCCTTGGTCATGAGCGAAACAACCACGGTGACCACCAGGCCAGAAATGAAGCCCGGCACCATTTCGTAAAGGGCATCGCCCAGAGAGGACATGCCCCACACGAAGGACACCACCGCACCGGTGGTCATGCCGGCAATCGCTCCACCAGTGGTGAGGCGGCGCCAGTACAACATGAGCAGCACGAGCGGACCGAATGCGGAGCCGAAGCCCGCCCAAGCGAACCCCACGAGCTCCAGAATGGAAGCCGAAGGATTGATCGCGAGCAGCCCCGCAACAATCGCCACGGCAACCACTGCGGTGCGCGAGAGGTAAATCATGACGCGCTGGGAAGGCTCATTCTTGGCAAAGATCTTGAACAGATCCTCAATCAGCGAGGTGGAGGTAACAAGAAGCTGCGAGGAAATAGTGGACATGATCGCCGCCAGGACAGCGGTGAGGATAAGGCCCGCGATCAAGGGGTGGAAGAGCACGCGACCCATGTCCAAGAAGATCGTCTCGAAGGCATTGCGGTCCACCACTGCGATGTCGGGATTCTGGCCAAAGAATGCGGTGCCGATGATTGCCACGAAAGTGGCCCCCACGATGGACAGCAACATCCAGGTCATGCCGATGAAACGGCCCTGGCGGGCGTCGGCAGGCGAGCGCAGCGCCATGAAGCGAACAATAATGTGTGGCTGGCCGAAGTAACCCAAACCCCATGCAAGGTTGCCGATGATGGTGGCTGCGGTGACTCCGCTGAACATAGAGAAGTATGTAGGGTTGCCGGTGCCGCCGGTGTAGGGGCCGTAGTCGTGGCTGGTGGCCCAGGTCCAGATGCTGGAGGGATCGTCCAAGGTGAGCAGCGCCATCACGGGCACGATCACCAGGGAGAGGAACATGATGGTGCCCTGCACGGCGTCGGTGTAGCTCACGGCGAGGAAGCCGCCGATGAAGGTGTACGCCACGGTGATGCCGGCGACGATCAGCATGCCGTCGAGGTAGCCAGAGCCGAAGGTCGATTCGAAGTAGCGCCCGCCGGACACCATGCCGGAGGAGACGTAGAACGTGAAGAACACAATGATGATCAGTGAGCTCACGATGCGAAGTACGCGCGACTTGTCGGATAGGCGATTCTCAAAGAACGAGGGAAGCGTGATGGAGTCGCCCGCGATTTCGGAATACGCGCGAAGGCGGGGAGCCACCCATTTCCAGTTGGCCCAGCAGCCCACGAGCAGGCCGATGGCGATCCACAGTTGGGACATGCCGGATACAAATAGTGCGCCGGGTAGGCCCATGAGCAGCCAGCCGGACATGTCCGAAGCGCCCGCGGAGAGTGCGGCCACGAAGGGGTTGAGACCGCGACCTGCGAGCACGTAGTCGTCGTATTCATCGGTCTTTTGGAAACTCCAATAGCCGATTGCGAGCATCACACCCATGTAGATGATGATGGCGATGATAAACCAGGTGGTATCAGACATCTCGCCTCCTTTTTGTTGTAGGGGTCGCCATTACAATTCCATGTATTGAGTGATCGGCGCAACATTGCAGCTTTTCGACGCGCCACCGTTGGTTCATTTGTTCGGTCTCCAATGGGGGTGATCGTCACCCACCTGGTAGAACTGAACCTATGCCTGAGTACCTCCTCCACGGACTGTGGTCGAACGACGTGGGTCTCATGTTGTGGATTGAACAAAGCGAAGGCCACAAGATCCTCACGCGCGACGCGGTGCCCCGAGAGGCGTTCCCGCCGGTGGTGTGGCAGGTACTCGAGTCCAAACGATTGACCCATTTTCAGCCCGTCACATTGCTCACCCCCAAAGGGCGCACGGTCAATATTTCGAAGCTTCCCACTTTGGCCTTCTATCCGGAGCAGGCGGTTGGGATTTTCGAGCTGTTGAGTACCATCAACGCGCTCTCTGCCACGAGCGTCCAGCGTCAAGCCCTGGCACCTGATTTGCAGTGGCTGATTCGCATGTACCAGGGTCTGCTCACCTTCGTGCGGGCTGGGCGCGTGAGCATCCGGATGGCTTTTCGTGATCAGCTTTGGTGGCCCCAATGGGTGCTTTCCAGTGGATTGAACGAGCGCGGTTGGATCGCGCAGATGTTGGCAGCGGCACCGGGAGTGCTAGTGCGCAACGCCGGGGAAACCGTGGCCGAAGACATTGCCGAGGTCATGACGCACTGGATTGCAAACCATCTGTTGGCCGATTTGGCTGAGGCTCCGCGGCCACACGATTGGCATGCGTTCAGCCGGGCGCTGCTACGATCTGAGCCTTTGCAGCGTGCGAACCCGAAGCTCTTGGGGGCTCTAGGTAAATGGCGCAATTCAGTGAGCACCGCCAATCTGTCTTTGGTGGTGCTCATTGAAGAACCGGAAGAAGAAGACGGCGAGCAACGCGACGTCAACAATTTGCTGTGGCCGGTGAAGATCATGATGCGCAGCGGGGTGGAGGCACCGCAGCCGATTGTGCTGCGCCAATGTGACCGAGCGATGGTGGAGGCGCTGCGGGAATCCCACAATAAACTGCTCAAGATCGCCCCGATCCTCGATTATCGCCGCGATCTTCCACCGGGAGTCGTACCGGTGTGGAGCGAGGATGCCCTGGGGGACTGGGATAGCGTCCTCACAACCGAGGAATTGGCTCATTTTGTTCGCAATGAGGTGCAAGCGCTGAGCAAGGGGGGCTTCACCATCATGCTGCCGAAGGTGTGGAGCGCTAAAAAAGAGCACACCCGCATAAAAGTTGAAATCGGTGGGCCGCTGATCTCCCGTTTCGGGCTCGATCAAATCGTCGAATATGACTGGAAGGTTTCTGTCGGCTCAACTGAGCTCACCGAAGAACAAATGCGTTCCCTGGTGCGTTCCAAGTCTGGGTTATTGCTGCTCGACGGCAAATGGGTGGTGGCGGACCCCGCACAAGTGCGCCAGGTGGAGGCGTATCTAGAGCAACTGGAAGGCCAATCGCAGCATCGCCTGCGAAAAAGGGCGGACGAGGCTCGCATGCGTGCGGAACTGGCCGCTCTACGCGATGATCCCCGCGCAGAAGCATTAGCGGCAGAAGCTGCGGACCTTGCAGCCTTGGCGGATGATCCGGAATCTTCGCTCACCACCATCAGTGATCTTCGTGAGCTTGCCCTTGACGAAGAGCATGAAGAGCTTGTGGAATACGAGGGTGATCCTTGGTACCAACAATTGCTCGGTGTGCTGGATGGGGAAGCCGCACCAGCACCGCAGCGGGTGGCGATTCCGCCGACAGTGCGGGCTGAACTGCGCGAATATCAACGTCGCGGTGTTGATTGGCTGCACTGGATGGCAAACAATGGTGTGGGCGCAGTGCTTGCCGACGACATGGGGCTGGGCAAAACCCTCCAAGTGCTCGCACTTGAGGCGATTGAACGAGCCGATGGGCAAGCTGAGCCGACGCTAGTGGTGGCGCCAACTTCAGTGGTGGGGAACTGGGCCGCGGAGGCTGCGAGGTTTGTGCCGCACCTGCGGGTGCTTGTGCTGCACGGCGCAAAGCGGCCCAAGGGCGAGGATCTGCTCGCGGCCGTCGCTGCGGCCGATCTGGTGGTGAGCAGCTATGGCGTGCTGCAGCGAGACGCAGAAGATCTCGCCGGGGTGCATTGGTGGAGGGTGGTGCTTGACGAGGCACAGGCGATCAAGAACGCGCACACCAAGGCTTCAAAGGCTGCACGTTCGCTTCCCTCGACCCATCGCCTTGCTCTGACGGGTACGCCGATTGAAAACAAACTGGCTGAGCTTCATTCAATCCTCGATTTTGTCAATCGTGGTGTGTTGGGCACCGCTTCGTCTTTTCGGAACAACTTTGCTCGCGCGATCGAGCGCTATAATGACGAAGCCGCATCTGCTCGCCTGAAACGATTGAGCGCACCCTTCATTCTTCGCAGATTGAAGTCGGATCCCAGCATCATTGATGATCTTCCAGAAAAGAATGAACACATCATCCCGGTGCAACTCACGCCCGAGCAGGCCGCATTGTATGAGGCTTTCGTCCATGGCGTTGCGGACCAATTGCACAATGCGCCGGGCTTAAAGGACATCGAGAAAAAGGGCAAAGTGCTCATGGCGATTACCAAGATCAAGCAGATCTGCAATCACCCGGCACATTTTCTTGGCGATCATTCGCCAATGACGCACAAAGGGCGTCACCGTTCTGGCAAGGTGGCCAAGTTGATGGAGATCCTCAGCGACGCGCAGCTCGATGGGGAAAAGGTGCTGATCTTCACCCAGTACACCGCTTTCGGTCACATGCTTGTTCCCTATGTTCGGGAATTCTTTGGGTTGGACATTCCCTTCCTCCACGGCGGGGTTTCCAAAGCAGGACGTGATCGCATGGTCAAGCAATTCCAATCCGAGCAGGGGCCGCCGGTGATGGTGTTGTCTTTGAAAGCTGGTGGCACGGGGCTGAACCTCACGGCAGCAAATGTGGTGGTGCACATGGATCGATGGTGGAACCCAGCGGTGGAGAATCAGGCCACCGACCGCGCTTATAGAATCGGCCAGGGTCGGGATGTTCGCGTGTACAAGCTGATGACCACGGGCACATTGGAAGAATCCATCAATGAAGTGATCAATGGCAAGATTGCCTTGGCCAATGCGGTAGTTGGAGCAGGTGAAGGTTGGCTCACTGAACTCGAACCTGAGCAATTGCTGGAACTCATGCGACTCAGGAAGGGGGCAGTAGATGGCGAGGGTGCGTAAGGATAACGTTATTTATGCCAACTTTGGCGCGCGGAGTCAGGAAGTCGAGGATCCGCTAAGTCAGCAGGTAGCAAGCCTAGGTGTGCCCGGGCGTCTGCAGAATTTCGTTTTTGCACTCACTGATCATGCAAGGATCCAGCGTGGCCGCGAGTATGTGCGCAAAGCCAAAGTGCTTGAGGTGGAGCTGCGCGACGCCATGATTATCGGTCAAGTCAGCGGCTCACAGTTGGAGCCGTTTGAAGTTGCAATTGGGTTGCCGTATCGCAGCACCGATGAAGTATCTGAGATTAGCAAGCTTTTAGTTCAAGAACCGGCAGGCATTCAGCGTGCCCGTGAAGGTGACCTCCCGGAGGACGTGATTGACCTGCTGCTGTGCCATGAGGCATCGGATCTGCGGCTGCGTTGTTCCTGCCCCGATCCTTCCTATTCTTGTAAGCATGCTGTGGCAGTTGCGTTAGTGGCAGCGCAAAGATTGATGGAGGCGCCGACGCTGGCGTTTGAGCTTCGAGGGCTGAACATTGTGGCCTTGGAGCAGGCTATGGTTTCCCAGGCAAAGGTTCGTACCGAGGAACGTGCGGATAAGGCGGAGTTTTTCTGGAGCGGCGGCGGACTACCGGAACTGCCAAAGCCCGGACAGAGCTCAGCCTTAGAGGATTCGGACCTGCAGCTTCTGCACAAGGCATTGCGTTTGGTGTCGTATTCATCCGTCGAAGAGCTCCGTGGTGTGGCAGATATAGAAGATATGTTCGATTTTTTGTGTGATCGTTAAGCTTCGATTCGTTGGTGCTGTGTTAGAGATGAATGTATGAAAACAACATTTCTTCACACTTCAGACTTCCAAATCGGTATGAGAAGATGGTGGCTTGATGCTGAGGCGGAGCCGCGATTTGCCAATGACCGAATTCAGGCCATTCGTCGCGTACACGATTTAGCTCTACAGTTCGGCTGCGATTTTATTGTGGTGGCTGGCGACTTCTTCGATGCCAACTCTCTTTCCATGCAGACGATCTTGCGGGTAAAAGAGGAGCTGAAGCGGCTCAAAATACCCGCGGTTTTTGTGGCAGGCAACCACGACCCGCTTACTGCGGATTCTATGTACGGCGAAATTGAGGGGATGGACAACGTCGTCGTTGCCCGGGACAACACGCCATTTGAGGTGGTGCCGGGGGTGGAAGTGGTAGCTGCCCCGCTCAAGGTGAAGCGTGCTGATAGTGACCTCGTAGCTGCCGCGATTGAGGGGTTGGAGCCAAGCGCCACCATTCGGATTGCCGTTGGCCACGGGCAGGCGGAATCTCGTTCCAACGACATCCGCCCTGATGAGATTTCTTTGTCCTTGGTTGAACAACGAATCTGCGAGGGTGCGATCGACTTTTTAGCTTTAGGCGATACACACTCGGCACAGCCCGTTGGCAGCAGTGGCAAGGTTTGGTTCTCTGGCTCGCCTGAAGCAACGGATTTCCGTAACCTGCAAACCGGTGGTGGTGAAAATAATTCCGGCAATGCGCTGGTGGTGGCGATTGAGAAGACGGGTGCCGAGGAAGCCTCGGTCTCTGTTTCCGAGCATCAGGTTGGTCAATGGACCTTTGAAGAACACACCTCGCTGGTGAACTCCCTGGAAGATGCCAAAGCGTTCGTGGAAACTCTGGAGCGCTATCCCGATAAACGCAACACCGCGATCCGATACAGCCTCCAAGGGGTGGTGAATTTGGAAACCTCTCAATATTTAGAGGACGAGCTGACGCGCCTGGAAGAGGTCTTCGCCGCTCTTTATGAGCATGAGCGGTTTATGGATATGCAGGTGGTGCCCGACGATGGAGAGGTCAATAACCTCGGTCTTTCGGGGTTTGCTGTGCGAGCACTCGAGGAACTCCACCAACGTGAGGACGATACTGCACGCAATGCAGCCAAATTGCTGCTCCGCCTGGGAAGGAAGTAGCGATGATTATCCACAGTCTGAAAATTCTGAACGCCGGAAGGATTGCGGAATTTTGCCTTCCAGAGCTTTCCGACGTCGGCGCGGTCGTGATAGAAGGCGAAAATGAGGCCGGCAAGTCCACTGTGATGGAGATGATCCGCTTAGGGCTCGAGGCCGCACATAAAGCAAATACCAAACACGTGCGCGCACTGAAACCTAATGGGCATGACGAATCGCCACAGATCACCATGGAATTTTCCTTGGGGAAACACCGCCTCCACATGAATAAGGTATGGCTACGCGGCAAGAAACATGAGCTCAAGGCCATTGCGGGACCTTTGGCGGGGAGGGCGTGGACCGGTGAGGAAGCGGACTCGATGCTGAAAGAATTGCTTTCGGGCGAATCACATGATGCAGATCTGCTCGATGCCCTTTTTGTTCGGCAAAATGAACTCAGCCCAGAGCTTGAGGCCGCGGGCATCCCTTCGCTCAACAGCATCCTGGGGCAGGGTGATAGTGAGGCTCTCGAGGAAGATCATGAGCTCATGGCGAAGGTCAAGAGCCTCTACGAGGCAACGTTTACCAAGCGTGGCGCCTATTCCTCGCGCAGCGATGTGCAAAAGGCAATTGACGAGCTTGAGGATGCTCAAGAGCAGCAGGCCGACGCCCGTGCGGCATTACGCGATGTTGAACGTCGAGTGGAATTCGTGGAGAAGAACAAGCCACGACTGTTGCAGTGGCATGCGCAACTGCCGGAGCGGCAGGCGGAGTTTGAGGACGCGCAGGCGCAGCACGAGCAGGTACGTGAACTCGAGCGCGAATTTGCTGGGCTGCAGGAGCGCTACGATGACGCCAAATCACTGCTCAAGGCCGCCGTGGAGCAAGTTGAGCGCCGAGAAGAAGCCCGGGAAACGCTGAAGATATTGCGCGGTGATGTGGAATCCGCAGAAGCGACGCTAGCCGCCAAAGCCGAACGCCGGGAAGCGGAAGAAGCGAAATATGCGGATGTGCTTGCAGAGCTTGACCGGACCCGCTCGGATATTACTGCAATGCAGCAACGTCTTGATCAAGCAACCGCGGCGCAGGCGCAACAGGTGGCCAAGGAGGAGTTTGAGCGAATCGCTCAGACCCTTGATCAAGTACAGGTGGTACAAGCCGAACGCGAGCAATGTTTGTCCGTGCCGCAAGTGACGCAAGCGATGCTGGATCGTGTGCAAGAGGCGGACGCAGCTTTGCGTAGCGCGGTGGCGCTCAATCAGAGTCAGAGCCCTAGCCTGACGCTGAGCGCTGATCAGGAGCGCGAGGTGTTCATCGACGGCGAGGTGTGCAGCGTACGGGATGCGGTGGGCTTCGCAGTCACTGAGGCTATGGACTTGGATGTGGGTGGTGTGCATATCCGGGTGCTGCCAGGGGTTGGCGCTGAAGCGAGCGCCCAGAAAGTTCTCGAAGCAAAGCGAGCGCTCAAGGACGCGATTGCGGGCACTCCGGCAAAAGACCTCGATCATTTGCGTGTCCTAAGGCGAGAATGCGCCGAGGCGGAGCAACAAGCCCAAGTCCTTGAAGTGAAATTGGCTTCGTTGCTAGGCGGCGAGGATGTGCAGTCGCTCCAGCGCCGACAGGCGGAGCTCAAGCTGCAGCTTGCTGATGAAATTGCACCTCCGGAAGATGCTGATGTTGAAGAGCTGCGTGAGCAACTGAACGCGCGAGAAGAGCAAGAAGCTGAGCTTGTCGAACGTCGCGAAGTTTTGCAGCCGCGACCTGCAACTCGTGAATATGAGGCAGCGCTGTTGCAGCGCGATCATGTCAAGCAGCAGTTCACCAGTGCTGAGTCTTCTTTGGCTCAAGAGCTAGAGCAGTGCCCTACTGAACAGTTGAAGCAACAGAAGGCGAAACGACAGGCAACTGTTGAAGGTTTAGAACAGCATATCGCCACTTCTCGCGTGCGCTTGGAGCAGGTTGGTGTTGATCAGGTATCGATGCAGTTTGATATGGCAAAGGCTGCGCTGGAAAACCTGAAAGAGAAGATCAATCGCACTTCGGTGGAGTTGGAGGTGAACCAACAAGAGATTGACGCTCAGGTGGGTGTTGCGGAAGCTGCGCAGGAAGCAGAGCGCAGGCTGCAAGTTGCGAAGTCGCGCAGTGAGAAACTGATGCGCGAGGCCGATGCATTAAAGCTGCTATACGACGTGTTGATGAAACACCGTGATGAGGCCCGGGAACGCTACTCGCGACCGTTAGGGCAGCAGCTTTCGCAATTGGCGCCCTTCATTTTCGGTGAGGATGTGAGTTTTACCTTCGATGAGAATTTGAAGGTTCAGGCGCGAAAGGGCGAAGAGGGAGTGATCCCCGTAGAGAAGCTCTCCGCGGGAGCTAAGGAACAGCTGGGGCTGTTGATTCGCCTAGCACTCGCGCGGATTGTGGCACAGGGTGATACCAGCTTGATTTTGGATGATCCGCTTGGCGCCAGCGATCCCGTGCGTATCGGCGGCATGAACGGTTTGCTAGGAGTATTGGCAAAGCAGCACCAGCTCATTATTATGACCTGCCAGCCCGAGCGTTTTTCGATGCTCAGTGGGCGGCAGGCCTATGCGATGGAAAAAGTGACCAAGTATTACTAGCTCTGGCGAATGGCGGAACCTTCGATTTCCAGCTTGATTTCCTCGGAGACCAGCATGCCGCCGGTATTGAGCGGGGCATTGAAGTCGATTCCGAAGTCCTTGCGATTGATCTTGGTGGAGGCTTCGAAGCCGAGGCGGGTGTTGCCGAAGGGGTCTTCGGCAACACCGTTGATCTCCACATTGAAGGTGACGGGCTTCGTCGTGCCCTTGATGGTCAGATTGCCCTTCACCTTCGCCTCATTGCCATTGATAGAGATTTCGGTGGATTCGAAGGTGATGGTGGGGAACTCTTCCACGTGGAAGAAGTCTTCACCGCGAACGTGTGCATCGCGCTCAGCGTTGCCGGTGTCGATGGATGCTGATTGCACGGTGCCGTTGACAGTTGAGTCCTCACCGATGGTGATGGTGGCTTCAGCGTCGTTGAAGTGGCCACGAACCTTAGTCACCATGGCGTGGCGGGCAACGAAGCCCACACGGGAGTGGGAAGCGTCCAGAGTGTAGGTGCCGTTGATGTTCTGCATTAGCATTTCCTTTTCTATTCAATGCGTTTTCTGTTGCTGTATCAACAACTATAGCGCAAGATGATGATAAGTCAACTGTTGAATTTGTGCAGCTAAAAATAGGTAAACCAAAATATCACTTTGGGAGCACGCTATGTTTTCGAAATTTTTTATTGGCGTGTCTGGGGTTTATTGTTATCTGCATGAATACCGCACGCTGGCTCACCGATGAGGAACAATCGCTGTGGCGAATGCTGCTCGCGGCGAATAGAAAGGTTGATCGCGCGATCGAAGAATCGCTCAACGCTGATGACCTCACCACGCCGGAGTTTAGCGTGCTAGTTAGTCTCTCTGAGCATCCCGAACAAAAGATGCGCCTAAGAGAACTTTGCGCCTCCTTGAACTGGGACCGATCGAGAACTTCGCACCAGATCACCAGAATGGAGCGTCGTGGTCTCGTGGAAAAGCAGCGGTGCGAAGGGGATGGGCGCGGGGTGTTGGTAGCGCTCACGAGAGAAGGTGAGCGCAGGCTACAGCAGGCGGCTCCCGCCCATGTCGGTACGGTGCGAAGCGTGGTCTTTGAAAAAATGAGCGAAGAAGAAGCCGACGCCCTCCGAGCATTTTCCAAGAAGGTGTTGGGTCCAGATCTTCAAGACCTACACATTCCCGGAGCATAACCAAAGCCCCTCAGCATTGCTGAGGGGCTAATTTTGTGTCCCCGACACGATTCGAACGTGCGACCTTTGGTACCGGAAACCAATGCTCTATCCACTGAGCTACGGAGACGCGCAACGCCCAATCCTAGCACTAGGTGGGCGCGCGAATAAAAACCGGGGGTTAGTCCACGATGACGCAAATCAGCGTGCGCGGACCATGGACGCCTTCAACGCGATTCAGCTCGATATCCGAGGTTGCAGACGGCCCAGAGATCAT
Source organism: Corynebacterium gerontici (assembly GCF_003813985.1). Classification (NCBI taxonomy): domain Bacteria; kingdom Bacillati; phylum Actinomycetota; class Actinomycetes; order Mycobacteriales; family Corynebacteriaceae; genus Corynebacterium; species Corynebacterium gerontici. The sequence goes on from NZ_CP033897.1 coordinate 921,588, forward strand.
CGTCACGGGCTTTTCGTGGCCAAGCGCCTCGATCATCTCAGGAACGCCATAGACCACGGAGTCCATGCGCACGATGCACACGTGACAATCGGGTACCAGCGTGAGGGCTCGGCGCCCGCACAGCTCATTGGACTCCAGGCAAATGGTGCCGGTTTGAGCTGAGCTGACGTGCGAGTCGGTCACCACTGCATCTACCTTGTCCAGCAGGCGCGGGTCGCTGCTGCGGTCGTCTGGCGTGGCGTTGGCGTCGGCAAGCTCAAAAAGGGAAGCGTCAAGCCCCTCGGCGAAGCGGACGTCCTTGGCGCCGCGATCATTGAGGATCTTCGCAATGGTAGCTGGAAGTTCATCTTCGGAAGACTGCACCACATCTGCCTTGTAGTCCTCCAAGCGGTCGATCAAAATTTCCTTGAGCTCGGAGCGGCTATAGGAATACTCGCGGTTGTAATCGCGGGGAATCTCCACACCGCCTTCGGGTGTGCCGGCCAGCTTGTGGGCATCGCGGATGCGCTGCAGAATAACGGACTTAGCACTCATCGCTTAGGCCTCCTCAGGCTTGTTGGGAAGACCCTGCTCGCGGGCCTCGGTGAGTAACTGCTGTGCTTCTTCTGTATCGAACCACTGGCGGAACGACTTCTTCGGCGGCAACGGAATGTCGCGGAAATCGGTCCAGCCGGACAGGAAGCTCGGCAGGTGCGTGATCTTGCCCTTGAAACCGCCGGCGATGCGGCCAAGGAACACCATGCGTGAAAGCGTATTCCACACCGTCTCATTGCCCCAGGTGAACTGCATCGCAGTCATCAGAGATCCCTCAACGGCAGGCTTGTGCTTCGATACCTTCTGGTGGCGCAATTCCAGCAGCGCGTCGGTAATCGGAATCTTCACCGGGCACACCTCGTTGCATCGGCCGCACAGCGAGGATGCGAAGGGCAGGGAGCCGTTCACGGAAGTATCGTCGTCCATGCCGGTGAGCTGCGGGGTAAGAATCGCGCCGATTGGGCCTGGGTAGGTCGAACCGTAGGCGTGGCCACCTGCGCGTTCATAGACTGGGCACACATTGAGGCAGGCGGAACAGCGGATGCACTTGAGAGCCTCGCGTCCGATTTCGTTGGACAGTGCCGCGGTGCGGCCATTGTCCAACAGCACAATGTGGAAGTTTTCGGGGCCATCGCCCTCGGTCACGCCACTCCACAGGGAGGTGTAGGGGTTCATGCGTTCGCCAGTGGAGGAGCGAGGCAAGAGCTGCAGGAACACTTCGTAGTCGGCGAAGGTAGGCAGAATCTTTTCAATGCCCATCACCGAAATGAGGGTTTCCGGCAGAGTGAGGCACATGCGGCCATTGCCCTCGGACTCCACGATGGTGACGTGGCCGGTTTCCGCGATGCCGAAGTTGGCACCACAGATGGCCACCTTGGCCTTCATGAACTGCTCGCGCAGGAACTTGCGGGACGCTTCCGCAAGCTCAGCGGGCTCGGAGCTCAGCGAATCATCTGTGTCGGGCATGCCCTCGATGAAGATGTCGCGGATCTCGGCGCGGTTGCGGTGGATCGCGGGCACAAGAATGTGCGAGGGGCGATCATGGCCAAGCTGGACGATAAGCTCGGCGAGGTCCGTCTCCTGGGCGTGAACGCCAACTTCTTCGAGCTGCTCGTTGAGGGCGATTTCCTGGGTCGCCATGGACTTGATCTTCACCACGTTTTTCTCGCCCGTGGCCTGCACCAATTCTTTCACGATGCGGCCTGCTTCTTCAGCATCGCGAGCCCAGTGCACATGGCCGCCGCGTGCGGTCACAGCAGCTTCAAACTGCTCCAGCAGCTCAGGTAGACGAGCCAGCACGTCGCGCTTCGTGGCCGAGCCGGCTTCGCGCAGCGCCTCCCAATCGTCGATCTCGCCGATCACATTGGCGCGCTTGTCGCGAATGGTGGTGGTTGCCTTGTGCAGGTTGCGGCGCTGCGTGGCGTTGTAGAGCCCGTCGTGTGCCGCCTTGGGGAAGTTGCGGTCGCCGTGCAGCAAAGAGATGTCCGATGCGCGCGGTGGCATCGAGGGGGTTCCGAGTGAGACGCTCACAGCATGGCCTCCTTAGAGTAAGCAGCATTGGTGGGGGTCCAGGGGTTTTCCTTGGTGGAGGCGAGGATCTCCGCCATGTGTACGGCGCGAACTCCCATGTGCTGGCGAGAAAGTGCTCCAGCGATATTCATCAGGCAAGAAGAATCGCCACCGGTGACGTATTCGGCGTCGGTGGACTTAATGTTGCGAGTCTTATCGGACACCATTGCGGCCGAAGTTTCAGCGTTCTTCAGGGCGAAGGTGCCACCGAAGCCGCAGCATTCTTCCGCATTTGGCAGTGTCACCAGGTCAATGCCTTCCACATTCTGCAGCAAGCGGTAGGGGCGGTCGCCCAACTTGATAAAGCGCAGTCCGTGGCAGGAGGGGTGGTAGGTCACCCGGTGCGGGAAGAAAGCGCCGAGCTGATCGGTGCCTGCGACGTCGATAAGAAATTCTGGAAGGTCGTAAGTCTTCTTTGCGGCCTGCTTGGCACCGTCGACCAGTGCGGCGTCGCCGTAGCGCTCTGCGACGTGCTCATGCTGCTCACGGACAGCGCCCACGCAAGAGCCGGAGGGGGCAACCACAAAGTCGATGGAAGGATCAGCGAACGCATCCACATAGGTGCGAATCAGTGGCACCGCTTCCTTCTGGTAGCCGGTATTGACGTGCATTTGACCGCAACAGGTCTGTGCATCAGGGAAGACCACTTCATAACCGAGCCTTGACAGGATCAGTGCTGTGGCCTTCGAAGCATCGGGGAACATAGCGTCGCCGATGCAGGTGGAAAAGAGCGCAACTCTCACGTTTCTTGCTCCTAGGGATAAAAGTGGGTTGTAACACCGGCTGCGTCGCAATGAGCTTCAGGTGTCACCGGTCGCTAGCCATCCTAGCGGAATTTTCCCGACTAGCTCCGTTCATGAACCTCGCTGAGCTGCAGGTATATAAGAAATATCAGTGTTATTTAATTGGCTTGAGCAGTCGGGAAGAACGAACGGGATTGGCCTGTGGGTGGGTAAGGCGATTGGAAATGTGGCGGAAAATACTCGCGGCTTCGCGCCGCGTTGCAGGAGCTCTTGGGCGCGAATGCTGGTGGATTGCTTTTGTGCATAGTGATTCGCGTTGCGAAAGTTGGCAATTCCCCCCTTCTGGGGCAATAGTGGAAACCAACTCAAGAAGTGAATTAATGAACGTGTGCAGCCGAGACGTATCTTAGGTCACAGGCTGCGAGAATAGGAGAGCACACTATCGTGTTTAGTCCCTCAACGAGTGCTGTCGCCGGCAGCCTCGGCCTTTCCGCCCTCTGCGCGATCCTGCCCCTCATCGGGTTCTTCATCTTTCTCATGGTGCTGAAGATGAAAGCCCACTGGTCAGCGATCGCCTCCGTCGGTGTCGCGCTGGTCACCGGCATCCTGCTGTTCAAGATGCCCGCTCAACTTGCGGTTCTCTCCCTTACCCAGGGCATCGCCTTCGGCCTCTTCCCGGTGGTGTACATCATCTGGATGGCCGTGTGGGTCTACGACCTCACCGTGAAGTCGGGTCGCTTCGAGGATCTGCGCACCATCTTTTCCAAGATCGGCCGTGGCGATATGCGTGTGCAGGCCATGCTCATCGGCTTCGCTTTCGGTGGGCTGCTTGAAGCACTCGCGGGCTTCGGCGCTCCGATTGCCATCGTTGCGGCAATGCTGTTGGCCATCGGACTCAAGCCGATGAAGGCCGTGCTGGTGACCTTCGTCGCCAATGCCTCTCCGGTGGCTTTCGGTGCGATGGCCATTCCGGTGACCACCGCAGGCTTGCTCAATCAAATTCCTGGCGATCAAGTTGCGGCGATGGTTGGCCGCCAAGTGTCACTCATCGCCCTGGTTGTTCCTTTCGTGCTGGCGCTGATTATGGACGGAATGCGTGGCGTACGCCAAACCTGGCCGATGGCACTCACGCTGGGGGTGGCCTTCGGTGGTGGGCAGTTCCTTGCGTCGAACTATTTCTCTTACGTTCTTACCGACGTGGTGGCCTGCCTCATTTCGCTCACCGCCGGTGTGTTGCTGCTGCGAGTATGGAAGCCAACCACGCCCCAGGAGCAGGCTTCGGAAATTGATGCCTCCAAGCTGCACCTCAGCACGAGTAATGCTGCCTTGGCGCTTTTCCCCTACGTGCTCATCGTGGTGGTATTCTCCATCACCAGCCTCTGGCGCATCGGTTTCGACCTGCCCGCGGCATTGAACAGCACCGCCATCAAGATCGAGTGGCCAGGCCTTCACGGCAACCTCGTGAACGAGGCAGGCGAGCCAATCACCAACACCATCTTCAACTTCAACTGGCTGTCCACACCCGGCACCATTTTGTTCTTCTGCGGTCTCATCACCGCGCTTGTCTACGGTGCTACTTCGCAGAATGGGCAGTATCCCATGTCGCTGGGCAAAGCGCTTAAAGCCCTTGGCGAAGGTGCCTACAAGATGCGCTATTCAGCACTCACCATCGCTGCGGTGATGGGACTTGCTTATGTGATGAACATGTCTGGACAGACTGCCTCGATTGGTGCATTCCTAGCAGCAACCGGCGCGATCTTCCCTCTGCTCTCGCCAATCTTGGGTTGGATCGGCACGTGGGTCACGGGATCCGCCACCTCCGCCAATGCCCTGTTCTCTCAGATGCAGGCCACCACGGCTCAGCAGGTTGGCGTCAGTCAAACGCTGCTTATCGGTGCGAATACTGCCGGTGCAACCTTGGGCAAGATGATGAGCCCACAAACGCTCACCATTGCCGCCACCACCGTGGAGATGGAAAACGGCGAGCGCAAGATCATGGCCAAGGCTTGGAAGTACTCCCTGGGCCTGCTGGTGTACATCTGCATCATCGTCTACTTGCAATCCACACCGATCCTGAGCTGGATGGTGGTGGGCTAGTTTTCCCACTTGGCGTGCAGGCAATTACACTGCATAGCCATGACTCCAGCCGATCTCAGCCTTTTCATTCGTTCCACTGCAACCGAGGTACTCGAGGCACGCGCACTCGATGCCTCGGTTTTGCCTGAGCAGGTAGTGGTGGAGCGCCCGCGTAACCCAGAGCATGGCGACTACGCCACGAACGTTGCGTTGCAGGTTGCCAAAAAGGTTGGGATGAATCCCCGAGAGTTTGCCCAGCTGCTTGCCGACGCCCTCAGCTCCGACAGTGCCATCGAGGTTGCGGAAGTGGCTGGCCCCGGATTCCTCAATATTCGCCTCGCTGCGGATGCCCAAGGCAAAATCGTTGCAGACATCTTGGATGTGGGAGAACAATTTGGGCACTCGGACGCCTATGCAGGCCGCAACGTGAACCTCGAGTTCGTCTCAGCGAACCCCACCGGCCCAATTCACTTGGGTGGTACCCGTTGGGCTGCGGTGGGTGATTCCCTTGGCCGCGTGCTTGAGGCCTCAGGGGCAAAGGTGACCCGTGAGTATTACTTCAATGATCACGGTAGGCAGATCAACGCTTTCAGTGAATCCTTGGAATGTGCCGCATTGGGCAAGCCGACCCCAGAAAACGGCTACGGCGGCGCCTACATTCAGGACATTGCTCAGCAGGTGGTTGAGGCCGATCCTTCCGTGCTGGATCTTGAAGGCGAAGCAATGCGCGAGGCATTCCGCGAGCGCGGAGTTGAGCTCATGTTCGCTCACATCAAGAGGTCCCTGCATGAGTTCGGCACGGACTTCGACGTGTACTTCCACGAAAACGATCTCTTTGACAACGGTGAAGTTGACAAGGCCGTGGAAAAGCTGAAGGCCAACGGCAATCTGTACTCCAATGAAGGTGCATGGTGGCTGAAGTCCAGCGAGTACGGCGATGACAAAGACCGTGTAGTGATCAAGTCCGACGGAGATGCCGCCTACATCGCGGGCGATATTGCGTATGTGGCAAACAAGTTTGACCGCGGCTACAACCTCTGCATCTATATGTTGGGCGCGGATCACCATGGCTACATCAATCGTCTGCGCGCCGCGACGGCGGCGATGGGTTACGACGCAGAAGGCGTTGAAGTGCTCATCGGTCAGATGGTGAACCTGGTGCGCGATGGCGAGGCAGTCAAAATGTCCAAGCGCGCAGGCACAGTGATCACTCTTGATGATCTGGTTGAGGCAATCGGCGTGGACGGCGCACGTTATGCGCTGATCCGCTCCTCCGTGGATTCCAGTTTGGACATCGACTTGGAGCTGTGGTCCTCGCAATCCAGCGACAATCCGGTGTACTACGTGCAATACGGTCACGCACGTCTGTGCTCGATCGCCCGAAAAGCAGAGACGCTGGGTGTGCAGGCATCCACCGAGCAGCTTGGTCTGTTGGAGCACGAGCGCGAAGGCGATCTCATCCGCACGCTCGGGGAATTCCCCGCAGTGGTCAAAGCTGCCGCTACTTTGCGTGAACCCCACCGTATCGCTCGCTATGCGGAGGAACTCGCAGGAACCTTCCACCGTTTTTACGATTCCTGTCAGATTCTGCCGAAGCAGGGCGAAGAAGCCACGGAGCTCCACCGTGCCCGTCTGGCGCTGGCCGATGCGACCCGCCAGGTGCTCGCCAACGCCCTGGGTCTGCTCGGTGTGAGCGCGCCGGAGCGGATGTAGGAGATACGTATGGATCACGTTGTAGGCATTCAGTACACGTCCAGTTACTCACCCACCAAGCGCGTGACATTTGCGGAAGGCGATTTCAACGGCCTTCCGGCCCATGTATGGCCTAAGAATGCCTCGCGCGACGATTCAGGCGTCGTGAGCATCGCTGGGGTTTCCTTGCCTGAGTTAGCGGAGGAATTTGGCACCCCGCTGTTTGTGGTGGATGAGGACGACTTCCGTTCCCGTTGCCGGGCACTTGCCCGCGCCTACGGAGCGCCCGAGCGTGTTCACTATGCCTCCAAGGCGTTTTTGACTCGCGCCATCGCTCGCTGGGTTGCTGAAGAAGGCCTGTCCTTGGACGTAGCCAGCTATGGCGAGCTTCGCGTGGCGCTTGCCGCTGATTTCCCCGCAGAGCGCATCACTGCCCACGGCAACAACAAGCAGGCGGAATATCTGCAATTGTGCGTGGAATCCGGTGTGGAACATGTGGTACTCGACTCCTTCCAAGAGATCGAAGAGCTTGCGGTGGAGGCCGAGCGACAGGGCAAGGTACAGCCCGTCTTGGTGCGCGTGACCCCAGGTGTGGATGCGCACACTCACGAGTTCATCGCCACCAGCCACGAGGATCAGAAGTTCGGCTTTTCACTCGCGACGGGAGCGGCCTTCAAGGCCGCGCTTGAAGCGCATGAGCATCCTTCGCTAAATCTGCGCGGCCTACATTGCCACGTCGGCAGCCAGGTATTCGACGCCGATGGCTTTTCTCTTGCGGCGGAACGTTTGATGGGCTTGTTAAGCAAGCTGCAGCAAGAACTCGGCACCAAGTTGCCCGTGTTGGACTTGGGCGGCGGTTATGGCATTGCCTACACGGAAAATGACACCCCGTTGGACGTCGAAAAGGTAGCAAAAGACCTTATCTCTCGCGTTCGCGCCCAGGCTGAAGTGCTCGGGATTGAGGCGCCAGAGATCATGGTTGAACCTGGCCGCGCCATCGCCGGGCCTTCCACCGTCACCGTGTATGAAGTCGGCACGATTAAAGACGTCAACGTCACAGACGAGCACACGCGGCGCTACATCGCCGTGAATGGCGGCATGAGCGACAACATACGTCCCGCCCTCTACCAGGCAGAATACGATGCGCGCGTGGTTTCTCGGCTCTGTGATGGCGAGGTCACCGATACTCGCGTAGTAGGAAGCCACTGCGAATCAGGCGACATCTTGATCGCAGATGAGCGTTTTCCCAACGACATTCGCCCCGGTGACCTCTTGGCTCTAGCAGCCACGGGCGCCTACTGCTTTGCCATGACCAGCCGCTACAACATGTTTTCGCGGCCCGCCGTCGTGAGCGTCAACGATGGTGAGGCGCGACTAATGGTTCGCAGAGAGACGATTGAGGACTTCCTGGCGCTTGAAGGCTAGGGGTTCGCTACTATAGATAGGCATTTGCCAGCAAGAAGCGAGGAGCAACATGACCGACGCCCAGAACAGCATGTTTAAACCCGGAAAAGGTGCAGGTGAGCCTGTAGGACTTGCCATTTTGGGTTATGGCACCGTCGGCAGCCAGGTGCTGCGGCTCATTCACGAAAACGCCCAAGACTTCCTTCATCGTGCTGGTGGCCCTTTGGAAATTCGCGGCGTGGCCGTATCCAGCGTGGAAAAGCATGAGGGCTCCCTTGCTAGCGAGCTCGGGCTTCTGACAACCGACGCCGAATCACTGTTGCGCCGCGATGATGTGGACATCGTGGTGGAGGTCATCGGCGGCATTGATTATCCCCGCAAGCTGGTGCTCGAGGCACTTCAAGCGGGCAAGTCCGTGGTGACCGCCAACAAGGCGCTGGTTGCCGCCCACTCGGAAGAACTCGCTCGCGCCGCCGATGAGGCCGGGGTCGATCTCTACTTCGAGGCGGCCGTCGCTGCCGCCATTCCCGTGGTCGGACCCCTGCGCCGCTCCTTGGCCGGCGATCAGGTGGAGAAAGTGGCGGGCATCGTCAATGGCACCACCAACTTCATTCTCGACGCCATGGACGCCACCGGTGCTTCTTACGATGACATGCTGGCCGAGGCCACCCGCCTGGGATACGCGGAGGCGGACCCGACCGCCGATGTTGAGGGGCACGATGCCGCCTCGAAGGCAGCGATCCTCGCATCGCTGGCGTTCCACACGCGAGTGACCTTCGAAGATGTTTATTGCGAGGGCATTTCCAACGTCACCGCTGAGGACATCGAGGCCGCGAAACAAGCAGGCCAAACCATCAAGCTGCTGGCCATCTGTGAGCGCTTCCGAGATGCCGAAGGGGTAGAGAAGGTCTCGGCGCGCGTGCACCCCACCTTGGTGAACCGCGATCATCCACTGGCGAGCGTATCCAAGTCCTTCAATGCCGTATTCGTGGAGGCGGAGGCCGCCGGTCGGCTCATGTTTTACGGCAATGGTGCGGGCGGTAACCCAACCGCTTCGGCTGTACTCGGCGATATCGTTGGCGCAGCACGAAACAAAGTCTTCGGTGGTCGCGCGCCCGGAGAATCCACCTACTTGGATCTGCCAATCGCTGATTTCGGTGAGGTGCTCACCAGCTACCACATCGATATGGAAGTCCAGGAGCGACAGGGTGTGCTGGCAGAACTTGCCAAGATCTTCGCAGACAATGGCATTTCTTTGCGGACCGTCCGCCAGGAGGGCGGCGATGATGTCGCACGTCTAATTGTGGTGACGCACCCCGCAAAGGAATCGGACTTAAGCGCCACTGTTCAGCAGGTCAAGGGTATCGAAGCAGTCAAGAGCATCACTTCGGTGCTGCGACTCATGGAGGATTAACATGCGCGAACTGCAACCGGGACGCAAAGTCCACGTCCGCGTGCCAGCTTCTTCAGCGAACCTCGGTCCCGGCTTTGACACCCTTGGCCTGGCCCTTTCGCTTTTCGACGACGTGTGGGTCGAAGTTAGCGACGCAGGCTTGGAAGTCCTCGTTGAGGGCGAAGGTGAAGGCGAAGTGCCTGTAGACGAGCGCCACCTGGTGGTCCGAGCCATCCGCTCCGGACTTGATGCTGCCGGTGTATCTGCCCCCGGCCTCAAAGTGACCTGTCGCAATCGCATTCCACAGTCGCGCGGTTTGGGCTCATCGGCTGCTGCGGCGGTGGCCGGAGTAGCCGCCGCAAATGGGCTTGCCGGGGGAGTGCTGAGCACTGAGGAGTTGGTGCAGCTTTCCTCCGCCTTTGAAGGTCACCCCGACAATGCGGCAGCTTCAGTCATAGGCGGCGCCGTGGTTTCATGGACGTCCACGCCAGTCGACGGAACGGATCCGCAATACAAGGCTGTGGCCATTCCGGTGCACGCAGAAATCCGAGCCGTTGCCCTGGTTCCTAACGTCCGTGCCTCCACTGATGCGGTGCGCCAGGTGTTGCCCAATGAGATTAGCCACATCGACGCGCGTTTCAATGTCTCACGCGCCGCGCTGATGACAGTGGCGCTGCAGCACCATCCAGAGCTGCTGTGGGAAGCCACCCGCGATCGCTTACACCAGCCTTATCGCGCAGATGTGCTGCCTTTGACCGCCGAGTGGGTGAATCGGCTTCGCAATCGTGGTGTTGCTGCGTATCTTTCCGGCGCTGGCCCCACCGCCATGGTCTTGGCAACCGAGGCGGTTCAGCCCGAGTTACTGCAGCAGGCTGCCGAAGCCGGCATGCAGGTTCTCCCGCTTGATGTGGCCGGGCCCGTGGAAGTCAACGTTCTGGCTTAACCCTGGCGCTGGATCTTCACGCAGCAGGCACCGGGTTTGTCGTATGGCTGAAGATCCAGGCGCACCGTGGCGTCGTCAAGCAGCTCCCGCAGGGTGCCCTCGTGCACAGCACAAATGAACGGTGTTGGTTGGAAATCTTCGGTGGCCAGAGGGCAGCTGTGCATCGCGATGTGGGTCTGGTGCTCATCATGATCGGTTGGCGCTGGGTCGAAACCCATTTCGCGCAAATAGCCCGTAAGCCGCCCAACGAAGCCGTGATGGGATTCGGGGTGCTCCAAGCCTCGTTCGCGTAGCTTTTCTCCCCAGCGTTTCCCAATGACTCTCGCGGCGGCCTCCGCCTGTTCGGGGGTAGCGAACTGCTCTTCAAGAAATGCTCCCATCACCTCAATGAGGGTGACATACTCTGCGGCGACAGTGCGATTATCGGGGATGCGAACCTTATAAATTAATGAGGGTCGGCCGCGACCAATAGCCGGTGCAGTGAAGGAGTGGATGGCTCCGCGCTCCGCTAACTCATCCAAATGCCCGCGAATGGTATTGACGTGCATATTGAGCTCTTCTGCCAGTTCAGACACACGGGCGCCGTCCGGATAGTCGCTGAGAGTATCAAGGACCAGCCGTTGTTTCGGGCTCAGGTTGAGAGACTCAGGAAAGAGATCAGTGGCTGGGCGTGGAGCGTGATTATTCATGATTCCTCAGTGCTGACTTGGGGCAGGTGAACGGTAAACGTGCACGTTTAAGGCTTTAACAGCGCAAATAACGTTTGCACCTACCCGGAGTTGCAAACGTATCGCCGACGCTTGCGTGGTGTGCAAGGTTATCGATGCTGCTGCAAATTTTACACGCACAAACACCACATTTTTATGAATTTCTATCGATGTGATTCGCCCCTCCCACTGGTTGCGTGCAGACTCCTGTGTCGTCCGATTCTGTGGGACTTTTAATGTGACGGCCTCTGGAGCGCACACGGCGATTGCCTGCTCGGCAGCGTTGAGCGATTCATCGCTGGTGCCCACCACAGTGAGCCCTTGGCAGTCCAGCTCCACGACGCCGTTTCGAACTGCTGTTACCGTGCCCTCCAAGCGATTCAGCCCCACAAAGGACGCGGAGAAGTCGCTGCTGGGGCGTTGGAATTCCTCCTCAGTGGCGCGAATCAGCGCGGTCTTTTCGGCCTCCAGGATGAGAACATGGCTCGATAGCGTTGCCACATCGGTGGGATTATGGCTGACCATCATGATGGTGCGGTTTCGTTGAGCCACCTGAAGCATCCGCCGCCAGCGCTGGCTGGCATGGACATCGATGGCGGCCAGGGGCTCGTCGAGAAGCAAAATGGAAGACCTAGCAGCCAGGGCCCGCAGCAATGCCACCTGCGCTGCCTGCCCTCCGGAGAGCTGTTGGTTCGGAATAGCCCCGAGCGCCTCCATCCCCGCAGCCTGCAGAAGTGCATCGGGTTCGTCGTGGACCATCGCAATGGTTTCGAGCACCGTGGCGCTTGGCGGCAGGCCTGGAGATTGGGTGAGCATGACAATGCCGCGCTGCCACATCGCGTTGGGTAGGCGAGCGCCATCGCCGAAGACCTTCGCCGGAATTCTCCCGGCGATCTTTCGCAGCAACGTGGTTTTGCCGGCACCATTTGGTCCAATCACACCGACGCAGCTTCCAGCGGGAATCGTGATCTTGCCCAAGGTGAGGTTTTGAGCAGCACGATTCGGTGCGCTCAGCCGCGCGAGAGCATCGAGATCCATAGTCTGCAGAGGTACGGCTTTGGTGGGTGGCTGCGCGCGGAAGAGTCCGGGCAGCATCGCCAGCGCGAGCATCATAATCGCCAGCAGCACCAGGATCGCTGCGAGCCCATAAGCCGCAGTTGGATCGGTCTCGCGCTCAAGATAGATACCCACCGGCAGGGTGCGCGTGACCCCAGGCAGCGAGCCCGCGAATGTCAGGGTGGTGCCGAATTCTCCCAGCGAGCGAGCAAACGCAAGCCCGGCGCCGGTGGCTATTGCGGGACGAAGAGCAGGCAACACAATGCGGCGAAGGATATAGGTCGGCGATAGCCCCACCGATTGCGCTGAGTACCACACCTCGGCGTCGAATTGGCGCAGTGCGGCGTCCACGGTGACCACAAGAAAGGGCAAAGAGACGAAGGTGTGCGCCAGAACCACACCCGCGAAGCTGAAGGCCAATTGGACGTGCAATTGATCAAGAAGTGGCGCCAATAAGCCTTTGCGCCCGAATGCAGCGCCAAGCGCCAAGCCACTGACCACCGGAGGCATCGCGAGGGGGAGCAATACCAGAGCTCGGGCAAGGTTTCCCCCGCGCGGCATGACCTGGAGACTCAACGCCAACGGAACGCCAAGAGCGCACACAACAATGGTGGAAAGCGCCGCGCTGGTCAAAGTGATGCCCAACATGTGCTGCGTAGAAGGCTCGGCAAGAAGCGCTGGTAGGTGCCGCCATGGCACTCGCAGTGCCAGCGCAAGCAAGGGTAAGAGCAACAGCAATAGTGCGAGCCACGCCAGCGCGTGCACGCCGCGGGGTATCAACGGAGCGCGTTGTTTCATGGGCTCGGGATGAAGCCGTATCGTTGCCAGACTTCGTCGAATGAAGCGCTGTCCAGCTTTTCGACGACCCCCGCAGCCGCCTTCTGTTTGCTCGAATTCTTGACCACCGCCGCCATGATGGTGTTCTTGAATTCTTCGGCGTGGGGGATCTCGATTACCTCAACCTGTTCTGAGGCTGCTGCCGCGTCGGTGCGGTACACCACGCCAGCGTCGGCTTCTTGGCTGATCACCTTGCCGAGGACGTCGGAGACGGATTGTTCCAGCGATGCTGGCTTGAGTGTCACGCCATTGGCCTTGGCGAGTTGCGCAGTGGTGTCGCCGCAGGGCACGTTGGCGTCGCAGATCACCAGCAAGGCGTGATCGAGCGAGGAAAAGCTGCTGATCTTAGCGGGGTTGCCCTTGGGCACGATGAGCACCATGTCATTGCTGGCTACCGCACGCGGTGCTGCAACGTTCGACTGTGCGAGCTTCATTGTTTGCTCGTTGGCCGTAATGAGCACATCGGCCTCAGCGCCCTCGGCGATTTGTTGCACCAGTGCCGAAGAACCGGCGTTGTTGAAGCTTAGGGAGGCGTCGATCGCGGCGGCCAAGTCCTCGTTGATGAGGCGGGTGGATGCAGCGCCGAAAACCTGCAGTGAATCATACTGCGCGCAGGCTTGAAGAAGCATCAGCGCTGCTGCAACAGGCATGATCCGCTTCATTTTTTAAGCTCCTATGCTCCGTACCACTGACCTTCGTCGTTGGGCTCGTGAACTTGCTTCTTGTTTGAGCGTACCGGCTCCCATGCGACGTGCTGACGAGTGGGGCCAGTGCGAGTATCGCGGGAGCGGTACACCACATAGGGGCGTGTGGTGTAACCGACGGGCGCAGAGAACACGTGCACCAGGCGGGTGAAGGGCCACACCGCCAGGAGCGTGAAGCCGGAGAGCACGTGAACCTTGAATTGCCAGGGCACGTCCGCCATCCACTCCGGATGCGCATTGAAGATCAACAGTTGGCGCAGCCAGGGCGAAATCGTTTCGCGGTAGTCATAGCCGTGCGGCCCGCCGAAGACCTGCGTGCTCACGGTGGCGATGAAGCCGGAGAGGATCGCGAGGGCCAGGAGCACGTACATGACCTTGTCCGATTTCGATGTGGAGAGAAACACCGAGCGATGGCGCACACGGCGATAGATCAATCCAACGAGGCCGAGCACGGCCGCGATGCCTGCGATGGTGCCGGGAATGGTGGCGATGAGGTGATACGCGGCATCGCTGATGCCTACGGCTCGGGTCCAAGACTTTGGGAACGCCAGGCCCATGACGTGGCCGAGTATCACGAACATCATGCCCCAGTGGAACAGCGGGGAAGAGATACGCAGGAGTTTGGACTCATAGATTTGGGTGGAGTGTGTGGTCCATCCGAATTGATCGGTGCGCCAGCGCCATGACATGCCCAGCACAAACGCCACGATCGCCAGCCACGGGTATGCCACCCACAGGAAGTTTGCCAGAGAATTCATGGTGGATCCTTATACGATTTCGGGTTGAGCAAAAGGGAAGGGAGTGCCAAGGCCAACGAGCTCGGCGGGAGGGCCTTGCCGGATGAGCTGCTCAAAATGTTGGGCAAGTTCTTCATCGATTGGCGGTAGCGCCATGCATACGGCCGTCACCAGGTTGGTGTAGGGCGAATCAAAAGTCTCCAACGCAGCGCGCAGAACCTCGATGCCATCGCGGTGCGCTGCAAGCATCTGCGTTGCTTGTTCGTGCGCCTCGCCTTCAGCGCATGCGGCGGCCTCCAGCACCACACAGAGGTGATCGGGCAGTTCCTCGCGGTTGAGGCTAAAACCGAGCGAGGCGAGCGCGTCTTGGAACGCCAATATGGCGGTGCCTCGTTGGCGAGTTTCACCCACGGCGTAGTAGGTGAGGAACAAGGAGCAGCGACGGCGCTGGTCGAAGGTCTCCACATAGTGTTCCTCCAGCCAGCGTTGCCCATGAATCTGGGCTGCCTCGAAGAAGCCCTCGAGCTTCGCTTCAATCGCCGGAGGCATGAGGTTGAGGCTTGCTTGGACGGCCTTGAAGCGATCAAAGCGTGCTGCGTCTGGGTAATCCAGCAGTAGTGAACAGGCCATGAACAATTCCTTGCGCTGCTCGGTACTGATCGCTACTGATTGGGTTGGTGTTGGCACGATGCCAATGTGGGTGCGCATTAGCTGCTCCTCGGGAACATGGAATCCGGGCGCTGCCCAGCGCTCCAGGAAGCCAGGGGCACGGGGCCGCCCGTGCTGCCTTCGGAATGGCAGGCCTCTGGGGCGCCCTCGCCTAGGCCGTGGAAAGCGGCCACGGTGGCTGCTGGATCGGCACCTGCGAAGGATGGCAGGGAGGAAATGCCGCGCGGAGTCTCAGGCGATGCCGTAGGAATGACGTAGCGATCGTCGTACTTGGCAATCGCCAGCAGACGGTACATGGCCTGCATATCACGGCCAGTCATGCCCACTGCCTTGGCAATCTCTTCCTGCGGCTCGTTACCGAGGTTGATATCGCGCATGTAAGAGCGCATAGCGGCCAGGCGGCGCAGCACCTTCTCTACTGGTGCCGTGTCACCTGCAGTGAACAGCCCAGCCAGGTATTCCAGCGGGATGCGCATATTAGAAATCGCGGACATAAGCACCCTGTGATGCTCGCCGTCGGCACCCGATGCCGTGACCGCATCGACCACTGGGCTCAGCGGCGGGATGTACCAGACCATCGGCAGGGTGCGGTACTCCGGGTGTAGAGGCACGGCGACTTCATAGCGGAAGATGAGGTCCCAGATGGGGGACTGCTGTGCAGCATCGATCCATGCGTGCGGGATACCCGATTCCACCGCTGCTCGTTGCACCTCCGGATCGTGTGGGTCAAGCAGGATGTCTTTCTGCGCGGCAAAAAGATCGCGCTCATCCGGGGTGGACGCTGCCGATGCGACACGGTCGGCGTCGTAAAGCAAAACTCCCAAGTAGCGCAGGCGGCCAACGCAGGTTTCCGAGCACACCGTGGGCTGGCCAACCTCAATACGCGGATAGCAGAGCGTACATTTTTCGGCCTTGCCCGTCTTGTGGTTGAAGTAGACCTTCTTATAGGGGCAGCCGGACACGCACATGCGCCAGCCACGGCAGCGGTCTTGATCCACCAACACAATGCCATCCTCGCTGCGCTTATACATCGCGCCCGAGGGACACGACGAAACGCAGGTGGGGTTCAGGCAATGCTCGCAGATGCGCGGCAGGTAGAACATGAAGGCATCTTCGATCTCCTTGCGCACTTGCACGTTCATTTGCTTGAGCACCGGGTCATCGTCCATCGTTTGCCCCGAGCCGCCGAGGTTATCATCCCAGTTGGAGGACCACTTGATGGTGTCGATCGGCCGGCCATCGAGCTGCGAGACGGGGCGGGCCGTGGGCTGCGTTTTTTGCCCCGCTGGTGCAGAGAGCAGCTTTTCGTACTCGTAGGTCCAGGGCTCGTAGTAATCCTCGATGGTGGGCAGTTTGGGGTTGTGGAAGATGGTGGCAAGTTTTTTCAAGCGTCCGCCTGCGCGCGGCTTGAGCTTGCCGCGCTTGTCCAACACCCATCCGCCTTCCCACTTGCCCTGGTCCTCCCAGCCGTAGGGGTAGCCAACGCCGGGGCGGGTTTCAACGTTGTTGAACCACATGTACTCGGTGCCCTCGCGGTTCGTCCATGCCTGCTTGCACGTCACGGAGCAGGTGTGGCAGCCGATGCACTTGTCTAGGTTCATGATCATTGCGATCTGAGCCATGACCTTCATTAGTATTCAACCTCCTGGGAGCGGCGGCGAATGCGCGTGACCTCGTCACGGTTATTGCCAGTGGGGCCGATGTAGTTGAAGCCATAGGTGAGGTGGCCATAGCCACCGGCGACGTGAATCGGCTTGATCATGATGCGAGTCAGCGAGTTGTGTGTACCGCCGCGGCGGCCAGTGGACTCGTTAATGGGCGTACCGGTGGTGCGCTCCTGGGCATGGTTCATGAACACCGTGCCCTCGGGGATGCGGTGCGAGACGATTGCGCGGGCAGAGACCACACCGTTTCGGTTGTATGCCTCGATCCAGTCATTGTCTTTCACACCCAACTTGTCGGCATCTTTTTGCGACATCCAAATCACCTGGCCGCCGCGAGAAATCGAGAGCACATGCAAGTTGTCGTAGTACTGCGAGTGAATCGACCACTTGTTGTGTGTGGTGAGGTAGCGCACCGTCACCTCTGGATCGCCGGATTCGTTGCGCAGAAGCTCGCCGGGAGCCGTCTCGCCGTGCACGTGGAGGTGATCCAGTGGCGGGCGGTACATGGGCAGGGATTCGCCATAATCCATGAACCAGTCGTGATCCAGGTAGTAGTGCATGCGGCCGGACAAGGTGTGGAAGGGCTTGAGGTACTCGCGGTTGATCGAGAATGCGGTGTAGCGCCTTCCGTCCTTCTTGATGCCCGTCCATTCGGGTGAGGTGATGACCTCCGCTGGGCGTTCCTTGATCATGTCCCAGTTAATGCGGGTGCCCTCGACGTTGTCCACGAGCTCGTGCAAGTTCTCCAGGCCCGTGCGCTTGGCTTGGTTGCGGAATCCCTCCGCTGCCACCTCGCCGTTGGACACGCCAGAGAGGTGCAGGATCATGTCAATGACCTTCGGTGCGGTGCTGAGGTCAGGACGCATACCTGCGGTTTCAGTTTCAGACTCGCCCAGGATCAACTTGAGCTCTTCAACTTGCTTTTCGACGTTATACGCGGTGCCATGTACACCCGTGCCCAACTTCCCGGTGAGCGGGCCTAAGTGCATCCACTTTTCGTACACTGCGGCATAGTCACGCTCAACGGGGACGAGCTTTGCCATGGTCTTGCCCGGCACATAGCCGTGCTCGTCGAACTCCGGCACTACGCCGCCAGGCATGGCGAGCTCGTCTGGTGAATCGTGCGCTAGTGGTGCGGCGACGACGTCGGTTTGGGTACCCAGCCACTTGGCCGCGAGCGTGGAGAAGGCGGCAGCGAGATCGCGGAAGACCTCAAAGTCGCTGCGCGCCTCCCACGGCGGGTTGATGGCTGCATTGAAGGAATGCAGGAAGGGGTGCATGTCGGTTGAAGACATGTCGTGTTTCTCGTACCACGTAGCCGCCGGCAGCACGATATCTGAGCTCAGGGAGGTGGAAGTGTTGCGGAAGTCTGTGGTGAGCATCAGATCCAACTTCCCCTTCGGCGCTTCATCGCGCCAGACCATCGACTTCGGACGATCCTCGGGGTCGATCTCTTCTGCAGTGGCATCGGAATCGATGCCGAGCATGTGACGCAAGAAGAACTCTGTGCCCTTGGCGGAGGAGCCCAGCAGATTGGTGCGCCAGTTCAGCAGGATGCGCGGGTAGTTCTGTGGGTTATCGGGATCCTCGCAGGCAAAGTGCAGGTTGCCGGCGTTGAGCTCATTGGCAATGTGCTCCTGTGGGCTCAGGCCTTTGTTTTTCGCCTCTTCCGCGAGCGCCAGCGTGTTGCGGTCGAACTGTGGGTAGGAGGGCATCCAGCCGCGCTTCATGGATTCTACGAGCGTATCGGCCGTGGTCTTTTCGCCGACAGCGCCACGATTCGCCAGTGGTGATGCCAGGCGTGAGGCTTTGGTGGTGTCATAGCGCCACTGGTCGGTGGTGAGGTAGTAGAAGCCGGTGGAAATCATCTGGCGGGGCGGGCGGTTCCAGTCGCCCGCGAAGGCGTACTGCCCCCAGCCGTTCATTGGTCGCAGTTTCTCCTGACCAACGTAGTGAGCCCAGCCACCGCCATTGACGCCTTGGGTGCCACACATAGAAGTGAGCGCCAGGAAGGTGCGGTAGATGGAATCGGCGTGGAAGTAGTGATTGACGCCGGCGCCCATGATGATCTGCGAGCGGCCTTGGGAGTCCACCGCGTTTTGAGCGAACTCGCGACCAATGCGGATGGCTGCATTCGCTGGAACACCGGTGAGCTCCTCTTGCCACGCGGGAGTACCAACCACGGCGGCGTCGAAGAAATCCTCGGGCCATTCGCCGGGCAAGTTCAGTTCGGGGCGAGCCACGCCGTAGTGGGCGAGCATGAGGTCAAACACCGTGGTGACGCGCTTGCCATTGACGGTGCGGACCGGAACGCCGCGGCGGACCACGCCAGCACCCACGGGGCCTTCGCCCTCGCCGCCACCGGGCAGATCGAAACGGGGGAAGCACACCTCGGCGGATTCATTGGCACCGGCCTCGGCCACCGTCATGACCGGATCCACGCCATCGAGTTTGAGGTTCCACTTGCCTTCGCCATCGTCTCCCCAGCGGTCCGCAACGGTGCCGCCTGGGTCCTTGACGCTTCCGTCTGCTTCCATCACCAGAAGACGGTGGGTGGCATTAGCACTGTTGGCGAGGTGTTCGTCTCCGCTGTTGGCTGCGGTGAGAAACTTGCCGGGAGTTACGGTGCCATCTTCGCGCTCGTCGAGTTCCACAAGGAATGGGGCATCGGTGAATTGCCGCATGTAATCAAGGAAGAAGGGTTCCTTCTTGCCCACGTGGAATTCGCTCAAGATGACATGGCCCATGGCAAATGCCAGGGCACCATCGGTGCCGGGGGCAAGGCGCAGCCACTCATCGGCGAACTTCGTGTTGTCGGCGAAGTCGGGAGAAACGACCACTACCTTCGTGCCCTTATAGCGGGCCTCGGCCATGAAGTGCGCGTCGGGGGTTCGGGTGACCGGGATATTCGAGCCCCACATCATCAGGTAGCTGGAGTTGTACCAGTCGCCTGATTCGGGAACATCGGTTTGATCACCAAAGGTCTGTGGTGAAGCCGGTGGGAGATCCGCGTACCAATCGTAGAAGGACAGCGCCACGCCGCCGATCAATTGGAGGAAGCGGGTACCGGCGCCATAAGACACCTGAGACATCGCGGGAATCACGGTGAAGCCGGCAATGCGATCTGGACCGTATTGCTTCACGGTATAGACGTGTGCGGCCGCGGCAATTTCCATGGCTTCTTGGTAGCTCACGCGGACCAATCCGCCTTTGCCGCGCTGGGAAATATACGCCTCGCGCTTTTCTGGCGTTTCGACGATCTCGCGCCATGCCAGCACTGCGTCTCCCAAGCGGTTTTTGGCCTCGCGGAACATGTCCAGCAGTACGCCGCGGATATATGGGTAGCGGATGCGGGTGGGAGAGTAGGTGTACCACGAAAAGGATGCGCCGCGGGGGCAGCCGCGAGGCTCATAATCGGGCATGTCCGGCCCGGTGGTGGGATAGTCCACGGCCTGGGATTCCCAAGTGATCACGCCATCTTTGACGTACACCTTCCAAGAGCAAGAGCCGGTGCAGTTCACGCCGTGAGTGGAGCGAACTACCTTGTCAAAGGCCCAACGGTCGCGGTAGAACACGTCCGCCTGGCGGCCTCCTTTGAGGAAGATCTGTTGGCCTTCCTTGCCGGTTTCGCCTTTGCGCAGGAAGCTGCCCATGGAAAAGAGGGGGTTTGTCGAATGCTCAGTCTTTGGCATCGTTCGACCCTTTCTATGTGGGGTGTGAGGTGGGGCGGGGGCGTCGAAAAGCAACTAGCCCGGGAAAGGAGCGTTCGGGCGGGCGTAGTAGATCCACACCAATGCCGTGGTGATGGCGAAGAAGACCACGCAGCCAAAGAAGAAGACTTGTGGAGCCATCATGGACAGCAACACGCCGCAGATGAAGGGGCCGAATGCTGCGATGCCTCCGGTCCAACCGATCACGCCGCCTGCCTGCCGCTTGGGCAGGATCATGGGCATCTGCTTGAAGGTGCCCGCGTTGCCAAGACCGGTGAAGAAGAAGACGATGAGCATGAAGATCAGGAACCACTTATAATCGCCCGGCTCATCGGGATTCAGGGTGAAGGCAGCCAGCGCGGTGAAGATGGTCATGCCCACGCCACCGACGAAGGTCCAGATGGCGCCGCCGAAGCGGTCGCACAGCGGGCCCCACATTGCGCGAACCAGAGCGCCGATCAGTGGGCCGAGAAAGGCGTACTTGGCACCTTTGGGGAGGTCAGCGTATTGGCCCGCGAACTGCGAGGCCTCGCCGAAGACGTTGTTGATCAGCAGAGCAAACTGTGCGGCGAAGCCGGAGAAGGCACCGAAAGTCATCAGGTAGACGACGGTGAGGATCCAGGTGTTCTTATTGCCGAAGATGTCGATTTGCTGGCGGATGTTGGCCTTGACTGGCACATCCTTGAGCACTGTCCACGCCACGACGGCGCCGATCAAAGCCCAGGGCACCATGATGATGGCGGGGGTGTGGACGAAGACCTCGCCAGCCTCGGTGCGCTGTGGGGCGACGAAGCCGAGCCCAATGAGGCTAAAGCCCATGAGCCAAGGAGCGACGAGCTGGATAAAGGAGATGCCGAAGTTGCCAATGCCGGCCTGGATGCCAAGGGCGGTGCCTTGGAGGCGCTTGGGGAAGAAGTAGCCGGTGGATGGCATGAAGCCGGAGAACACGCCGCCGCCGATGCCGGAGATGAAGCCGAGGGTGAGCAGCCACCAGTATGGGGTGTCGGAGTTCTGGACGGCGAAGAACCAGCCGAACATCGGGAGGATGAACAGCAAGGAGGACATGCTTACGAGCTTGCGGGTGCCGATGATGGGCGGCAGGAACATGAAAATCAGACGGAAGATGCCGCAGGAAAGCCCGGGGATGGCGGTGAGCCAGTAGAGCTGTGATTTGGTGAGGTCGAAGCCGATCTTGTTCAGCATCGGGGCGATGGCGGAGACCAGATACCAGGTGGCAAAGCCGATGATCAGGACGATGGTGGAAATCCAGAGTGTTTTCCAGGCGATCTGCTTGTTCCAAGTCTCGTCGTGCTCGGGATCCCAGCCTTCGAGCACACGGCCGTCGGTGCGAAGTTGTGTCATGTGATTCCTCTTGATGAAGGGGCGTCCGTGAGGCGTGTGTCACCTCACGCTTATTGACTTAGAATTTACCGTGTTTAATACTGATTCGCGTAATTTTGCACGGTAAAACGCTAAATAAAAGCTTTTGATCGGTCGTTCGAGCGGGCAGAAGCGGGAAAGAGTGGGCACTCATGGACGCGTGGAGCGCTGCTGTCATCGTAGTGAGCGACAGGATCCTTGCTGCTCAGCGTGAGGATCGGGTCTCGCCGGTGGCCTTGGATGTGCTGCGCCGGTGGGGTGCGGCAGATGTGCAGCATTGTTGCGTCGCGGAGGATGAGGCTGCGCTGCGCGCGGCGATTGATCGACTGTACGATTCGCGGCTGCGTGTGCTTGTGATTGCGGGAGGGACCGGCCTCAATCCCGGTAATTGCACGCCTGAAGTGAGTCTGGAATATGTCAGGCAGCGCCTCTTTGGCCTTGAAACGCAAGTGCTGCTCCAAGGATTGGCACATACGCAGAAGGCTGGGTTGAGTAGGGGTGTGATTGGCCTGGGGATTGTGGGAGGTTCGCCTTGCTTGATCGTGAACACCCCGAGCTCTCCAGGCGGGATTAAAGATGTGCTCGGGGTGATCGAAACGGTGTGGGGCAGTATTGAAGAAGCGCTC
The DNA here is from genome assembly GCF_003813985.1 of Corynebacterium gerontici. Classification (NCBI taxonomy): domain Bacteria; kingdom Bacillati; phylum Actinomycetota; class Actinomycetes; order Mycobacteriales; family Corynebacteriaceae; genus Corynebacterium; species Corynebacterium gerontici. The sequence continues at coordinate 944,032 of NZ_CP033897.1, forward strand.
GAGGCGCATTTCCTGCAGCTTAGGCAGTACGGGTGAACTTGATGTGCCAGTCCTTCGGACCTTCTTGTAGATAGGTGAGCTCGAAGCTTTCCTTCCTGCCCTCAACCTCGTTGAGTAGCGGAATTGGGTTATGCGGCGCAATGAGAATCATTGATTCCCCAACGGCGCGCGAACCGAGGGCGCCGTGGATGGCTCCGTGGCGAAGCGCATGGGGGATGACGCAGGCGTTGAGGGTGGGGATCTGTTCGGTAGCGGAAAGTGGTAGCTGCATGCTTGAAAGCATAGCGCCCAAATAACTACGATGAAAGACGTGAAAAATACTGCCGCGGGGCGGCTCGTTCTGCTCGCGTGTGCGGGTTTCGCCCTCGTACTCGGACTGCGTGCAGCCCTGGGGCTCGCCGGAATCATCGCAGTGCAGCCGCTGGATCACGGGGCGCTGATGGTCTTCGGATTCCTAGGTACCGCCATTAGTTTGGAGCGCGCCGTCGCCGCGCGAGTGACCTGGGGTTGGATTGCGCCCATTGCAGCCGCGGTCGCGAGCGTGACCCTTGCTGCACAACTGGCCATTGTTGCGGGAATATGTTGGGTGCTCAGCTTCAGCGCGCTCGTGGGAATCTACATTCACATTCAGCGCCGGGCCGCCACCATAGCCGTGCAGGTGCAAATGATCGGTGCAGTTGCAGGGGTTTTGGCCGTAGCACAGTGGATGCTCAACACGAGCTTCGCTTCAGCCCTGCCCATGGCAGCATGCTTCGCCATCGCCACGATTATCGGCGAAAGAATCGAACTCGCCCGCGTCTCCTTCGCTGGCGCGAATGCGGAAGGGCGGATCGCCTGGTCGGTAATGGCGCTATTTTCTGCCGCAGTGGTGGCAATCGCGCATCCTGCAGGGAATGCACTTTTCGGTCTTGCCCTGGGCGGAGTGGGCGCGGCAGCGCTTCGCGTAGATGTAGCCCGAAAACTCATCCGTAGCCAAGGGGTATCCAGATATATGGCTGCTTGCATGCTCGCCGCGTATGTCTGGTTAATACTCGCGGCTCTTGTCTGGGTGATCGGGGGCTCCTACGATGTCCGCGTCCACGCGATCTTCCTCGGGTTCGTGATGTCCATGATCTTCGCCCATGCGCCGACGATTGCCACCGCCGTGAGCAAGCGAACTCTGCCTTATCACCGCGTGCTCTACATTCCAGTGATATTGCTTCACGTGGGGCTTAGTGCGCGAGTGTTAGGCAGCCTCATTGGCGATCTGCTTGCATGGCGCATCGCGGGGGTGAGTAACGTCGTCGCCGTCGCAGTGTTCATGATTTGCGCGGTGACGTTGAGCGTATGGAAGGGGAAGCGCAGTGCAATTGCAAACACCCGGCGCTAAACCAATGCAAGTGGGCATCAGCGATGTCTCTTTGGCGCAGCGCGCCCGCTGGCACCGTGGCATCTTCTTGGTGTTGGGGTTCTGGTCATGCGTGAGCGTGGCGGGTTGGCTTGCTCATCGGAGCTGGGTGCAAGTGAGCTGGTGGCAGCTTATTCACAGTGCGACGCTGGGTGTTATCGCCACCGCCATCTTGACGTACATCACGCACTTCACAGAGGCATTGACGCGTTCTGCTCACACGGGATTTCGCGGTGTGACTATCCGCGTGGGGATGGTGCAAGTGGGGCTGGTGGTATTGCTCCTCGGAGATCCCTCCACGGCTTGGGGGCCGTTGGAAATATTTGGCGCGGTGCTGGTGCTTCTTGCCGGAGCGATGCAACTAGGTTGGGTAATCAAGCGTTTGTTTGGCAGCCTGTCTGGACATTTCGCACTGAGTGTAACCATGTACGTGGGGGCGCTTGTCTCATTGTTGGTGGCGATCATCTGCGCCATCCTTGCCGGCAGCGGTCTCGGTGCTTATAGCGCGCTCATCGCGGCGCACTCGCGAGCCGCCATATGGGGTTTTGTGGGCATGAGCATTCTCGGCACCGTTTTGACATTGTTGCCCACGCTCAGCGGCACGAAGATCAGCGCCGTCGCCCGCGTCCGATTTCTGAAGGGTTTGGGGTTTTACAGCCTGTGCCTCATTCATGCTGTGTGGCTGCTCGGCTTTAATCTGCCCCGCATCGCTGGGGTTTTCATGCTCGGAGTGGTTGTGGCGAGCGTCTATCTGCTCCACCCGATCATCGCTGACGCGCTTGGCGGCAATGTTGCCTCTGCGCCCGGTGGGTTGATTGCGGCGCTGATGAGCCTGGTGTCTTTGCAGCTTTTCGACGCCACCGCGCTCACCTTCGGGCGTGATCCACACGCAGTGTTCGAATCCCTCGTACCTGGGCTGCTAGCCGCGGTGTTGCTGATGGCGGTATTCAGCGTGCTGCAGTTCTTACTGCCCACCATGGTCGGCGGTGGACCCGACGCTGTGCGCGCGGCTCGTGGTTGTGCTCAGCGCAGCGGATACGCGAGGGTTGTATTACTGCTGCTTGGTGGCATTTTGGGCGTGCTTGGACACCCTGCGGCGTGGCCGTTGATTGGCTTGGGAGTGATTTGGAATGTGGCAGCGATTGGCAGGGCAGTGGTGATGCAAGGAAAGCGAGAGGAACACTCGGTGGAAAAGAGCACTTCGAGGCTGGCGTGGGCCATGGTGGGGGCGGCCCTGGCCGCCGCTATGGTCATGTTCTTTGGCGTGGCTCAACCGGCGCAGCCTGCAGCGGCAGGAGATGAGGTGGTGCGTGTGCGTATTGAGGGCTTGCGTTTCGTTCCTGATGAGGTGACGGTGCCGGAGGGTACATCGCTGCGCATTGAGTTGGAGAACACCTCCACGATGGTCCACGACCTCGTGCTAGGTGATCAGCAAACCCGCAGGGTGCAGCCCGGCGAGCGGGATGCCATTGAGCTTCGTCCGAGCCGCGACGTTGAAGGTTGGTGTTCACTACCTGGCCATAAGGAAGCCGGGATGGTGTTTAGTCTTCGGGTGACACCCGCCCAAGCTGGCTGAGTTCGGCGCGGGTATCGTAGTCGCGCTCGCTTCCATCACCTGCGAGCACGTGCACATCTGCGTGGTTGAGCAGGCACCTGGCAGCGATGTTTCTGATCTGGGGCAGGGTATCGATGGCGGCTCGCAGTGCGGTTGTGTGCCAAAGCGAGCACAGCGCATTCACGTGCGACCCATCGCTGATGGCCACGGCATCGTGGTTGCCGAGTTGCGCACGCATTTGCGGCAGCAAACTCGGGGCAGCAGGGGCATCCACGGTGAGCACCGCCACCAGCTCGCTACTCACGAGCGGTAGTGCTGCAGCGATGCCTGCCACTGGGCCGCCGAAAGGCGGCTGCTCGCACACCGTGGGTTCATAATCCAGATCTTGCGGGCTCACGGCAATCACCGCGTGGTGACTGGGGATGTTGGCGCGGGTGACGTCGAAAAGCCTGGTGCCATTGACCCTGATCAGCGCCTTGTCATATCCCATACGCTCGCCCTTGCCGCCGGCGAGCAAGATCACGCTCAGGCTATCGGGGCAGCTCACGGGACCAATCCCCGGACCGCCCACCTGATTTGGCCACGATGCCACAAGTGCGAATATACGCGGATCGATCGACGCCCTTGACCATGTCAATGATCGAAAGCGCAGCAACACTCACGGCCGTCAGCGCCTCCATCTCCACGCCGGTGCGATCCGCGGTCCGCACGGTAGCCTCGATGAAGACATGATCATCGCGGATTTCAAGTCCCACCGCGCAACCATGCACCCCGATGGTATGCGCCAGCGGAAGCAGTTCCGGAACACGCTTCGCAGCGGCGATACCTGACACACGAGCGACCGCCAGCACGTCGCCCTTTGGCACAGTGCCATTGCGCAGCGCCTCAAGTACCTCTGATGAACACGCCACCTCGCCTTGAGCTTTCGCCTCACGCACGGTGGGTTGCTTGGCTGTGACGTCCACCATGTAGGCGGCGCCGGAATCATTCAAGTGAGTAAAGCGCATAATGCTCCTAAAGTTGGGTCAGCCAAAGTTCAACCGTGTCGCCCGGCTGCGCGGCTTCTGCGTGGGGTTCGCGGTGGATCAACCCGCGCACAGCAGACAACGATGCCACACGGTGAGAGCCCACACCACCGGCTAGGGCAGGGGTGGCAAGCAGGCGCTGTTGCATCTCCACACGAGCCGGAATGAATAACTCGCGCGGGCCATTGGCGCGAATCTCAGCTCCCAGTGTTGCGGGAACCTTGAGGGGATCCGAGCTGCGTGCCACGCTCATGCCGGATAGGCGGCGCAAAGCAGGGGCCACAAACAAATAGAAGGACACAAAGGCGCTCACCGGGTTGCCAGGCAGGCAGAGCACGGTGGTGGAGTTGTGCCCTGAGTGAAACACTCCAGCGCCCTGCGGCTTGCCGGGCTGCATAGCGACGGAACCGAACCACATGTCCTTCGAGCCAAGTACTTCTTTGATCACATCGAAAGCGCCAGCGGAAACTCCACCAGTAGTAACGATCAGGTCACTGGCAGCCGCCGCTTCCTGCATCGCCTTCTCGCATTCCTTTGGATCATCAGACACGTGGCGTTGCGTCACGTTCGCTCCAGCGTTGCGCAACAATTCGGCAATCATCGGGCGATTCGAGTCAGGAATCTGGCCTGGACCGGGCACTTCACCTGCTGGAACGAGTTCATCGCCGCTGGAAAACACTGTGACGTTCGGGAGGGCATACGCTTCAATCTCGTGCACCCCGCAGGACACCAACGCTGCAATGGTGCCCGCGTCGATGGCAGTGCCAGCGGCAATGATCACATCACCCGGCTGCGCGTCTTCACCCCTCGGGCGTATATGGCTGCGATCAGGTGTGGCGTGAAGAATCCTTACCTGCTGTGGAAGCGCGGCCGCACCGGGTTGCTGGTCGGTGTTCTCAACGGGCACCACTAGCAGATCTTCGGTGTGCTCTCCGGTAGGCGCACCCGTCATGATGCGCGCGGCTTTTCCGGTGGGAACCTCCGTGGGGGAAGCGCCTGCTGGAATATCTGCAGCTACTTCGAGATCCCAGGGGCCTTCACCGTGCAGATCGGCCGCATGCACTAGGTAGCCGTCCATCGCGGAGTTGCTGAAGGCCGGCACAGCAAGTATCGCTGTAACGTCCTTCGCCAATACCCGTCCTTTTGCCGCCGGCAGCGGAATACGCTGCGAAGGAAGGGGAGAAAGTAAATCGAGCACCGCTTCCCGGTGCTGCTTGACGGTGCGATCAAAATTGCTGTGCGTGCAAGACATAAGCCAACTCCTCCTAGACCTTCAGCCGCCAATGGCGGACATTGTGCGATCCGGCTGCACAAAAGCCGGATCATTGATGCCGTGACCTAAGGCTTTGCCCCACATGGCCTGCGCCCAAGCCTCGGCAATCGTCGCGTCATCGGCACCTGCGCGCATGAGATCTCGAAGGCTCGTCTCCGAATGAGCAAAGAGACAATTACGGATAGCGCCGTCGGTGGTCAGTCTAGTGCGGTCGCAATCCCCACAGAAGGGGTGCGTGACCGAGGCGATAATGCCAATTGTGCCTTGGTAGGCCGAAGATGTGACATTCCACAAAGCGGCGGGAGCAGAACCGCGGGGGACGCTCGCCGGGGTCATGGAGAACTCTTCGGAGAGCATCCCAATGATCTCTTCGGCCGTGACCATATCCTCGCGCTTCCACAAATTGCGCGGCCCGATGGGCATTTGCTCAATGAAGCGCAGCTGACACCCGCGCTGCAATGCGAAGCGGGCAAGTGGCACCACGTCGGACTCATTAACGCCCTTCATCACCACAGTATTGATTTTCACCGGTGAAAAACCCACTCGGATTGCCGCGTCAATGCCCTTGATCGCATCCGCGAGGCGGTCGCGCCGGGTCAGTGCCAGATAGCGCTGCGGATCGAGCGTGTCCAGTGAGAGGTTCACCCTGTTCAAACCAGCGTTCCTCAATGTTTGCGCGCGCTTGTCTAATCCGAGCGCATTGGAAGTCAAGGCAGTGCTGATAGCTTTGCCTGTCCGGGTGCGTAGCTTCGCTGACTCCGCCACTATGTGCTCCAATGAGCGCCTCATGAGTGGTTCGCCGCCGGTGAAGCGCACCTGCTCCACCCCGAGCCTGTTCACTGCGATGCGGATGAGCCTCAGCACCTCATCATCGCTGAGTGCTTCTTCGCTGGGGATCCACTCCATTCCCTCTGCTGGCATGCAGTACGTGCAGCGCAGGTTGCAGCGATCTGTGAGTGAGACGCGTAAATCTTTGGCTACTCGCCCACATTGATCGCGCAGCTCACCGACCCCTTCGCGCAGCAGTGGCTGCCCGCTCGGGGCGGTGCTGCGGATGGCTGGCATGGCAAGCTGAACGCTCAACTCAGATCCTTCCTTGGGTTGAAGTTCGGATATCTGCCATATTTTACGGCAATAATGGTGTTAATTCACCATGGGCTGAGCTGATCTTAATGCTCTCGCCTTGGCGGTGTGGTGTTGCCGGGTGAATCGGCGCCGGGGCCTTGAAGCGCAATTACATCGTAGTCGCCCGCAGCGAGGTGTTCGCGCAGATCGATCTTGTCAAACTTTCCCACGGAAGTCTTATCAATGTGCTGCACAAAGGCCCAGTACTCCGGCAGCATCCAGTTTGGGAAACTATCGCGTAGCGCATCGCGAAGGCGCTCCGCTGTCTCTGCGTTCGCCTCGACGCCGTCGACAAGCCTCGTCACAGCCAGGGGGCGCTCTCCCCACTTCGTGTCCGGGTAACCGACCACGGCGGCCTCCACTACAACCTTCTGGTTCATGATGGCGTTTTCCAACATGGCGGAGTAGATCCACTCGCCGCCAGAGCGAATCACATCGCGCGCACGATCTTTCACGGTGAGGAAGCCGTCGCGCGTCACCGAACCCACGTCGCCGGTGCGCAACCATCCATCCGGTGTGAATTGCTCCGGCGCATCATCCACCTCGTGCTCGCGGAATGTTGAAGCAACGCCACCAGCTTCTTCGGTCTCAGAGTGATAGTACGAACCGGTGACCCAATTGCCTCGAACCTGAATTTCACCCTGATTGCGGTCGGTGGAACTCATCACCTCACCATCATTCACCACCCGGAATTCAAGCGAGGCGGGGAAGCGGCCCTGCGAGATGCGGTATTCGCGCCTAGTTTCTCCAGACACACCCGAAGGTGGCCGCGCCACCGTGCCGATCGCTAGCGTTTCCGTCATGCCCCACACGTGCACGACGTCCACGCCATAGCGCTGCTCCCACAAGTCAATGAGCATGGGGGGAACCGCCGAGCCGCCAACGAAAATCTCCTGCAAACTCATACGCTCCGGCGCGTTGCGCATGTAGTGAACCATGAGCTGAATCCACAGGGTGGGCACGCCATTGGCAACACGAGGATGGGACGTGGCGATCATGTGCGCCAACGAGGGGCCTGACACATCGGCGCCGGGGAAGATCAACGGAGTGCCAGACATGAACGCGGCAATCGGAACGCACCAACTCAGAATGTGATAGATCGGCACGCAGCACAGAAAGGATTGGCCGTGAGCCACGGCCACGGAGTCGGTGGTGCGGAGGTTCATCGCCTGCAGGTAGAGCGCACGGTGCGAATAAGCCACGCCCTTCGGTGCGCCGGTGGTGCCGGTGGAATAGCAGATCGCTGCGGCGGTCGTTTCTTCAAGCACCGGCCAATGAAAAACGGTGCTTTTGCCGTCGAGAAGCTTCTCATACCCATAGCAAGCAATGTGCTCGGGTATGTGGGCTGCTGCCTGGGCGATGTCGGAACGGCCGATGAATACCACAGCTCGGACAAACGGGCAGCCGCCTGACAAAATAGAGCCCAACTGCTTGGCAAGGCGTTGATCCGCCACGATGACCTCATCCTGCGCGTGATTGATGATGTGGCGGATCTGATCATTCATCAATTGCTTATTTAGTGGATTGAACACAGCTCCCATGCACGCCACGGCGAAGAGAGTTTCCAGGTGTTCATTGCAGTTGTACATGAAACTGCCCACACGCTGATCGCCGTTAATGCCCAAATCATCGCGTAGGGCGTGGGCGAACGCTGCGGCTCGGGCGGCAACCTCACCAAAGCTGGATGCCTGTGGAACTTCGCCTTCAAAGGTGGTCACGGGCGTCGTTGAATACACAGTGGCGCCGTAGCTGAGGATTCTTTGAAGGTTCAGTGGCAATTCCTGCATCGTGCTCTGCATGTCAATAACCCTAATCGTTTCCGGCGCGTCGAATATCGCGTAGCAAAGAAAACTGCGATACACTCCGGGATAGAACTTTGCAGCGATCAACGCGCGGGTTCTTTCGCCGGGCAATAATGACGCCGGCGAGGTCACATCTTGAGGTTTCAAGCTTATCGACGCCAACCGCCCGCCCTCAGCTTTCTGTGTGAGGTGCCTGGCGGCACGCCGGGCCTTTTAAGTACCGGGATGTGTCAGCACTACCACCAGCACGTGAATGCTGAATAATCAAACACCACGGCATGCTCGATTTTTAGGCGTGAATCTGCATGAGAGGCTCAGCTTCGCGGCGACCTGTCATGAAGTTCAAAGAGCAGCGACGAAAGGATATCTGTGAGCCAAACAGATCAAGGCGCTACGCGCCAAGAAGCGAACTTAGCGGGACTCCGTCTGCCGGAATTGCGCAAGATCGCGGCCCAAATGGGCCTTCGGGGGGTATCCGCATTGCGCAAGAACGACTTGATCGCGGCGATCAAGGGTGCGCAATCCGGTGACCAGCAGACGGTCGAACATAGCGTGCGCAAAGGCAAGCAGCGCGTGTATGGGGAGGAAAACGAATCTAAGGACAACAAGGCTCCCGAGTCTGATACTAAGACCGAAGCCAAAGAAGCCGGCCAAGAGCAGGAAGAACACCATGGTCGCGGACGTCGTCGCCGTGCCGTGCGGGCTTCACACGTCGATCCTGCGGAGCAGCAGGAGACGAGTGAAGAATCGAAGGACGATGCCGATGAGCAGCGCTATGAATCTCGCTCGGCAGCTCGTCGTGCGCGCCGGAACAGGGCGCGCCGCGATCAACAGGACGAGCCTCGTCAGGAACAGCGCCAAGAACAACGCCACGACGAAAACGACGAATCTGCGGATGCGGCAGACAACCTTGAGGCGCGCAACAACAACCGCGACAACCGCGAGAACCGCGAGAACCGCGACAACCGCGGCCAGCGCAACAACCGCGACGACAGCAACGAACGTGGCAACCGTCGGAACCGTCGCAACCGCCGTGGTCGCGACGATAATCGCAACGACAATCGAGACAACCGCGACAACAGAAACGAACAGAACCAGGGTCGCGAAGATGAAAACCTACTCGACGTGGCCGGCATCCTGGACATTGTGGACAACAACGTGGCCTTCATCCGCACCACCGGCTACCACTCGGGTCCCGCCGATGTGTACGTGAACTCCCAGATGGTTCGTCGCTTCGGTCTTCGTGCCGGTGACGCCATCATCGGCAAGGCTCGCCCCAACAACGATCAGGGCGGTCGTGGGCGCAACCGCCAGAAGTACAACCCGCTGGTGCGCGTCGAATCGGTCAATGGCGTTGGCGTTGAAGAAGCGAAGCAGCGCCCGCAGTTTTCCAAGCTCACTCCGCTGTACCCAAACCAGCGCCTGCGCCTGGAAACTGATCCGAAGGTGCTCACCACCCGTGTGATTGACCTGATCATGCCGATTGGCAAGGGCCAGCGTGCCCTGATCGTGTCTCCACCGAAGGCTGGTAAGACCACGATCTTGCAGAACATTGCGAATGCGATCGCTACGAATAACCCCGAGTGCTACCTCATGGTGGTGCTGGTGGACGAGCGTCCGGAAGAAGTGACGGACATGCAGCGAAGCGTCAAGGGCGAGGTGATTGCCTCTACCTTCGACCGTCCACCAAGCGAACACACCGCTGTGGCTGAGCTTGCCATTGAGCGCGCCAAGCGCCTGGTGGAGCAGGGGATGGACGTGGTGGTCTTGCTGGACTCCATTACTCGTTTGGGTCGCGCCTACAACAACAGCTCCCCGGCGTCCGGCCGCATCCTTTCCGGCGGTGTGGACTCCAACGCTTTGTACCCGCCGAAGCGCTTCTTGGGCGCAGCCCGCAATATCGAAAACGGCGGATCGCTCACAATCATCGCCACCGCAATGGTGGAGACCGGCTCCGCTGGCGACACCGTGATTTTCGAGGAGTTCAAGGGCACCGGCAACGCAGAGCTCAAGCTGGATCGCAAGATCTCCGAGCGCCGCGTGTTCCCGGCCGTGGATGTCAATCCTTCCGGCACCCGCAAGGACGAACTGCTGCTGCCTCCAGAGGAAGCGCGTGTGATGCACAAGCTGCGCCGCATCCTCTCCGCGTTGGATTCTCAGGCTGCTATTGATCTGTTGATTAAGCAGTTGAAGAAGACCCGCAACAATGGCGAGTTCCTCATGCAGGTGATGTCTTCGGCTCCAATGGCTGCCGATTCGGAAGAGGAGTAATTCCACAGTGGCAAAGCAAGTTTCGGCGGTAGACGATATTGTCGCCGAATACCAGGGCATCGAGATGCAGATGGCCGATCCGGAAACGATGGGCGACCAGGCACTCTTTCGCAAGCTCTCCAAGCGCTACTCGGAGCTGCAGCCGATCATCACGGTAAACAACCAGTTGGTGCAGGCTCGTGATGATCACGAGGCTGCGGCCGAGATGGCGCATGAGGACGCGGAGTTCAAGGAAGAAGCTCAGCGCCTCGAAGGCGAGATTGTAGAGCTGGAGGAAAAGCTCGCTGATCTGCTGGCTCCACGCGATCCCCACGATGCGGATGACATCGTGATGGAGGTCAAGGCCGGTGCCGGCGGGGAAGAAGCTGCACTGTTTGCTGGCGAGTTGGTGCGCATGTACCAGCGCTACGCCGATAAGCACGGCTTCGCAGTGGAGGTGCTCGGACTTTCCGAATCCGACCTCGGTGGCGTGAAGGACATGACCTTATCCATCAAATCCAAGCAGCCCTCGCGCGACGGAGCCTGGAGCGTGTTCAAGTTCGAAGGTGGCGTGCACCGAGTGCAGCGTGTTCCCGTGACCGAATCGCAGGGTCGAATCCAGACTTCTGCCGCAGGTGTGCTGGTGTATCCAGAGCCTGACGAGGTGGGCGAGGTGGAGATCGATGAAAAGGATCTTCGCGTCGACGTCTATCGTTCCTCCGGCAAGGGTGGCCAGGGCGTGAATACCACTGACTCCGCCGTGCGCATCACTCACTTGCCTACGGGCTTGGTGGTGACCTGCCAGAAGGAGCGCTCGCAGATCCAGAATAAGGCGCGTGCGATGCAGGTGCTTGCGGCGCGTTTGCAGGCGATTGCTGAGGAAGAGGCCAACGCCGAAGCCGCCGAGGGGCGCGCAGCGCAGATCCGCACCATGGATCGCTCGGAGCGTATCCGCACCTATAACTGGCCCGAGAACCGAATCTCGGATCATCGCATCGGTTTTAAGGCCAACAATCTGGACTCGGTGCTCGGTGGCGATTTGGATGATTTGTTCACCGCGCTGCAGGCCGCCGAGCGCGCAGAACGCCTGGAAGCGGAGTAACCATCACCGTGACGCAACTAGCTCAGGCATTGCGTCGAGCCGAGGCCATTCTGGCAAAAGCCGGAGTGGCCTCTCCGCTTGTCGACGCCAAACTACTCGCAGCCAACCGCTTGGCATGTTCGCCGATGGAGCTTCATTTCCGAATGGGTGACGCCGCCCCCGAAGGATTCTGGGAGGACATTGAGCGTCGCGCTCAGCGAGAACCGCTCCAGCACATCACCGGCGTGGCATATTTTGGCCCGTTGGAGTTGAAGGTAGGCCCAGGCGTGTTTGTGCCGCGCCCAGAAACTGAAGTGCTCGCCGATTGGGCAGTGCGCCGCACCAAGCCCGGCGACACGGTCGTGGATCTGTGCACTGGTTCGGGAGCACTCGCCGCGTATGTCGCTTCTTTCGCTGACGCGAAGGTGTGGGCCGTCGAGCAGTCGGAGGAAGCTATCGCCTATGCGCGGCAGAATCTTCCCACTGCAGTGACGTTGGTGCAAGGGGACGCGGGGGACGTCGAAAAGCTTGGAGGCCTTGCGCGTCTTCGTGGCAAGGTGGACGTGCTGGTGAGTAACCCGCCCTACGTGCCGGAATCGGACGCTCTGCCAGCCGAGGTTTATCACGACCCATACGAAGCCGTATTTGCAGGCGCTGATGGCATGGAGCTTATTCCGCGCCTGCTCGATGTAGCATATGCGCTGCTTGGAGATGGCGGTGTGTTGGCGGTGGAACATGATGACGCCACCTCGGTTGAAGTTCAAAAGGCGTTCTCGGCTGCCGGTTTTGATGAGGTGGAGGTGTTGAAGGATCTCACCGGTACACCACGCTTTGTTACGGGGAGTAAACTGTCTGCGCAGCCGCTGAAAGAAGAGGAAAGATAGCAACGTGAGCAGAATCTTTGATTGCAGCACCAGTGCCAACCGTGAAGCAGGGATTGCTGCGGCGAGTTCCGCAGTGGCCGATGGTCGCCTTGTGGTGCTGCCAACCGACACACTGTACGGGCTCGGTTGCGATGCCTTTAATAATCAGGCGGTAGCGAACCTCCTGGCAACAAAACGCCGTGGCCCCGACATGCCGGTGCCCGTGCTTGTGGGAAGCTGGGATACGGCGCGCGGTCTAGTCCACAACTTTGACCACCGCCTGCAAACGCTTATCGAGGCCTTCTGGCCGGGTGCTTTGAGCATCGTCGTGCCCCAAGCTCCGAGCTTGCCGTGGAATCTTGGCGATACGCGAGGCACGGTTCTTTTGCGCATGCCGCTGCACCCAGTGGCTATCGAGCTGCTCCGCGCCACCGGGCCGATGGCAGTATCCAGCGCAAACCTCACAGGGCACACCCCGCCAACTACTGCAGTGGCTGCAAAGCAGCAACTTGGCGACGCTGTGAGCGTGTACCTCAACGGCGGCGAATCCCCAGTAGGGGAAGCCTCCACAATCATTGACGTCTCGGGTTCCAAGCCGCGAGTTTTGCGTGAGGGGGCCGTGACTGCCGCGCGGATTGCTGAGGTGCTTGGCTCCGAAGTGGAGTTGAAGCAGAAGTAATGGGCCTCGGTGTCGCAGGTGTCCCGCTCCGTGAGCTCGGCTTGGTCCTGCTCGTGGCGGCTTCGCTGACCTATCTCACCACCGGTGTGGTGCGCGCGGTCGTGGTCAGTAGCGGACACATGGCTGAGATTCGCGAGCGCGATGTGCACAACGTGCCCAAGCCGCGTCTTGGCGGCGTGGCGATGTTTTCTGGTTTCTTGGGCGCGGTGTTCCTCGCAGACCAGCTTCCAGCCTTGACGCGTGGATTTCAGCCCGTCACGCCCGAGATGAGCGCGGTCACATGGGGAGCCTTCGTCATAGTGATTGTGGGCGTAATAGATGATCTTTTGGAGCTTGACGCCTTCACAAAACTTGCCGGCCAAATCCTCGCGGGATTGGTAATGAGCTTATTGGGGCTGACTTGGTCGGTCATCTACATTCCATTCGGCGGCGGGACCACGTTGGTTCTCGACCCGATCGCTTCCACCGTGGTGACAGTGCTGCTGACCGTCACGTTGATCAATGCGATCAACTTTGTCGATGGGCTCGACGGTCTGGCGGCGGGCTTGGGGGGCATTGCCGGCTTAAGCATTCTCATGTTCTCGCTTACTGTGTTGCACGATCAGGGCGGAATGGTGTCTGCTTATCCGCCGGCGATTATCGCTGCTGCGCTCGTGGGCATCTGCGCTGGTATTTTGCCGCACAATTTCGAACCCGCTCGGATTTTCATGGGGGATACCGGCGCCATGCTTATTGGCTTGCTGCTGGCCGCCGGTTCCACTTCTGCGAGCGGCAAAATCGACATGAGCCTGTTTGGTGCCGTCGACGTGTTGGCGTTGATGTCGCCGCTAATCGTGGTGGTGGCAGCAGTATTCGTGCCGATGTTGGATCTGATTATGGCGGTGGTCCGACGTGTCCGCGCGGGCAAATCGCCGTTTTCTGCTGACAAAATGCATCTGCATCACCGTCTGCTGCGCATGGGGCACACTCACCGCCGCGTGGTATTGGTGCTGTATTCCTGGGTTTCGGTGGTAGCGTTCGGCGCGGTGGCATTTTCGATAGTGCCGCCGTTGATCGCTATCGCGTTCATTGTGGTGTCTGCTGTTGTGGCGGCGATTTTTACGCTTCGTCGGCAGCGTGAGCTCCAGCCCGAGGCTAACACCGATGCGATCACCCGGTAGTATTCTGGGGGTGACTACTTCGCTTTACGACGACCACCGCCGACCACTCCAACGTGCCCTCAAGTTGGGCACCATTGCGTTGTTGGTGGTGACCGTGATCTCGCTGGCGGCGTGGGGCGCCGCCAGTGGACTGCCTGGATTGTGGGGTGCGCTTTTGGGGGCGGGGATCGGGGGTAGCTTCATGTTGCTTACGGTGATTAGTGTTCTGGCGACGTCACGTACCTCTCCGTCGACCACGGCGGCCGTGGTGCTGGGTAGTTGGTTGTTGAAGATTGTGGTGTTCCTCGCTATCTATATCGGTATTCGTGATTTGTACTTCTATGATCACCTGGCCTTGTTCATCACAGTTGTTGCGACGATGATCTGTGTGTTGGCCAGTGAAATGTGGGGAATCATCACGACGAATGTCACTTATGTAGTGCCGGAACAGCAGTCAAAAATTGAAGGCTGAGAATTCGCTGGGAGTAGTCCAGCTATTTTTCAGTGACCGGGGGTAGCGGGGGTGTGGGAGTTTGGTTTTTGGTGTGAATGACGGGCGAATACGCGACATTTTCACCCCTGAATACCCACTGTGATTGACCTTACACCGTGGCAAATCTCCAGCTCATGGGCATTGTTATCCGTGGGTGGCGGCGGGGGTATTCAATCGCTGGAAGGTGTGTCGCTATTTGTGTGAAACCCCTGATAGAGTTTCTAAGGGGTAAGCACCAAGTAGGCAGAGGTCTGCATTTGGTGTGAACCTTAGTGGCTACCTTGCTGATGTGCGACGGAATCCTTGGTAGTCATGAGAGTTTTCAGACGTCCATCGCACCGGTGTGTTTCACGTGAGTGAAGCGGATCGGCCCGAACACGGGAGAGAACGCTGAGCGTTACATTTATGGCCATGAAGGGTGAATTTCATGCACCCACCGTGGAACACGAATTCTTCCCGGAACCAATCTGGTTTGCTAACAGTGAATGGTTCGCAATCGACCGTCTGATGTTCGTCCGCCTGCTGATGGGCCTCGTCATCGTGCTCTTCTTCGGCATTGCCATGCGCAAGCCGAAGCTGATCCCGAGTGGCCTGCAAAACGTCGCGGAGATCATGCTGGACTTCGTCCGCATCAATATCGCTGAAGAAATCCTGGGCAAGAAAGAAGCGAAGCGATTCCTTCCTGTGCTTGCCACCATCTTCTTCATTGTCCTCTTCGGCAACTTGCCATCGGTGATTCCGTTCCTCAACATCTCGCCAAATGCCCGCGTGGGCATGCCGCTGGTGTTGGCGGTGTTCGGTTACCTGGCCTTTATCTACGCAGGTGCGAAGCGCTACGGCTTTTTCAAGTACGTAAAGTCTTCGGTGGTTATTCCTAACCTGCATCCCCTGCTTCACTTGCTGGTGGTGCCACTGGAATTCCTCTCCACCTTCATCCTCCGTCCGGCTACGTTGACCATCCGTTTGTTGGCTAACATGCTGGCGGGACACATCATCCTCGTTCTGCTGTTCTCTGCCACTAACTTCTTCTTCTGGCAGCTAAACGGCTGGACGGCGCTGTCCGCAGTAACCATCGTTGCCGCGGTCGCGTTCACGCTCTTCGAGCTCCTGGTGATCTTCATCCAGGCGTACATCTTCGCACTGCTGTGCGCGGTGTATATCGAATTGTCGCTGCACGCTGACGAACACTGACCTCGCTTGCCACAAGCGGATAACAAGTTTCAATAACACCAACGCTCGGAGCAGAGTTCATCTGAACCGAGCACTCAGAAAGGGAACGACATTCTCATGAACGAAGTCATTCTGGCACAGGGTGCTGAAGGCATCACCGGCAACATCGCAACCGTCGGCTACGGCCTCGCGACCGTAGGCCCCGGCATTGGCATCGGCATCCTCGTGGGCAAGGCTCTCGAGGGCATGGCACGCCAGCCCGAGATGGCAGGCAAGCTGACCACCAACATGTTCATTGGTATCGCATTCGTTGAGGCCCTCGCCCTGATCGGCCTCGCCGCAGGCTTCGTCCTTTAATAACCACCTTCGACACGAAAGCCGAGAATCATGACGAACGTCATTACTTACCTTGCAGCAGAGGGGGAGCACCTGCCCATGGAAAAGGCGCCGAACCCGCTCCTTCCTGCTGGCTACGACATCGTCTGGTCGCTCGTCGTGCTCGTTGTGGTCGCGCTACTGTTCACCAAGTTGGTGCTTCCTAAATTCCAGGAAGTGCTGGCCGAGCGCGAAGATCGAATCAAGGGCGGTATCCAGCGCGCCGAGGCTGCACAGGCTGAAGCTAAGGCCGCACTGGAGAAGTACAACGCACAACTCGCAGAGGCACGCGCCGAAGCAGCCGAGATCCGTGAGGAAGCCCGTGCAAAGGGCAAGCAGATCGAGGCTGACATGAAGGCAAAGGCCACTGAGGAAAGCAACCGCATCATCGAGTCCGGTGAGCGCCAGCTCCTCGCTCAGCGTGAGCAGGTTGTGTCTGAACTTCGCCGCGAGATGGGACAGAACTCCATCAATCTTGCCGAGCGCCTGCTCGGAGACCAGCTCTCCGATGACATTAAGCGTTCTGGCACCATTGACCGGTTCCTGGCCGATCTCGATACCGTGTCTCCCGCAGGAAAGTGAGCACCATGCACGCAGCGAGCCGCGAAGCACTAGCCCGCGTTATCTCCCACCTCGATCAAGCGTTGTGGGAGGCCAAGGAGCAGGCCACAGCTACTGCCGCACAGACCGGCACCGAGCTTTTCGACGTCGTCGAGGTGCTCGACGCAGACCGTGCTCTGCGCGTAGCTGTTGCCGATGCATCCACGAGCGCAGACCAGCGCGCCGGTTTGGTTACTGCAGTGTTCGAGGGAAAGGTTTCCCCCGCGACTTTGGAGGTACTGATCACCTCCGCACGCGAGTCCTGGTCCAACCCCCGCGAATTCCGCGCAGGTTTGGTCACTGTGGGACGCCGTTCCTTGATGCGCTCCGCTGAAGGTCAAGGCAACCTCGCACAGGTCGAAGATGAACTCTTCCACCTTTCGCGCGTGTTGGAACGCGAGCCTCAGCTCACGCTGCTGCTCGACGACCGCACGGTTGAAGCGAACAGGCGCCGCGATCTTTTGGCAAAGGTGCTCTACGGCAAGGTCACCGCGGTGACCGAGGCATTGGCTCTCCAAGCCGTCGCCCGTCCGGAGCACAACGTCATTGACGATATTCGTGCACTTTCCAACGACGTCGCTGCTTTGCAGGGACGATCTGTAGCGCACGTGGTGGCCGCATCGCCCTTGAGCACTGAGCAGACTGAAGCACTGTCGCACAAGCTAGAGCGAATTTATGGTCGCGAGATGTCCATCCACTCTGAGGTTGATCCCAGCCTCCTCGGCGGCATGGTCATCCGTGTGGACGACGAAGTGATTGATGGATCGACCTCGGGCAAGCTCGAGCGTCTCCGTGCACACCTCGTGTAACACGCGACTGACAGAAGAAGAAATTGCTGGAAGAAACTACCGAGAGCAGGAAGAACATGGCGGAGCTTACGATCTCCTCCGATGAGATCCGTAGCGCGATTGCGAACTACACCTCGAGCTACTCCGCGGAGGCCTCCCGTGAGGAGGTCGGCGTGGTCATTTCCGCAGCTGATGGTATTGCCCAGGTTTCCGGGCTGCCTTCGGTGATGGCAAATGAGCTCATTGAGTTCCCCGGCGGCGTCATCGGCGTCGCACAGAACCTCGACACCGACCGTATCGGCGTTGTGGTCTTGGGTAACTACGAAACCCTGAAAGAAGGCGACGAAGTCCGACGCACCGGCGAAGTCTTGTCCATCCCCGTGGGTGACAAGTTCCTCGGCCGTGTGATCAACCCGCTTGGTCAGCCTATTGACGGCCTTGGCGAAATCGAGGCCGAGGAGCAGCGTGTGCTGGAACTGCAAGCACCTTCCGTGCTGCAGCGTCAGCCCGTTGAAGAGCCGATGCAAACCGGCATCAAGGCTATCGACGCAATGACCCCCATCGGGCGTGGTCAGCGTCAGTTGATCATTGGTGACCGTAAGACGGGTAAGACCGCCGTCTGCATCGACACCATCTTGAACCAGAAGTCCAACTGGGAATCCGGCGACAAGAACAAGCAGGTTCGTTGTATCTACGTCGCGATTGGCCAGAAGGGCTCGACCATCGCTGCAGTGCGCAAGACTCTTGAGGAGCACGGCGCACTGGAGTACACCACCATCGTGGCAGCGCCCGCATCTGACTCCGCAGGCTTCAAGTGGCTCGCACCTTTTGCTGGTGCCGCGCTTGGTCAGCACTGGATGTACCAGGGCAACCACGTACTGGTCATTTACGATGATTTGACCAAGCAGGCCGAGGCCTACCGTGCAATCTCCCTGCTGCTTCGTCGTCCTCCGGGACGCGAGGCTTACCCCGGTGACGTCTTCTACTTGCACTCCCGTTTGCTGGAGCGTGCGGCGAAGCTCTCCGACGACATGGGCGCAGGCTCAATGACGGCGCTGCCGATCATTGAGACCAAGGCAAACGATGTGTCTGCCTTCATCCCCACCAACGTGATCTCCATTACCGACGGTCAGGTCTTCCTCGAGTCTGACCTCTTCAACCAGGGTGTGCGCCCGGCTATCAACGTCGGTGTGTCCGTCTCCCGTGTGGGTGGCGCAGCACAAACCAAGGGTATGAAGAAGGTTTCCGGTAGCTTGCGTCTGGACTTGGCTGCTTATCGCGACCTCGAAGCTTTCGCGGCATTCGCATCCGACCTTGACGCAGCCTCCAAGGCTCAGCTTGACCGTGGTGCACGCTTGGTGGAGCTGCTGAAGCAGGCCGAGAATGCTCCGCAGTCCGTCGAGCACCAGATCGTCTCTATCTGGCTTGCAGGTAACGGCCACTTCGACACCGTTCCCGTCGAAGACATCCGTCGCTTCGAGTCCGAGCTGATCGATCACCTGCACTCGGCTACCCCCGAGGTATTCGAGCAGATCGCTGGCGGTGCTCAGCTGTCCGAGGAGTCCCAGGATGCCCTCGTTGCAGCTACCGATGACTTCAAGCGCACCTTCCAAACCACTGATGGTAAGCCCGTGATCAACGAGCCTGAGGTCGAGGCACTCTCCTCCGATCAGGTGAAGAAGAACACGCTGAACGTCAAGAAGTAAGGCCGATTGCCTTGCACACAATGATGAACCATCAAGGTACAGAAGGGAGGCGAAGGATTTATGGCTAATCTTCGCGAGCTACGTGACCGCATCCGGTCCGTGAACTCAACGAAGAAGATCACGAAGGCTCAAGAGCTGATCGCAACCTCGCGCATCACCAAGGCTCAAGCCCGCGTGGAAGCTTCACAGCCTTACGCCAACGAGATCCACAGCGTTATGGAACGCTTGGCATCGGCGAGCTCCCTCGATCACCCGATGCTTCGCGAACGCGAAGGGGCAAGGCGTGCAGCCGTGCTCGTGGTGACCAGTGACCGCGGCATGGCCGGCGGCTACAACTACAACGTGTTTAAGAAGGCAGCGGAACTCACCCGCATGCTGGAAGACAATGGCTACGAGGTAGTCCGCTATGTCACTGGCAACAAGGGTGTTGGTTACTACCGTTTCCGCGAGCAGCCTGTTGCGGGTGCATGGACGGGCTTTTCGCAGGATCCTTCATGGAAGGAAACCCACGATGTTCGTCGCCATATGATCGACGGATTCATCGCAGGTTCCAACGGCACGACCAAGCATCGCGCGGGTTTGAACGCTTCTGAGCACGAAGACGTGCAGGGTTTCGACACCGTGCACGTGGTGTACACCGAGTTCGAGTCAATGCTGACCCAGACCGCCGTGGTGCACCAATTGCTGCCTATCGAGCCAGTAATTCACACCGAGCCGATTCAGCAGGGTGAAGACATCCTCTCGGATGCCGGTGATCCCCACGCTGATGTTGATTTCGAACCGGACGCGGACACCTTGCTGGAAGCTCTGCTTCCTCAGTACGTGTCGCGCAGCCTGTTCGCGATCTTCCTTGAAGCCGCAGCCGCAGAGTCAGCTTCTCGACGCACCGCGATGAAGTCGGCAACCGACAACGCTACGGAACTGGTCAAGGATTTGTCTCGTGTTGCCAACCAGGCTCGCCAGGCACAAATTACCCAGGAAATCACAGAGATCGTCGGTGGCGCAGGCGCGCTCGCCGAAAGCGGAGAAAGTGACTAGATTATGACCACAGCTCTACAAGAGCAGAACACGCAACAGGCGGCTGGCGCCGGTCGCGTTGTGCGCGTCATTGGTCCGGTCGTCGACGTGGAATTCCCGCGCGGCGAGCTACCGGCCCTGTACAACGCGCTGACTGTCGAGGTCACCCTCGAGGCAGTCGCCAAGACCATCACGCTTGAGGTTGCTCAGCACCTCGGCGACAACCTCGTGCGCACGGTGTCCATGGCACCGACCGACGGCCTCGTCCGTGGCGCTGAGGTAAAAGACAGCGGCAAGCCGATCTCGGTGCCCGTTGGTGACGTCGTCAAGGGCCACGTCTTTAACGCCCTCGGTGACTGCCTCGACGAGCCCGGCCTCGGTCGCGACGGTGAGCAGTGGGGCATCCACCGCGATCCGCCGCCCTTCGATCAGCTCGAGGGCAAGACTGAGATCCTCGAAACCGGCATTAAGGTCATCGACTTGCTCACCCCTTATGTAAAGGGCGGCAAGATTGGCCTGTTCGGTGGCGCTGGTGTGGGCAAGACCGTGCTCATCCAGGAGATGATTACCCGTATCGCCCGCGAATTCTCCGGTACTTCGGTGTTCGCCGGTGTGGGTGAGCGTACCCGTGAGGGCACTGACCTCTTCCTGGAAATGGAAGAAATGGGCGTGCTTCAAGACACCGCCTTGGTCTTCGGCCAGATGGATGAGCCCCCAGGAGTGCGTATGCGCGTGGCGCTGTCCGGTCTGACCATGGCGGAGTACTTCCGCGATGTTCAGCACCAGGACGTGCTGCTGTTCATCGACAACATCTTCCGCTTCACCCAGGCTGGCTCTGAGGTTTCGACCCTGCTGGGTCGTATGCCTTCCGCCGTGGGCTACCAGCCCACACTGGCTGACGAAATGGGTGTGCTCCAGGAGCGCATTACCTCCACCAAGGGTAAGTCGATTACCTCGCTGCAGGCCGTGTACGTGCCTGCCGACGACTACACCGACCCGGCTCCTGCCACCACCTTCGCGCACCTCGACGCCACCACCGAGTTGGATCGTGCGATTGCTTCGAAGGGTATTTACCCCGCAGTGAACCCGCTGACCTCTACCTCTCGTATCCTCGAGCCGGGTATCGTCGGCGAGCGGCACTACGAGGTTGCCCAGCGTGTGATCCACATTCTGCAGAAGAACAAGGAACTGCAGGACATCATCGCCATCCTCGGTATGGACGAGCTCTCTGAAGAAGACAAGATCACCGTGCAGCGTGCACGTCGTCTGGAGCGCTTCCTGGGCCAGAACTTCTTCGTCGCTGAAAAGTTCACCGGTATCCCAGGCTCCTACGTCCCGCTGTCTCACACGATCGACGCCTTCGAGCGCATCTGCAACGGCGACTTCGACCACTACCCGGAGCAGGCTTTCAACGGCCTGGGTGGATTGGACGATGTCGAGGCTGCCTACAAGAAGATGACCGAGAAGAAGTAGGGGAGGCACGCACATGGCTGACGTCACCGTAGAACTGGTCTCCGTCGAGCGTTTGCTTTGGTCCGGAAAGGCGAGCATCGTCACCGCGCAGACCACTGAGGGTGAGATCGGCGTGCTGCCAGGTCACGAGCCCATGTTCGGCCAATTGGTCGAAGATGGCGTCGTGACCATCCGTCCCATCGACGGCGCCAAGAAGGTAGCGGCCGTCCAGGGCGGTTTCCTCTCCGTCTCCAAAGAGAAGGTCACCATCCTTGCCGATTACGCTATCTGGTCCGATGAAGTGGATACCGCTGAATCGGAGCGGCAATTGCAAAGCGAAGACGCAGCCGTCAAGGCACGCGCCGGCGCTGAGCTGAAGGCCGTGCGTCGCAGCACTGAGTCTTAGACGCTCGAAAACTCAAAGCTCCCATGGAAAACCATGGGAGCTTTTGCATGTACTTGCTGCGTGTAAAAAGTGGCAGGTACTATAGCGCTAAGAAATCGTTTCAAGCCGAACGCAAAGGTGTTATAACGTGCGGTTTTTCCTTCTTCTGCTCGCGCTGCTGTGTGCAGTGTGTGCGCTGCTTGTCGCCTGGCGCTTTGCCACTTTGCGTTCTCGTGGCACTACAGTCAGCATGCGGAAGCTGCCGGCGTCCGGTGAACACGGCTGGCGTTATGGCTTATTGCGATATTCCGGTTCCACCGTGGAGTATTTCAAGCTGCGCTCCATCGTGCCCTTTGCCAACGTCACTTTCCGCCGTAACGAGGTGCAATTGCGAGGCCATCGTGAACTGACCGTTCGCGAGGCCTCATTTTTGTCCCCTGCAACCCGTGTAGTCACAATGAGTTGTGGTGAAGACACCTTCGAGATAGCCCTTGAACCCCGCGCGGAAATGGCGTTCACCGCTTGGGTGGAAGCTGCACCCGATGCCCGTATGGATCGGATAGATGCAAAATCGCTGCGGAGGAAGATGAGCGGCAACGGCCAACGTTCATAAGCTAGGGTAGTGCGCATGCGTCTTGTCATTGCTCGCTGCAGCGTCGATTATGTTGGTCGCCTCCAGGCACACCTGCCCATGGCGGATCGTTTGCTTTTACTCAAAGCGGATGGCTCAGTATCCATCCACGCAGATGATCGAGCCTATAAGCCGCTGAATTGGATGACGCCTCCCTGCACTCTGCAAGAACTCGAAGACGAGCAAGGCACGCTGTGGGTGGTTGAGAACAAGAAGAAGGAACAACTTCGCATCCACATTGAGGCCGTGCATTCCGACGTGAGCTACGAGCTAGGCGAGGATCCGGGCTTGCAAAAGGATGGGGTAGAGGACCACCTTCAGGCCCTGCTTGCGGAACACATCCACACGCTGGGCGACGCCTACACGCTCATCCGTCGTGAATATCCAACCGCAATCGGACCAGTGGATATTTTATGCAAAGATGCCGATGGCTCTACCGTCGCCGTCGAAGTGAAACGACGCGGCGGTATCGACGGCGTTGAGCAATTGAGTCGATATTTGGAGTTGCTCAACCGTGATGAGCTCCTCGCTCCCGTGTCCGGGGTGTTTGCCGCTCAACAGATCAAACCGCAGGCCCGTACCCTGGCCGAGGACCGCGGCATCCGCTGCGTAACACTTGATTATGACGAGCTTCGAGGGGCGGAATCCCAGGAACTTCGGTTGTTTTAAATGGGGCGGAAGAATAGAAGAGTACGGGATGAGCTGCGCGCTTTACCCAATGACGGCGGAGTGTATTTCGGCACCCGCACTGTGCCGGGGCCGCGGTGGGCAGCGGGTGAGCCCTTCGAAATGCGCCACATGGGCGCGTCTGCTGCGCAGAAGTACTACATTTGTCCCGGCTGTAATCAGAATATTCCACCCGGGACTGCGCACATCGTTGCCTGGCCCAAAGAAATAGGCCGTGGCACCGAGGATCGGCGCCACTGGCACAGGGGATGTTGGGATCGTCGATAAGCTCTTAGGCTTGAGGTTCCGTCAATTCGAGCAGCACTCCGCCAGCATCCTTGGGGTGGACGAAGTTGATGCGGGCTCCGCCGGTACCACTCTTGGGCTCGGGGTAGAGCAAGCGCACACCCTGATCCTTCAGGTGCTTGGACAAAGCATCGATGTCGGAAGTGCGCAGGCACATCTGCTGAAGGCCAGGGCCCTTCTTGTCGATGAACTTGGCGATCGTGGAATCCTCGTTCAAGGGAGCCAGCAGTTGGATCATGCCGTCGGTTTCCTTGAGATCCTTCGGGCCGATCATTGCCTCGGTCACGCCCTGTTCCTCATTAGTTTCCTGGTGATGGTTCACCCAACCAAAGGCAGAGCGGTAGAACTCAACAGCAGCGTCCAGGTCAGGCACGGCGATGCCGACGTGGTCGAGGCAGACGACAAGCTCGTGGGGAATCTCGATATCAGCAATAGAATGACTCATAAGCCCCCATTCTAGCCCCGTCGAAGAGCTTGGGTGGGGTGAAAAAACTCACCAACCAGCATATTCACGAGGATGATCCAGCATGATTATTGCTTTTTCTGTAGCGCCGACCGAAGTCCCCAACGCCGAGGCGGAAATGGCCGATGCCGTTTCCGAGGCTATCCGAGTAGTGCGCGAATCTGGTCTGCCAAATGAAACAAACGCCATGTTCACATTGGTTGAAGGCGAGTGGGATGAAGTGATGGATGTGGTCAAGCGCGCCACCGACGCGGTCCTGGCTGTTTCGCCGCGCGTTGGGCTTGTGCTGAAGGCTGATATCCGGCCGGGTTACGATAATCAGATCACTTCCAAAGTGGAGTCGGTAGAACGTAGACTCGCCAGATAACTAGCACCCGAAGGAGCGTCCCCATGGCAGAACCACAATTCGCCCAAGGCGCGGTAGACCTCAGCGCGCTTGCTCAACAGCCCAAGAACTCCGCTAACGAGCCCGCAGCACACGATGCAATGCAGCTGCGCGCCGACAACATCACGCAGCTCATCGAGGCGAGCCAGCAGCAGCCGGCCGTGGTCCTCATCGGCACGACACGCAGTGATGCCTCCGAAGCACTACGTGCCTCGCTGGGCCAATTGAGCACTGAAATGCCCGGAGCCTTTGTGTTTGCCTATGCCGACGCCGACGCTCACGCAGACGTTGCCCAAATGTTTGGCGTTCGTGCGCTGCCCACTGTTGTGGCGTTGTATCAGGGGCAGCCCTTGGCAAACTTTGAGGGTGAACAGCCTAAAGAGGCGCTGGTGCAGTGGATCCAGGCCATCCAAAAAGCCATCGGCCGAGAGCCTACCGAGCCCCAAGGTGAGGCGGCGCCGGAGACACCGGAAGATCCGCGTTTCGCGGAGGCCACTGAGGCACTGAACCGTGGCGATTTCGAAGCGGCCATCGCGGTGTATGAGCGCATTCTCGCCAGTGAACCCAAAAATACAGAAGCCCGGCAGGCACGTGACAATGCCCGGCTGCTGATGCGTCTCCAAACACAACAGGGCGAAGATCCAATCGCGCAAGCAAACGAGGATCCCACCAACCTTGACTACGCCTTCGCTGCCGCCGACGCAGAGATTGCTCAGGGCACACCGGAGGCGGGCTTTTCCCGACTCATCGCCTTGCTTCGGAACACGAGTGGCAAAGAAAAAGATGTGATTCGTGAGCGCCTAGTGGAGCTCTTTGCTCTCTTTGAGCCAAGCGACGCCCGCGTGCTGCAAGCTCGAGCCGACATGGCCAACGCACTGTTTTAACAATGACAATGATCCCGGCCTCGCGACCGGGATCATTTTTAGTTCCTCAGATTAGTCCACCCAGCGGTAGAACTGCGCGCTCATTGCAGGGATATGCACGGTGAGCGAATGGCTGTAGCCATCCCAATCGGTATCCCAGGCAGTAACGGTGGATTCTAGGCAGTTATCGGCACCCTGATAGACGCCGGCGTCGGAGTTGAAAATGCACTCCCAACGCCCGCCGTTGGGCACACCCAGCTTGTAATTGGGTTGTGAAGTGCCGCCGAAGTTGAATGTGGCGAGGATTCGCTCGCCGTCATTGCCGTAGCGGACAAAGGACAAGATGTTGTTCTGGGCATCATCCGCCTTGGTCCAGCCAAAGCCTTCGGGAACGTCGTCTTGGGTAAACAGTGAGGAGTTCTCGCGGTAGAGGCGGT